>NZ_SDLS01000008.1:0-338137 GCF_004522315.1 Amycolatopsis sp. CFH S0740 | reverse complement strand
AACAGGGAATCAGATTCCCTCAGGGTGGCCCTCACGGACCTTGTGCAGGCATCGGGAGAGGGGTCAGCGCAGCGCGGGCACCCGGGGTTCGTACTTGGCCAGCAGAGCCGCGTTCGCCGCGTCCCCACCCTCCACATTGGAGCTGCGCCACAACGGAACGTCGAGCCCTTCGGCGGTGCCGCGGTCGTAAACCTCGGCCAGGATCAGGTTCCACAGGAACGCATTGACCACAGTGGACAGTGGACCGGTGCGCGGCGCGGAGGCGGGATAGCTGGCATCGCCGGGGATCACCAGCGAATCCAGCACCACGGTGCCTTCCTCGACCAGCGTCGTGGCGGACCGGCGCGGTGCGGCGGCCACGCAGGCCCGCGACGTCACGGCGATCACCGAGGCGCCGCGGCGGCGCGCGCCGGCGGCCAGTTCGACCGGGTACGGATTCACGCCGGACGTGGAGAACACGACCAGCACGTCGTCCGGTCCCGGTGCGCGTTCGGCCAGGACCTCTTCGGCGAGCCCGGAACGGCGCTCGGTGCGCGTGCTCTGCTGCGCGCCGTGCAGCGGCAGCAGTTCCGGGTGGTACACGGGATACACGCAGGCGAGCCCGCCCGCGCGGTAGAACGTCTCGGCGACCGCCGCGAGCGAGTGCCCGGCGCCCGCGGTGAAGACCAGCGCGTCGGCCCGGATCACCCCCAGCAGCAGGTCGGCGGCGGCGGACACGTGCGCGGCGTTGGCCTCCGCGGCCGCCGCAAGCTGGTCCGAAGTGTTCTTCACGAGATCCGTGGCGCTCACCACACCTGCCCTTCCTCGCGGGTCCGGGCACCGAATCTATCGGGTGGACACGCTTCGTGGTGGATTACCGTGGAGTTGATCGAAACGGGGGTGCCGGTGAACGGGAAACGGCGGAACGGCCGGACGGATCCGGCTGTGCGGGTGTGGCGGGCCCCCGGGCAGACCCGCGCGGTGGCGCTGGTGTTGCACGGCGGGGCCGAACGCAGCACCGCGGCCGTCCAGCCGTGGCGGCTGGCGTACCAGCGGATGGTGCCGCTGGCCCGCTCGCTGCACCGCGCCGGAAAGCGGCACGGGCTGGAAGTCCGGCTCATGCGGAACCGGCTGTACGGCTGGAACGGGCGAACGGAAAGCCCGGTGCCGGACGCGCGCTGGGCCCTGGAACAGATCCGCGCCGACCATCCGGGGCTCCCGGTGGTCCTCGTCGGGCATTCCATGGGCGGCCGCGTCGCGCTGCGCGTCGCCGACGATCCCGCGGTGACCGGGGTGTGCGCGATGGCCCCGTGGACGCCGCAGGGCGAGCCGGTGGACGCCGTCGCGGGCCGCGCGGTGCTGATCGCGCACGGCACCCGCGACCGGATGACCTCGCCCGCCGAGTCCTACGCCTTCGCCGCGCGCGCCCGCGAGGTCACCGACCTGGTCGCGCGGTTCGAGATCGCCGGCGAGGGCCATTCGATGATCCGCCGTCCCGCGGTCTGGACCCGGCTCATGTGTGCTTTCACACTGGACCGGATCGGAGTGGGCGAGACGGACGAGACTCTTCGTCAGGCCTGGTCCCGCCCCTCCGGCGACCGGCTGCGCATTCCGGGGTAACCGGAGGGTGCGGCCCGGTCGCGAGGGCGACGGGGACGAAGCGGGAATATCATGGGGAAGGGCTCGAAAAGCCCGTTCGGAGGGAGTGTCTTGTCCACGTCACGAGTCGATCCGACAGTGGTCTCAGCGGTCTCGCAGCCGGTGCCCGACGAATCCCGATGGCCCGGTCTCGCCACGCCGCCGCATTCGCCGCTGCGGGCGCGCGCGGCCGAGGCGCTCTTCCGGCACGCGGTGAAAACGCTGGACGTGCGGGTGACGTTCCCGGACGGCACCGTGCTCGGCGCGGGCGGCCCGGACGCGCCGGAGATGCGCATCCACCGGCCCGCGGCGTTCTTCCACCGGCTCGGAGCCGACGCGAAGATCGGCTTCGGCGAGGCGTACCTGGTCGGCGACTGGACCGCGGAGGACCTGGCCGGCGTGCTGACGCCGTTCGCCGAGCGGCTCGCCACGCTCGTGCCGCCCTTCCTGCAGCGGTTCCGCCGGTTCGCCGAGCGCATGCAGCCGTCCGCGGAGGAGAACACGATCGAGGGCGCGCGGTCGAACATCCACCGGCACTACGACCTGTCGAACGACCTGTTCAGCGCGTTCCTGGACGAGTCGATGATGTACTCCTCTGCGCTGTTCGGGCCCGGGGACACGCTCACCCAGGCGCAGCACCGCAAGCTCGACAGCGTGCTCGACTACGCCGGCGTGCGCAAAGGCAGCGAGGTGCTGGAAATCGGCACCGGATGGGGCGAGTTGTCCATCCGCGCGGCCTCGCGCGGCGCGAAGGTCACGTCGCTGACCATCTCGCAGGAGCAGAAGGTGCTCGCCGACGCGCGGATCGCCGAGGCGGGCCTGTCCGACCGTGTCGACGTGCGGCTGTGCGACTACCGCGAGGCCACCGGCGAGTACGACTCGGTGGTCAGCGTGGAGATGATCGAGGCGGTCGGCGCGTCCTACTGGCCCACGTTCTTCTCCACGATCGGCAAGCGCCTTCGCCCAGGCGGGCAGTTCGGCCTGCAGGCGATCACCATGGACCACGACCGGATGCTGGCCTCGGCGAAGTCCTACACGTGGATCCACAAGTACGTCTTCCCCGGCGGCATCATCCCGTCGGTGCAGGCGATCGAGGACGGGATGCGCGAGAACACCCGGCTGAAGCTGGCCGGGATGCGCGAGTTCGGCCAGGACTACGCCCGCACGCTCAAGCTGTGGCGGGACCGCTTCCAGCAGCGCTGGGACGACATCCGCGGCTTCGGGTTCGACGACGTGTTCCGGCGGATGTGGGAGTTCTACCTCGCCTACTCCGAGGCCGGGTTCCGGTCGGGGCACCTGAAGGTCCACCAGTTCGGGTTCGCCGACCCGCGCTGACCTCTCCTCCCCCTTCCGGAACAACCCGCGTAGGGTCCCGCACGTCCACCGCAGGAGGACCGTGCAGGACTCTGCGCGGCCACACCCACCGGATCGGGGAGACAGGCCCATGACGTACGGAGGCGACGACGGCAGGCGGCGGATGCCGCCCAGGCCACCGCAGCCCCCCGCACGCCCGCGTCAGCAGCAGCGGGCGCAGATGCTGCCGCTGCCGGGGAGAGGGCAGAGCCCCTACGACGCCCGCACCCGGCCGATGGGCGCGCGCGGCGAGGCCCCCGCTCCGCCGCCCGCACCGCCGAGGCAGGACCCGCCGGAGTACGGCGGCCGCCAGCCGCGGCCGCGCCGTCGCCGCCGGTGGAGCATCGGCAAGATCCTGATGACGCTCCTGATCGTGTTCGTGCTGTTCGTCGGCGCGATCTGGGCGTATCTCGAGTTCTCCATCAACCGGGTGGACGCGATCGGCGACTACTCCGGGCGCCCGGCAGCCGCGTCGGGCACGAACTGGCTGATCGTCGGCTCGGACAGCCGCCAGGGCCTGACCGCGGAGGACGAGGAGCGGCTGGCCACCGGCGACAGCGGCGAGGCGGGCGGGCAGCGCACCGACACGATCATGATCGCGCACCTCCCGGACAACTCGACGAAGCCGACGCTGCTGAGCCTGCCGCGCGACTCGCAGGTGAAGATCCCCGGCCACGGCACGAGCAAGATCAACGCCGCGTTCGCGCTCGGCGGGCCGAAACTGCTGGTCCAGACGGTCGAACAGGCCACCGGGCTGCGGATGGACCACTACGCGGAGATCGGCTTCGGCGGATTCGCGAACATCGTCGACGCGATCGGCGGCGTCGACATGTGCATCGACAAGGACATGAGCGACCCGATGACCGGCATCGACATCAAGGCGGGCTGCCAGAAGCTCGACGGCCGGTCGGCGCTCGGCTTCGTCCGGATGCGGCACGCCTCCGCGACGCCGCGCTCGGACCTCGACCGGGTCGCGAACCAGCGGAAGTTCATCGGCGCGCTGGTGAGCCAGGTGGCGAGCCCGGGGACGCTGCTGAACCCGTTCGACTTCTTCCCGCTGCTGGGCTCCGCGCCGGACGCGCTGACCATGGACACCGGCGACCACGTGCACAACCTGGTCGGCCTGGCGATCGCGATGCGCGGCATTTCCTCCGACGGCGTCACGACCACGACGATGCCGATCACCGACGCTTCGGCGCAGCACTGGGACAAGAAGAAGTCGGCGCAGCTGTTCGACGCGCTGAAGAACGACACCGAGGTGCCGCAGGACATCGTGGTGAACTGACGTTTTCTTGGGAAACGGCGGCGGCCTTCGCGAAATTCGCGAGCCTGCCGCCGTTTCTGCTGTCAGGATGGCTCGCATGGAAACTCTCGCCGACGGTGTGATCACCCTCGTTCGCTGGCGCCCGGACCATCGCGACGCGCAGGTGGCGACCGTCGTGGGATCCCTGGACCACCTGGCCGCCTGGATGCCCTGGGCGATCGACGGTTACGACTCCGCCAAGGGAGACGAGTTCCTCGCCCGCGCGGCCGCGCAGTGGGAGAGCGGCGAGGAGTACAACTACGCGATCTTCACGCCGGACGACGAACTGGCGGGCAGCTGCGGGCTGATGCGCCGCGGGGACGGGTGGGAGATCGGGTACTGGCTCGCGAAGTCCCAGACTGGCAAGGGTTATGTGACGCGGGCGAGTGCTTTGCTGGTGTCTTTGGCTTGGCGGCTGGACGCCACTTTTGTGTTAATCAAGCACGATTCGGAGAACGTGCGCAGCGGCGCGGTTCCGGCTCGGCTGGGGTTTTCGCGGGTGGGGGAGGAGAAGGCCGAGGGGCGGCTTCCGTCGGCTTGCAGCGGGGTGAATGTGGTGTGGCGGCTTGAGCGGGCCGCTTGAGTCTGCGGTTGGCTTCTGTCGAAAGCCGTGAGGGGAACCCTGAGGGAATCAGATTCCCGGAGGGTTCCCCTCACGTACGTTCGCCGGGGTAGTCAGGCGTCCGCTCGCTCCCGAAGCACCTTCAATGCCCGATCCGCATGCGCCGTGAAGTTCAGTTCGCTCTTGATCACGTCCAGCACCCGCCGGTCCTCGCCGATCACGAACGTCTGGCGTTTCGTGTGCAGGGGCAGGATTTTGCGCCACACGCCGAACTGCTTCGCCACCGTCCCGTCCACATCGGACAGCAGCGGATAGTCGAAACCGTGCTTCGCGGAGAATTCGCGCTGTTTGCCGACCGCGTCCGGGCTGATGCCGACCCGTTGCGCGCCCGCCTCGGCGAATTCCGCGGCGAGGTCCCGGAAGTGGCAGCTTTCGGCGGTGCAGCCGCTCGTCATCGCGGCCGGGTAGAAGAACAGCACGACCGGGCCGTCGGCCAGCAGGGCGGACAGGGTGCGTTCGACGCCCTGGTCGTCGGGGAGGGTGAAGTCGGGGGCGAGGTCGCCAGGCTGCATCGGAGTAACCTTTCGGTCGTCGGCAACGTCATCTTGCCTGGGTGCCGGACACGTCGTCGCGGCGACCTCGGCAAACGACCGCGAGACCGTCTGAACCCTCCTGCTCACCAGCCCTGCTCGCCCCGGTTCCTCCGGGGCGCGTGCTGGCCGTCGCCTGATAGAGATCAGCTGTCCGTAACTTCTGAGCCGCTGAGACCGACAAGAAAGGACGTCAACTGCGGCTGAAGTCGATTGCGGAGGAAACTGTGGCGCTGCTCAAGAAGAAGACGCCCGAAGAGGCAGCCGCGGAAGCCGCGGCGAAGGAGCAGGCACGCCTTGCGGCGGAGGACCGCAAACGCCAGGCGCAACTGGAGAAGGAAAGGCAAGCGTTCGAGCAGTCCCCAGCCGGGCGCGCCCGGGCGGCATTCAGGAACGGCGACCACGTCTTCCAGTTCTCTATCGACGTAATGAACCAGAAGGCCGTCATCGTCGCGATGGTCGGCGGCACGACGACTCAGCGGACGAGCGACCCTGTCGACGTGCTCAACTCCGTGTGCCGCGAAGGCTGGGACCTGGTCAACGGTTCGTTCGTCTTCGTCGAGCAGGGCCAGGAGAGCCGTGACAAGTTCATGTCGTCCGGACAGAACGTTGCGGTCAAAGGCGAAGTGGTGGGCTACTACCTGTTCAAGCGCTGCGAGGCGAACCGGCAGGCGGCATAGGCGCACGAACGCCAGCGTCAGCTGGCGTGCCGGGCGATCATTTCGTCGACCTCGTCGCCCGTCGCGGACTCCGCTACGAACGAACCCCGCGCTGCCAGCACGCCCTGTTCCCGCAGGCGTGCGGCATGACCGTGGTCGCGCACGCCCTCCGCGCCGATGCGCAGGCCCAGTTCCTTCGCTCGCGTGACCAGTAGCGACAGGTGCCGCACGTCAGTCTCCGCCGGGTTCGGGTCGGCCAGTGCGTCGACGACCGGGCCGCTCAGGATCACGTGTTTCACCGGGAGCTGGTAGCGCGGGATGAGTTCCAGGTCGGACGATCCGGTGATCGTGAGCACGAGCTGCGCGCCGAGGTCGGCGAGCACGCTGAACGAGTCCAGCAGTTCGCCCTCGCTGTCGAACATCGACTCGCGGTCGGTGCACAGCCGCAGCGCTCGTGCGGGCAGGCGGTGCCGGTCGAGCTGGTTCTTGACCATCAGCACCAGGTCCTCGTCGGTGGCGAGGCGCTTCGGCAGGCGGATGCACACGTCCGGCGCGGCGGGGCCGTACTGTTCGCGCCAGCGCGCGGTCGCGCCGAGCGATTCCTGCAGCAGCCATTTGCCGAGCGGCACGGTCATTCCGGTGGTCTGCGCGAGCGGATAGAACTCCTCGGGCCCGAGTTCGCCGCGTTCGGGGTGGCTCCAGAGCAGTCCGGCGTTCACCGCCGCGATCTCGTCCGGCTTCGCGAGTTTGACCGTCGGCTGGTAGATCAGCGAGAACTCGCCGTTCTCCAGCGCACCGGCGATCACCGCACCGAGCTGGTAGCGGTTGCGGTCCCGTGCGTCGAGCTGCGGGTCGAACAGCATCCACTGCGCCTTGCCTGCCTCCTTGGCGCGGTGCAGCGCCAGTTCGGCCGCGCGCAGCAGGTCGCCGTGGCTGCCTTCGTTCGCCGGGCGCACGACGATCCCGATGCTCGCGCTGACGCCGATGCCGTGTCCGTCGACGTACACCGGCTCGCTGAGTTCCTCGAGCACCCGGTCGGCCAGCAGGACCGTCTCCTGCCCGGTCAGTTCCGGGCCGCGCAGCAGCACCGCGAAACCGTCGCCGGACAGCCGCGCGACGTAACCCTCGTGCTTGCCGGCGAACACCGCCGTCAGTTTCCGCGAGATCTCCTTCAGCACCTGGTCGCCCATGCCGGCGCCGAGCCCGTCGTTGATCACCTTGAACCCGTCGATGTCCAGGTACAGCAAGGCGATCTCGGAGGAGCCGCCCGAACCGAGCGCGAGTTCGAGCTGGGCGGTGAACGCGGCGCTGTTGGGCAGCCCGGTAAGCGGGTCGTGCAGGTTCTGGTGCCGTAGCCGTTCCCCGAGCAGGTGCAGGTCGTCGTCATCGGCGGCCATGAACACCGGGAAGTACGTGCCCGGCCGGTCGCCGGGCAGCGACGCGAGCGTGACGTTCGTGGTCAGTTCGCCGTCGCGGCTGTGGCCGAGCTGCACGCTCTGCACGGTCCGGCGCGCGTCGGCGGTGAGCGGCAGGCCTTCGAGCGCGGTGCGCAGCCGGGTGGCGTCCTGCGGGCCGGCGGCGAGGTCCGCGATGTGCTTGTCCCGCAACGCGGCCGCGGACGTGCCGAGCAACCGGGCCAGCGCGCCGTTCGCCTCGACGACGTTCCCGGCCGGGTCGGTGAGCGCGATGCCGAGCGGCGCGGAGGAGAAGAGCGCGGTGAACCGCCGCGTGGCGCCCGCGTCCTCGGGACGCGCGGCGACCTCGCCGGCGAAGTCGAGCAGGATCCGCTCCACCTCGGCGGGAGGGAGCGTTACTCCGTTGGTGTCGGTCAGCGCCGCCGCGTACTTGCGCGCGACGTCGACCAACCCTGGCATGGCACCAGGCTCCGGCACACTCCACCTCTTCATACGCGGACAAAGACCAGCTCAGACCCGGTGCGGAGGATCCGAAGACCCACACTGGGTACGAGTTGGCCGCAAGTGATGCCACGGCATCACGGACCAAACAGGGTGTCTACCGGCTGAACGAGTGATGGGCACTACACAACTGGTGACATCAAGTCACCTTGAGTACACGAAGGTGGCTTGTACTGCAGTTTTGTCTCCAGCTGTCGACCTTTCTGTCCCGCTCGGCGGCCGTCAACGATAGGCCAACCGGGCGGGCAGTCCGTCGGCGGGCACCGGAAGCGAGACGTAGTCCCACTTCGCGACGTAGTCCTCGGGCACCGACCAGCGGTGCGCCCGCAGCAGTTCGTGCATGAGCGCTTTCACCTCCAGGCCGCCGAACTGCAGCCCGATGCACTTGTGCGCGCCGCCGCCGAACGGCATCCACGCGAACCGGTGCGCTTTGTCCTCGCGGCGGTCCGGGCCGAACCGCTCGGGGTCGAAGCGCAGCGGATCGGTCCAGTGCTCGGGGGAGTAGTGGTTCAGCGTCGGCGAAACCGCGACCATCGTGCCTTCCGGCAGGTAATGGCCGAGGACGGCAGTGTCCTTTGTGGTCTTTCGCGCCAGCGACGGCACAGGCGCGCGCAGCCGCAGCGCTTCCTTCATCACCAGGTCCAGCGTTTCGAGGCTTTCCAGCGCGTCGAGGTCCGGCAGGTCGTCGCCGAGGCGCAGCGACTCCTCGCGGGCGCGGTCCTGCCATTCCGGGTGTTTCGCGAGGTAGTAGGCCATCGCGCTGGCGGTGATGGTGGTCGTGTCGTGCGCGGCCATCATCAGGAAGATCATGTGGTTGACGATGTCGGCGTCGCTGAACCGGTCGCCGTCCTCGGAAACGGCGTGGCAGAGAGCGGAGAACAGGTCGTCGCCGTCCGCGTCGCGCTTGGCTGCCAGGTTCTCGCCGAAATAACGCTCCAGCGTCCGCCTGCCGCGCAAACCCGCGGCCCAGCGACCGCCAGGCACCGGATAGCGCACGACGGCGGTACCGGCGCGCACAGCGGCCACGAACGCGCGGTTGATGCGCTCGGCGTCGGAGGCGGAGCGCATGCCCATGAAAACCTGCGTCGCGACGTCCAGCGTCAGCTGTTTGAACGCCCAGTACAGCTGGGGACGGCCGGACGGCAGCGCGGCGACGCCTTCGCGCAGCGCCGGACCCATCTGCGCGACGTAGCCGCGGAGCCGGTCGCGGGTGAACGCCTCCTGCATGATCCGCCGGTGCAGGTGGTGCTCGCCGAAATCGAGCAGCATGAGCCCGCGCTCGAAGAACCGCTCGATGAAGAACTTCCAGCCCTCCTGGGAAAACGCCTTGTCCTTGTTCACGAGCGCGGCCTGGGTGGCCTCGGCTCCGGACAGGGTCACGATCCGCTGGCCGAACACGCCCATCCACGACACCGGGCCGAACTGCTCGAAGCGGTGCAGGCTGAAGTCGAGGCCGAACCGCATCCCGTCGAGCGTGTGGCCGATCAGCGGCGGCCCGTCGTCGCCGAGCACCGGCTTCAGGCCGCTGCCCGCCGGGGGCGCCGCGAGTTCGCGGACCGGCCAGCGCGCGCCGAGCCAGCGTTCGTCGAACTTGCGCGGCAACGGGATCGCGGTCAGCGGCGGCATCCGGCCGCGCAGGTTCTCCGACAGCCGCGTGACGCCGTCGCTCCCGGCGTGGGCGACCTTGCCGAGCGCGCCGCCTGCCGCCGGGAGCCTCGTCCTTCCGGTCACGTCCGCCATGGCGACCACCTCCCGGTCAGGGTATCGGCCGCCTCCACGGTCCCGCGTTATTGACGCATTGACAATACCTCGCGGGCCTGCCGTTCGGGTGATCCTCGGACCGGTGCCGGGCAGCGGGACGCGCTGCCCGGCACCGGGACGCGTCAGCGAGGTTCGGCGCGCAGTTCCCGGGCCGCGCCGACCAGATGCCGCAGCGCCGGCTCGACCTCGGCGTAACCGCGGGTCTTGAGACCGCAGTCCGGATTGATCCACAGCCGTTCCGCCGGGACCGCGCCGAGCGCCGTACGCACCAAGTCCGCCATCTCGGTCTGGTCCGGCACCCGCGGCGAGTGGATGTCGTACACGCCGGGCCCGACGCCGCGGCCGAAGCCCGCTCCGTTCAGATCGGCGAGCACTTCCATCTTCGAGCGGGCGGCCTCGATGCTGGTGACGTCGGCGTCGAGGGCGTCGATCGCGGGCAGCACGTCGCCGAATTCCGAGTAGCACATGTGCGTGTGGATCTGCGTTGTTTCCGCGACGCCTGAAGTGGCCAGCCGGAACGCGGGCACTGCCCAGTCGAAGTACGCGTCGCGGTCCGCCGCGTGCAGCGGCAGCAGTTCGCGCAACGCCGGTTCGTCGACCTGAATGATGCGGATTCCGGCGGCCTCCAGATCCGCGACCTCGTCCCGGACGGCCAGCGCGACCTGGCGTGCGGTGTCGGCCAGGGGCTGGTCGTCACGGACGAACGACCACGCCAGGATCGTGACCGGGCCGGTCAGCATGCCCTTCACCGGACGGTCGGTGCGGCTTTGCGCGTACTGCGCCCATTCGACGGTCATCGGGCGTGGCCGGGAGACATCGCCGAAGAGGATTGGCGGGCGGACGCAACGGGATCCGTACGACTGGACCCAGCCGAGGGCGGTCGCCGCGAAGCCGGTCAGTTGTTCGGCGAAGTACTGGACCATGTCGTTGCGCTCGGGTTCGCCGTGGACCAGGACGTCTAGGCCGAGGTCTTCCTGCAGCCGTACGACGCGGTCGATTTCGGTGCGCATCGCGGTGCGGTGGGCGGTGTCGTCGAGTTTGCCCGCGCGGTGTGCGGCTCGGGCTCGGCGGACCTCGCTGGTTTGCGGGAAGGAGCCGATTGTGGTGGTCGGGAGTGGGGGCAGGTTCAGTGATTGTTGTTGTGCCGCAGCGCGTTCTGCATACGGCGCGCGGACGGTGTCTACTGGGCGGAGTGCGTTGACTCGTGCACGGACGTTGGCGTCGTTGAGTTCGGCGGCTCCGGCTCGGTCGGCGGCCGCGGCTCGGGCTGGAGTGAGGTCTGCGGTCTCTCCGCTGAGGGCTCGGCCTAGCAGGACGACCTCGTCCACCTTTTGCTTCGCGAACGCCAGCCAGTTCTTGAGGCGCGGGGCGAGGTCTGTTTCCGCGTTCACGTCGTAGGGGACGTGAAGTAGCGAGCACGACGTTGAGATGCTCACGTGTGCGGCGGTGTCTCGCAGTTGTGCTGCGTGGGCTAGTGCGACGTCTGGGTCGGTGCGCCAGACATTTCGGCCGTCTACTACTCCGGCTAGGACTTCCTTGTCTCGCAGTGCTCCTTCTGCTGCAATTTTGTCCACAAAGGACTCATCGGTTACCAGGTCCACGGCTATTGCTTCGATGGGGGAGCGGGCCAGGACGCCCAGTGCTCGGCCGAGGCCGCCGAAGTATCCGGCTGCCAGGAGTTTCGGGCGGTGGGTTTCCTTGGCCAGCCAGTGGTAAGCGCGGGTGAGTGCGTTGAACTCCGGCGTGGTTCGGTCTGTCGCGAAGGCTGGTTCGTCCAACTGGACCCATTCGACGCCCTCGTCGGCCAGCTTGCCCAGAAGTTCGGCGTAGGCGGGCAGTAGTTCGTCCAGCAGTTCCAGCGGGGTGAAGCCGGGTTCGGTGGGCTTGGCCAGCAGTAGGAAAGTGACCGGTCCGACGAGTACCGGGCGTGGCGTGATGCCTAGCGCTTGTGCTTCGCGGACTTCGTCGATCGGGGCGGTGCCGGTGAGTGCGAAGCGGGAGTCCGGGCCTAGTTCGGGGACCAGGTAGTGGTAGTTGGTGTCGAACCACTTCGTCATTTCGAGGGCGGGTGCGTCCGGGACTCCCCGCGCGGCGGCGAAGTAGGTGTCCAGTGGCGACAGGCCCAGCAGGGTGAAGCGGTCCGGCAGAGCGCCGAAGAGGGCGGCGGTGTCCAACACCTGGTCGTAGAGCGAGAAAGTGCTGGACGGGATTGAGTCGAGGCCCTGGTCTCGCAGGGCTGTCCAGGTTTGCTCGCGCAGCTGCCGTCCGGCGGTCAGGAGGTCTTCTTCGGTGGTTTTTCCTGACCAGTAGGACTCGAGTGCTCGTTTGAGTTCTCGGGCTGGGCCGATCCGCGGATAGCCGAGAATCGTGGTGCCGATCGTGTTCACAGCAATGCATCCTCACGTGCTCGCCGGAAGAGTCCGGGCACGCGGAAGTCGTGCTTCGGTCGGTGCCCTTCCCGCGAGGCCCGGACTCACGCACGCCGTCGGCGTGCGTGCCATTGGCAGGTATTCGGACTCGTGGGCGTATCGCTCGTGCCTACCGGCTGTCGCTTCCCGGGCTGGGCGCCCAGTGCTTTACCGCGTTTCGCGGTGACAGCTTTCGTTCCCACATACCGCTGCGGGGCAGTCCCGGAATCGCACCGGGTTCCCTGTTGCCTCGCCGGGACGCGGCTGCGTCCTGGCGAACCAGTGGCGTGGGTCAGCTTACCGAATCCGGGGCCAGGAGGCGGGTGTCCCAGGATTCGGGAGGGATCGTGCTGTTTGCCGGAGCAGGCGGGAGCGTCGGAAGGTGCTCGTCGTCAGCAGGCGGGAGCGTCGGAAGGTGCTCGTCGTCCGGCGGTGACATCGCACTCGGCGTGTGCGAGACGAACGGGGGAGTTGCACTGTGCTGTCTGGCGTCTTGCCGACGTCGAGCATGGTGCGGCTGATGTTTTTGGCGCACTTCCCGTTAACGCCTGGCCATTGCTCACTGACAGGTCGTATTTTCTGCTTATTTTTCAGTCGCCGCTCGAAATCGCTGCGCACGCAGGGCGTATCCGTTGACTGGGTTGTCACCCGGTCAGCGGTTCCTTGCGTGCAACAGGAAGGACAAAGTGTGGTGTTGGTGGCCAACCAACATTCGGGGGATGCAGGGGTTCTGCGCTTTCTGCTCTTGCGTAAGCGGAAGATCGCGTCCGGATCACCCGGTGAAAGTTCGTGACTTCGCGAAGGAGGGGCGATGCGAATTCTTTCTCCTGTTCGATCATTTTCTGCGGTTTTAGTGCTTATTTCTTCGATGTTTGCGGCGGGTGTCAGTCAGGCAAGCGCGGCCAGTCAACCAGCGTGCACGATTTCTGATCACTGCTACGCTGTGGGATTCATCGGATCCAAGCAGCAGCCGTTGTGGATGAACGGGGTCGGTTCGGATCTGACGGTCGGCTGTCTTCATGTGGACAACCGAGATGCCGAGTTCGCCAACTGGGAGCAGTGGCTTCTCACCAACCTCAACAATCCGAAGCTGGACACCTGGGTTGAAGCAGGAATGACCGCGGGTACACTGTACAGTTCCCCAGGGCGAGAGAAAGGGTTTCTGTGGTACTGGGCAGATCAGCGGCCAGGTGTTCCGTACCGTGAGTTCTACATCAAGTCCGCACATGAGCTCACCAGCGAGAACGTGACCTTCCGCTGGGTTCCCAACAGTCCCAATTGGGAGATTCGCCAGAACGGGGGTCTCGTCGGTATTTCCGAAGGCAACGGGGCATTCGGCGGCCAAGCGGGCAATGGACTCGAGGTAACGGTCCCGAGTGCTCGAGTGTTTGCCAACTCTTCAAAGTTTCAATACCAGGATACCGGCAACCAGTGGCATCCCGCTCAAGCGGAACTGGTCAACGATCGACCAGATCTGTTTCTTATGTACACAAACGGGCAAAACATAACAGGTGCAACGCGCAAGCCTTGCATAGACAAGACGGAGAAGATGTCTGCCGAAAGCAACGTCACGCCGCCCACTTCCGCCGACCTGCTGGGCGTGGCGAAGAGGTTGGCTGCCGCGAATGGCGAGAGCAGCCCGGCCGATATTCGATATGTGAAAACCGACCGCAATGCTCTTAAGTATATTGACGGAACGCAGCCCAAGGCCAACGATCCGGTGTACTTGATTCAAATGACCGGTAACTTCGTGGGGTACGCCGCCAAGATCCCCCGGGGAAGCAATGCCCCCAGGGGAAACGTGCTCACCGTCACGGTAGATGCGAAATCCGGGCAGATGCTGGGCTGGTCGATCCTGGTGGAGCCACACGACCTTGCGACGTTCGGAGTGGTGTCGGCGTTGCAGTAGCGCGGGGCCCGGCAAACGAACTCGGCCGCACCCTGGGCAGGGTGCGGCCGAGTTCCAGCAGGTGCCTCGGGGTGGGATCAGTCCCAGTCGAGCGCGCCGCCGGACTGGTATTCGATGACGCGGGTTTCGAAGAAGTTCTTTTCCTTCTTCAGGTCCATCGCCTCCGACATCCACGGGAACGGGTTTTCGTTCTCGCCGTAGATCGGGGTGAGGCCGATCTGCTGGGCGCGCCGGTCGGTGATGAAGTGCATGTACTGCTCGCACAGGTCAGCCGACAGGCCGAGCATGCCGCGCGGCATGGTGTCTCGGGCGTACTTCACCTCGAGCTCGCACGCGTCCTGCAGCATTCCGCGCACCTCGGCCTGGAACTCTTCGGTCCACAGGTGCGGGTTCTCGATCTTGATCTGGTTGATGCAGTCGATGCCGAAGTTCAGGTGGATCGACTCGTCGCGCAGGATGTACTGGTACTGCTCGGCGATGCCGACCATCTTGTTCCGCCGGCCCAGCGACAGGATCTGCGCGAAACCGGTGTAGAACCACATGCCCTCGAAGATCACGTAGAACGCCACGAGATCGCGCAGGAACGCCTGGTCGGCCTCCGGCGTGCCGGTCTCGAAGTCCGGGTTCTCCAGGTTCTGCGTGTACTTCAGCGCCCACGCGTCCTTGTCCGAAATGGACGGGACCTCGCGGTACATGTTGAACAGCTCGCCCTCGACCAGGCCGAGGCTTTCGCAGATGTACTGGAAGGTGTGCGTGTGCACGGCCTCCTCGAACGCCTGGCGCAGCAGGTACTGGCGGCACTCCGGGTTCGTGATCTGGCGATACACCGCGAGCACGATGTTGTTGGCCACCAACGACTCCGCCGTGGCGAAGAAGCCGAGGTTGCGCTTGAGCATCTGCCGCTCGTCCTCGGTGAGGCCGTCCGGCGACTTCCACAGCGCGATGTCGGCCTGCATCGCGACCTCGGTCGGCATCCAGTGGTTGTTGCACGCCGCCAGGTACTTGTCCCACGCCCACCGGTACTTCATCGGCAGCAGCTGGTTGACGTCGGCGCGCGCGTTGATCATGCGCTTGTCGTCGACGTTGATCCGGGCCGCGCCGACCTCGATCTCGCCGAGGCCGGTCGCGTCCGTCGTTTCCACGTTCGTCATGGTTCAGGAATTCCTTACTGGCAGGCTTCGCAGTCGGGGTCGTCGATCCGGCAGGCAGCGCCCTCGGTGGCGACGAAGTCGACGTCGGTCTTCGGCATCTCCTTCGGCTCCGCCGGGACGGTCGCGGCGGGCGACGGCGACGGTGCGGGGGAGGCGGCCGGGACCGCGGCGGACGGCGACGGCGACGGTGCCGGGGAAGGCGCGGCGGCCGGGGCGGCGGCGGCCGGAGCGGCCGGGGCGGGGGTGGCGGAGACGGCGTTCAGCTTGCCGTCCGTGCCGCGCAGGGTGCTCTTCTCCACGTGCGTCGCGGACTGCGCCCGCAGGTAGTACGTGGTCTTGAGGCCCTTGTGCCAGGCGTAGCGGTACAGCTCGTCGAGCTTGCGGCCGCTCGGAGCCGCGATGTACAGGTTCAGCGACTGCGCCTGGTCGATCCACTTCTGGCGCACCGAACCGGCGTCCACGATCCACTTCGACTCGATCTCGAAGGCGGTCGCGTACAGCGCCTTGAGGTCGTCCGGAACGCGGTCGATCTGGCCGAGGCTGCCGTCGAAGTACTTGAGGTCGCTGACCATGACCTCGTCCCACAGGCCGCGCGCCTTGAGGCTCTTGACCAGGTGCGGGTTGACGACGGTGAAGTCGCCGGACATGTTCGACTTGACGTACAGATTCTGGAACAGCGGCTCGATCGACTGGCCGACGCCGGAGATGTTGGAGATCGTCGCGGTCGGCGCGATCGCCATCACGTTCGAGTTGCGCATGCCGACGGTCTTGACGCGCTCGCGCAGCGGGGCCCAGTCCAGCGTCGTGGAGGTGTCGACGTCGAGGCCGTCGCCCTGGCGGGCGTCGATGAGCAGCTGCATCGAGTCGATCGGCAGGATTCCCTTGCTCCACAAGGAACCCTCGAACGTCTGGTACTGGCCGCGCTCCTCGGCGAGGTCGGTCGAGGCCGAGATCGCGTAGTAGGAGAGGTGCTCCATCGACACGTCGGCGAACTTCACCGCGTCGGCGGACGCGAACGGCACGCCCAGCTCGAACAGCGCGTCCTGGAAGCCCATGATGCCCAGGCCGACCGGACGGTGGCGCAGGTTGGAACGGCGCGCCTCCGGGATCGTGTAGAAGTTGATGTCGATCACGTTGTCGAGCATGCGGACCGCGGTGCGCACGGTCTTCTCGAGCCGCTCAGTGTCCAAACCGGACGGAGTGACGTGCTTGAGCAGGTTCACCGAGCCGAGGTTGCAGACCGCGACCTCTTCGGTGTTCGTGTTCAGCGTGATCTCGGTGCACAGGTTGGACGAGTGCACGACGCCGACGTGCTGCTGCGGCGAACGCAGGTTGCACGGGTCCTTGAAGGTGATCCACGGGTGGCCGGTCTCGAACAGCATGGTCAGCATCCGCCGCCACAGCTCGACCGCGCGGACCTTGCGGAACACCTTGATCTCGCCGCGCGCGGCGGCCGCCTCGTACTCGCGGTAGCGCTGCGCGAACGCGTTGCCGTAGAGGTCGTGCAGGTCCGGCGTCTCGTTCGGGGAGAACAGCGTCCACTCGGCGTTCGCCTCGACGCGGCGCAGGAACTCGTCCGGGACCCAGTTGGCGGTGTTCATGTCGTGCGTGCGCCGCCGGTCGTCGCCGGTGTTCTTGCGCAGGTCGAGGAATTCCTCGATGTCGACGTGCCAGGTCTCCAGGTACGCGCACGCCGCGCCCTTGCGCTTGCCGCCCTGGTTGACCGCGACCGCGGTGTCGTTGGCGATCTTCAGGAACGGCACGACGCCCTGGGACTGGCCGTTGGTGCCCTTGATGTGCGCGCCGAGGCCGCGGACCGGGGTCCAGTCGTTGCCGAGGCCGCCCGAGTACTTCGCCAGCAGCGCGTTGTTCTTGTACGCCTGGAAAATCGAGTCCAGGTCGTCGTCCACCGTGGTCAGGAAGCAGGACGACAGCTGGGCGCGGTTGGTGCCGCTGTTGAACAGCGTCGGGGTCGACGCCATGAAGTGGAACGTCGACAGCAGCTCGTAGAACTCGATCGCGCGGGCTTCGCGGTCGTCCTCGCGGATCGCCAGGCCCATCGCGACGCGCATGAAGAACGCCTGCGGCAGCTCGAACCGCACGCCGTTGTGGTGCTGGAAGTACCGGTCGTACAGGGTCTGCAGGCCGAGGAAGCCGAAGTCGAGGTCGCGCTCGGCGTGGATGGCGGCGGTGATCTTGTCCAGGTCGAAGCGCAGCAGTTCGCCGTCGACCAGTTCCAGCTCGACCGCGCGGCGCAGGTAGGCGCGGAAGTACGCCGGGTATTCGGCCGCCATCTCGTCCTGGCTGGCCTGGCGCGGCTGCTGCGCGAGGTAGCTCAGCGCCTCGCCGCGCAGCTTGTCCAGCAGCAGGCGGGCGGACACGAACGAGTAGTTCGGCTCCTGCTCGACGAGCACGCGCGCGGCCATGATCTGCGCGAGCGCCAGTTCGTCGGCGGTGATGCCGTCGTAGAGGTTGCGCTTGGCCTCGGCCAGCACCGGCTCGGCGGAGACGTCCTCGAGCCCGGCGACGGCCTCGCCGACGACGTGCGAAACACGCGCCCAGTCGAGCGGGCGCAGCGTCCCGTCGGCGCCCTTGACGCTCAGCGCGACCTCGGCGGACGCCGGCGCGGCGGCCTCGCGGGCCTTCGTGCGCTCGTCGCGGTAGAGCACGTAGGCGCGGGCGACCTTGTGGTGCTCGCCGCGCATGAGGGCGAGTTCGACCTGGTCCTGGATCTGCTCGATGTGCAGCGCGGTCTCCGGGCCGGTGTGGCGCAGCAGCGCCGCCTCGACCTGCCCGGTCAGCTCCGCGACCACGTGGTGCACGCGGGAGGACGCGGCGGCGTCGCCGCCCTCGACCGCGAGGAAGGCCTTGGTCAGCGCCACCGAGATCTTGCCCGCGTCGAAGGGCGAGACGCTTCCGTCCCGCCGGATGACGCGGACCGCGCTCGGGGCCCCCTCCGCCGCCGACGGCGGCCGCTGACCGGTTTCCACTGACATGCGTGTCTCCAACAGTTCCTCGAAATGGGCGCGTTCGAGCGGCACACGGCCGGTCAAGGCCATGCGCTGCGGTTTCGGCGAAACAGCCCGGCCGCCCTCTTCAAGCGGTCTCCCCGTCGCTGGGGGCTGCCGGTTCCCAGAGACTACATGTTGGGGTGGGGGCTCGCACGGGCCCCAAGGTATGGCGTGTCGGTCTCACCCTGGCGGGTTATCCGATCACCGAGGGCAAGATCCGAAACGGAGCCTCGTGGCACCCAGTGCGGCACTGGCCACGGGCCGTTTCCCGGCGAGATACGCCAGCGGACCGGCCGGGTTGACCGACCAGTCGGCGGCCGCCGCGCGGGGCTTCGAACGCCACTCGACCGGGGTACGCAACGGGCTGCCGCCGCGGTCCTGAGCGATCTCGAAGCGTACCGGGAGCGTGATCGGGAGCCCGACCCGCGGGGTGAAGGCGGCGGTGGCGATCCAGTCGTCGGAGGTCGCCGCGGTGAAGGTGCGTCCGCCGGTGAAGGCGAAGGACGCGAGGTCCTTCGGGATGCCCCACAACTCGCGCCCGCCCGCGCGCGAGACCTCGCTGTCGACCCAGATGTCGGTGATCGACGCGGCGAGCCCGCGGCCGCGCACGGCGACGCAGGAGAGGAGTTCGTGGTAGCTCAGCTGACCGGACGGCAGGTAGTCGATCCAGGCGGTGAAGACGGCGGCCTGCTTGCCCAGGAGCAGCGGTTCGGTGCCGGCGGGCAAGGCGGGCAGCTCGTCGACGGGGACTCGCCACATCGACACGCACGCGTCGGCGGCGAGGTGCCACGGTTCGGGCGGGTACTCGGTCATTCGTCGATCCATGGCAGGTAAGGCGGCAGATCGCGGTCCACGCGCAAGGGGAACTCCGGCGGGCGTTTCTGGAAGAACGAGGCGATGCCCTCGACAGCGTCCGGGTTTGAGCCCAGCTGGGAGATGAGCTTCGAGTCCACCTGGTGGACGTCGAACGGAGACGGGGCCGAGGCCATCCGGTAGAGCAGCTGCCGGGTGACCGCTACCGCGACCGGCGCGGTCGTTTCGGCGATCTCCCTCGCCTTGGCTTGGGCTTGGGCGAGGACGTCCCCGGGGGCGTGGATCTGGTGGACGAGTCCGGCCTGGAGTGCCTCGTCGGGTCCGAAGAGCCGTCCGCTGACCATCCAGTCGACGGCCGCGCCCATCCCGACGAGGCGGGGGAGGAACCACGCGGACGCGCCTTCGGGGTAGATGCCGCGGCGGGTGAAGACGAAGCCGAACTTGGAGTCGGTGGAGGCGAACCGGTAGTCGCAGGACAGCGCGATGGTGATGCCCGCGCCGACGGACGCCCCGCGCAACGCGGCGAGCACCGGCTTGTTCATCGTGAAGATCCGCTTCGAGACGCGGCCGGCCGGTTCCTGCCAGTCGTCCGGCGGGCGGTCGCCGAAGTCGAAGCCGCCGGAGGAGAGGTCGGCCCCGACGGAGAAGTCCTTGCCGGTGGTGCCGAGCACGACGGCGCGGACGTCCTCGTCCCGGTCGGCCCGGTCGAGGGCGTGGGCTAGTTCGTCGGCCATCCGGATCGTGTAGCCGTTGCGGGCTTGGGGCCGGTCGAGCAGGACGGTCGCGACCTTGGCGGCGACCTTGTAGGCGATCTCCGCGTAGGAGTCCATGGGAGGACGGTAAGGGGCTTGTTTTCACGGTGTCAATAGCGGTGGGGTCCGCCTCGTCGCCTGGCGGCGACATCGGCCTCGTTGGTTGCGTGGGGCACCCCGAAGGTTGATTGTGCTGACGGTTCGGGGGTGCTTGTCAAGGCGGGAAAGATGCCTTGACAAGCACCCCCGAACCGCAGATGGGCTTCGTATCGGGGTGCGGGGGAGGTGTGGGTGCCTCGCTCGTGGGGTGCACCGGTGCGGTTTGGGTTGGCGCGGGGCTAGCGCCCCAATGCCGCATTGGGTGCGTCCCATGCACCCAATGTGGCGTTCGGTGCGTCCCATGCACCCAATGTGGCGTTCGGTGCGTCTGACGCAACCAATGCCGCATTGGGGCGGCATCCCGGTGGCTGGCGGCGGGCGTCGTGGGTCGTGAGGGGAACCCTGAGGGAATCAGAGTCAATGAGGGTGGCCCTCACGGACTCCGTGCCGGAGCAAAACAATCAGGCGCGCTTGATTTTTCTCTCGACAGGGGTCACGCTGGGTCCGCACGAGGTGGTGCGGCGGACGCAGGGAGGCGCAGGAATGGCTGATCTCGCGGGGATCCTCCGGGATCTCGCGGCCGAATCGCAGGCGGTCGACGACCTGGTCGCCGGGTTGCCCGCCGGGGAGTGGGCGCGGCCGACGCCCGCGCCCGGCTGGAGCATCGCGCATCAGGTGGCGCATCTGGCGTGGACCGACGGCAAATCGCTGATCTCCGCGAGCAGGCCGGAGGACTGGCAGTCCGAGGTCGAAAACCTGTTGAGCATCGGCGAGAACTACGTCGACCAGGGTGCCGAGGACGGGGCTCAGCTCCCGCCGGACGAGCTGCTGGCGCAGTGGCGCGCGGGACGGGCCGCCCTCGCCGAGGCGCTCGCCGCGGTGCCGGACGGGCAGAAGCTGCCGTGGTACGGCCCGCCGATGAGCGCGGCTTCCATGGCGACCGCGCGGATGATGGAGACCTGGGCGCACGGCCAGGACATCGCCGACGCGCTCGGCGTCACCCGCGAACCCACCGAACGGTTGTGGCACATCGCCCGGTTCGGCACGCGCACGCGCGATTTCGCGTACAAACTCCACTCGCTCGCGCCGCCGACGGAGGAATTCCGGGTCGAGCTGACCGCGCCGGACGGCAGCACGTGGGCGTTCGGGCCGGAGGACGCGGAGCAGCGGCTGACCGGCAGCGCGCTCGACTTCTGCCTGGTCGCCACGCAGCGGCGGCATCCGGCGGACACTGATCTGGTCGCGACCGGCGCGGACGTCGAGGAATGGCTGGGCATCGCGCAGGCATTCGCCGGGCCGCCCGGGGCGGGGCGCAAGCCGGGGCAGTTCGCGTGAGCGCGCCGTTGCGCGTCGGGAACGCGTCCGGGTTTTACGGCGACCGGTTCTCCGCCGTGCGGGAAATGCTGACCGGCGGCCCGCTCGACGTCCTGACCGGCGATTACCTTGCCGAGCTGACCATGCTCATCCTCGGCCGCGACCGGATGAAGGACCCGGCGCGCGGCTACGCCAAGACGTTCCTCCGGCAGATGGAGGCAAACCTCGGCCTGGCGAAGGAGAAGGGCGTCCGGATCGTCGCGAACGCGGGCGGGCTCAACCCGGCGGGGCTGGCCGACGCGTTGCGTGAACTGGCCGAGAAGCTCGGCCTCGATGTCCGCGTCGCGCACGTCGAAGGCGACGACTTGATCGCGCGCGCCGATGAGTTCGGCTTCGAGAAACCGTTGACTGCCAACGCTTATCTCGGCGCGTGGGGCATCGCGGAGTGTCTTAAGGCTGGTGCCGACATCGTGGTGACCGGGCGCGTTACGGACGCGTCGGTGATCGTCGGGCCGGCGGCGGCGCACTTCGGCTGGGCCCGCGACGACTACGACGCGCTCGCCGGAGCGGTCGCGGCGGGGCACGTCATCGAGTGCGGCGCGCAGGCGACCGGCGGGAACTACTCGTTCTTCCGGGAACAGCCGATCGGCCTGCCCGGGTTCCCCCTGGCGGAGATCCACGCGGACGGCTCCAGCGTGATCACGAAGCATCCGGGCACGGGTGGCGTGGTCAATAAAGGGACTGTGACGGCGCAGCTGTTGTACGAAATCACCGGTGCGCGGTACGCGAATCCTGATGTGACGGCGCGGTTCGACACGCTGTCGCTGTCGGACGACGGACCGGACCGCGTGCGGATCAGCGGGGTCCGCGGGGAAGCGCCGCCGCCGACGTTGAAGGTGTGCCTCAACCGGCTCGGCGGCTTCCGGAACGAGACGACGTTCGTCCTTACTGGACTGGACATCGAAGAAAAAGCCGCGCTGGTACGGGAACAGCTGGAAGGCGCGCTGGCGAAGCGTCCGCCAGCCGACGTCCGGTGGACGCTCGCGCGCACCGATCACGCGGACGCCGACACCGAGGAACGCGCCAGCGCGCTGCTGCACGTCGCGGTGAAGGACAACGATCCGAAGATCGCCGGACGTGCGTTCAGCGGAGCGGCGATCGAGCTGGCGCTCGCGAGCTACCCGGGATTCCACGTGACCGCTCCGCCCTCGGACGCTTCGCCGTTCGGGGTGTACTCGGCGGCCTTTGTGGACGCTGCCGCGGTTCCGCATGTCGCGGTGCTGCCGGACGGGTCCAAGGTGGACATCGCGCCTGCTGCCGAGACGCTTGCACTGTCTGAAGTGGACGAACCGGCGCTGCCGGAACCGTTTCAGGCGAACAAGGTGCGGCGCGTTCCGCTCGGGCTCGTCGCGGGCGCGCGCAGCGGCGACAAGGGCGGCAACGCGAACCTCGGCGTGTGGGTGCGGTCCGAGGAGGCGTGGCGCTGGCTCGTGCACCGGCTGACGGTCGGGGAATTCCGCCGTCTGCTGCCGGAAACCGAAGGGCTGCCGGTCACCCGGCATCTGCTGCCGAACCTGTGGGCGATGAACTTCGTGGTCGAGGGCATTCTCGGCGACGGCGTCGCTTCGCGGGCCAGGTTCGATCCCCAGGCGAAGGCGCTCGGCGAATGGCTGCGGGCGCGCGAACTCGACGTCCCGGAGGCGCTGCTGTGACCGTGGATCCGTTCCGCACGCCGGAACGCACCGAACTGCGCGCGACGGTGCGCCGGTTCGTGGAGAAGGACGTGCTGCCGTACCTGGACGACTGGGAGCGGGCCGGGGAACTGCCGCGCGACCTGCATCGCAAGGCCGGGCAGTTGGGTCTGCTCGGGGTCGCGTTCCCCGAATCCGCGGGCGGCGGCGACGGCAATTACCTCGACGCGCTCGTGGTCGCCGAGGAAATGCACTACGCGGGCGGGTCCGGCGGGCTGTTCGCGTCGCTGTTCACCTGCGGGATCGCGGTCCCGCACATCGTCGAGGCCGGCGACCCGGTGCAGATCGAACGCTGGGTGCGGCCGACGCTCGAAGGCGAGAAGATCGGCTCGCTGGCGGTCACCGAACCGGACGGCGGTTCTGACGTCGCCGGGATCCGCACCACTGCGGTGCGCGAGGGCGACGAGTACGTGATCAACGGGGCGAAAACGTTCATCACTTCCGGCTGTCGCGCGGACTTTGTGACCACTGTGGTCCGAACTGGCGAAGCGGGCGCGCACGGGCTTTCGCTGATCGTGGTCGAGCGCGGGACGCCAGGGTTCACGGTGTCGCGCAAGCTGGAGAAGATGGGCTGGGCGGCGTCGGACACCGCGGAACTGTCTTATGTGGACGTCCGAGTTCCGGCGGAGAACTTGGTCGGCGCGGAGAACAGCGGCTTCGCTCAGGTGGCCACGCAGTTCGTCACCGAACGGCTTTCGCTGGCGGTGCAGGCATACGCGCACGCGCAGCGGGCGCTGGATTTGACGCTGGACTGGTGCCGGATGCGCGAGACGTTCGGGCGTCCGCTGATCTCGCGGCAGCTGGTGCAGCACAAGCTCACCGAGATGGCCTGCAAGGTCGACGTCGCGCGGACGTACGCCCGGCAGGTCGCGCTCCGGCACGTGTCCGGCGAAGAAGTGATCGCCGAGGCGTGCTTCGCGAAGAACACCGCGGTGCAGACCGCCGAATGGGTCGTGAACGAGGCGGTGCAATTGCACGGCGGGCTCGGCTACATGCGCGAGTCCGAAGTGGAACGGCACTACCGCGACGTCCGCATTCTCGGCATCGGCGGCGGCACCACCGAAATCCTCACCGGACTGGCCGCGAAGCGATTGGGATACACCGCATGACCACTATCAGGTCCACAGTGGACACCCGGGCCGACGAGTTCGCCGCGAACCGCGAGGCGATGCTGGAGAAGCTCGCGGAGATCGACGCCGAACAGGCGAAAGCGGTCGCCGGCGGCGGGGAAAAGTACGTCGAACGCCACCGCAAGCGCGGGAAGCTGCTGGCGCGCGAGCGGATCGAATTGCTGCTGGACGAGGACTCGCCGTTCCTGGAGCTGTCGCCGCTGGCCGCGTGGGGTTCGGACTACAAGGTCGGCGCGAGCGTGATCACCGGGATCGGCGTGGTGGAAGGTGTCGAATGCCTGATCTCGGCGAGCGACCCGACCGTCAAGGGCGGCGCGAGCAACCCGTGGACGACGAAGAAGTCGTTCCGGGCGGCGGACATCGCGGCGCAGAACCGGCTTCCGGTGATCAACCTGGTCGAGTCCGGCGGCGCGGATCTTCCGACGCAGAAGGAAATCTTCATCCCGGGCGGCCGCGTCTTCCGCGACCTGACGCGGTCCTCGGCGGCGAAGGTGCCGACCGTCGCGCTGGTGTTCGGCAACTCCACCGCGGGCGGCGCGTATCTGCCCGGCATGTCCGACTACGTCGTGATGGTGAAGGAGCGCGCGAAGGTGTTCCTCGGCGGGCCGCCGCTGGTCAAGATGGCGACCGGCGAGGAATCCGACGACGAATCCCTCGGCGGCGCGGAAATGCACGCCCGGACGTCCGGGCTCGCCGATTACCTCGCGGTCGACGAGGAGGACGCGATCCGGCTCGGCCGCAGCATCATCAAGCGGCTCAACTGGACCAAACAGGGCCCGACGCCCAAACCGGACTACGCCGAACCGCTGTTCGACGCCGAAGACCTGCTCGGCATCGTGCCGACCGACCTGAAGATCCCGTTCGACCCGCGCGAGGTGATCGCGCGCGTCGTGGACGGTTCGGACTTCGACGAGTTCAAGCCGCTGTACGGGCCGAGCCTGGTCACCGGATGGGCGAGCATCCACGGGTATCCGGTGGGAATCCTGGCCAACGCCCAGGGCGTGCTGTTCGGCGAGGAATCGCAGAAGGCCGCGCAGTTCATCCAGCTGGCCAACCAGATCGACACGCCGCTGGTGTTCCTGCACAACACGACCGGCTACATGGTCGGCAAGGAATACGAGCAGAGCGGCATCATCAAGCACGGTGCGCTGATGATCAACGCGGTCTCGAACTCGAAGGTGCCGCACCTGTCCGTCCTCATGGGAGCGTCCTACGGCGCCGGGCACTACGGGATGTGCGGCCGGGCCTACGATCCGCGGTTCCTGTTCGCCTGGCCGAGCGCGAAATCCGCGGTGATGGGACCGGCGCAGCTGGCCGGTGTGCTGTCCATTGTGGCCCGCGCCGCGGCGGCGAGCCGGGGACAGGAGTACAGCGAGGAAAACGACGCCGCGATGCGCGCCATGGTGGAAAACCAGATCGAGGCGGAATCGATGCCGATGTTCCTCTCCGGCATGCTTTACGACGACGGCATCATCGACCCGCGCGACACCCGCACGGTGCTCGGGCTGAGCCTGTCGGCGATCCACAACGGACCAGTGAAGGGCGTCGAAGGCGGCTTCGGCGTCTTCCGGATGTGAGGGCCATGATCCAGAATCTGCTGGTCGCCAACCGGGGCGAAATCGCCCGCCGCGTGTTCCGCAGCTGCCGGGACGCCGGAATCGGCACTGTCGCGGTGTTTTCCGACGCGGACGCCGACGCGCCGCACGCGCGGGAAGCCGACGTCGCCGTCCGGCTGCCGGGCAACGCACCGGGCGAGACCTATCTGCGCGGCGAACTGATCGTCAAAGCCGCGGCGGACGCCGGTGCTGACGCGATCCACCCCGGATACGGCTTCCTGTCCGAGAACGCCGGGTTTGCCCGGGCAGTGCTCGACGCCGGGCTGACCTGGGTCGGCCCGCCGCCCGCGGCGATCGAGACGATGGGCTCCAAAGTGGAGTCCAAGCGGCTGATGGCTGCCGCCGGGGTTCCGGTGCTGTCCGAATTGGACCCTTCCTCGGTAACCGATGCCGATCTTCCGTTGCTGGTCAAGGCTTCCGCTGGCGGCGGCGGTCGCGGCATGCGCGTGGTCCGCTCGCTGGACGAGCTGGCTGAGGCCGTCGAGAGTGCTCGCGCTGAAGCGGGATCGGCGTTCGGCGACCCGACGGTGTTCTGCGAGCGGTACCTCGAAACCGGACGGCACATCGAGGTCCAGGTGCTCGCCGACTCGCACGGCACCGTCTGGGCGGTGGGGGAGCGGGAGTGCTCCATCCAGCGGCGGCACCAGAAGGTGGTCGAAGAAGCGCCATCGCCCTTTGTGGACGATGCCATGCGGGCGGAGTTGTTCGACGCGGCACGCAAGGCCGCGCAGGCGATCGACTACGTCGGTGCGGGAACGGTCGAATTCCTCGCTGGCCCGGATGGCCGGTTCTACTTTCTGGAGATGAACACGCGGCTGCAGGTCGAGCATCCGGTGACGGAGAACGTCACCGGACTGGACCTGGTGGCGTTGCAGCTTTCGGTGGCCGAAGGCGGCCGATTGCCCGCCGAACCGCCTGCTGCTAATGGGCATTCGATCGAAGTCCGGCTGTATGCCGAAGACCCGTCGGCCGGATGGCAGCCGCAGAGCGGGACGCTGCACACGTTCGAAGTGTCCGGAGTGGACCGCGAATTCGTCCACGGTGCCGGGCTGCGCCTCGATTCCGGCGTGGAGTCCGGCTCGGTGATCGGCGTCCATTACGACCCGATGCTGGCGAAGGTCATCACGTGGGCTCCCACGCGGGCGGAAGCCGCGCGTCGGCTCGCCGGTGCCTTGGCTGGCGCGAAGATCCACGGCGTGGTCACCAACCGCGACCTGCTGGTCCGGATCCTGCGCCACGAAGCTTTCCTTGCCGGAGAAACGGATACCGCGTTCTTCGACCGGCACGGACTGGACACTCTGGCCGCGCCACTGGCCACTGTGGACACCGAACGCTGGTCCGCGCTGGCCGCCGCACTGGCCGATGCTGCGGGAAACCGGGCCTCCGCGACCACTCTGGGACGGCTGCCCAGTGGCTGGCGCAACGTCCGTTCCGGCGGACAGCGCAAGGTATTCGCCAAGGGAGACAACCGTTACGAGGTCGTCTACTCGCTGACCCGCGACGGTCTGCGTGCCGAGGGATACGACGACGTCGCCTTGGTCGCCGCGACGCCGGACCAAGTGGTCCTCGACATCGCCGGAGTGCGCCGGACCTTCGCCGTCGCCAGGCACGGCGCGGTGTCCTATGTGGACTCTCCGTTGGGTTCGGTGACATTGACCGCCGAGCCGCGGTTCGCCGATCCTGATTCGGCTTTGGCCGCGGGTTCACTGCTCGCGCCGATGCCGGGCACGGTCGTGCGGCTCGCAGTGTCCGCAGGGGACAGTGTGCGGGCGGGCGATCCGTTGCTGTGGCTGGAAGCGATGAAGATGGAACACCGGATCTCGGCCCCGGCGGACGGCGTGGTCGCCGAACTGCCGGTCGAGGTCGGGCAACAGGTCGAGGTAGGCGCGGTGCTGGCTGTGGTGGGAGAGACCGAATGAACGCGATGAACTTCGTCGAGCCCGAAGAGCGGGTGGCGCTGCGGAAGGCCGCGGCCGATCTGGCGGGCAAGTACGGGCACGACTATTACGCGAAAAAGGCCCGCGCGGGCGAGAAGACCGACGAGCTGTGGAACGAAGCCGGGCGGCTCGGCTACCTGGGCGTGAACCTGCCGGAGGAATACGGCGGCGGGGGAGCCGGGATCGCGGATCTCGCCGCGGTGCTGGAGGAATTCGCGGCCGCGGGCTCGCCGCTGCTGCTGATGGTGGTGTCGCCGGCGATCGTCGGGACGGTGCTGTCGCGCTTCGGCACGCCGGACCAGAAGAAGCAGTGGCTGCCCGGAATGTCGGACGGCAGCAAGAAAATCGTCTTCGCGATCACCGAACCGGACGCCGGTTCCAACTCGCACAAGATCACGACGACCGCCCGTCGCGACGGCGGCGACTGGGTGCTGTCCGGGCGCAAGGTGTTCATCTCGGGCGTCGACGAGGCGGACGCGGTGCTCGTCGTGGGCCGCACCGAGGATGCGAAGACCGGTCGCCTGAAGCCCGCGCTGTTCGTGGTGCCGACGGACACGCCCGGGTTCGAGTTCACGAAAATCGACATGGACATCGTCGCGCCGGAAAACCAGTTCTCGTTGTTCCTGGACGACGTGCGGCTGCCCGCGGAAGCCCTGGTGGGCGAGGAGGACGCGGCGATCGCGCAACTGTTCGCGGGCCTGAACCCGGAACGCATCATGGGCGCGTCGTTCTCGCTGGGCACTGCGAGGTACGCCCTGGACAAGGCGGTCGGCTACGCCAACGAACGGCAGGTGTGGGGCGCGCCGATCGGGTCGCACCAGGGGCTCGCGCATCCGCTCGCGCAGGTGAAAATCGAGCTTGAGCTGGCGAAACTGATGACGCAGAAGGCCGCCTCGCTGTACGACGCCGGCGACGATTTCGCCTCCGGGGAGTCCGCGAACATGGCGAAGTACGCGGCGGCGGAGGTCGCGATCCGCGCGGTCGACCAGGCAGTGCAGACCCACGGCGGAAACGGGCTGGCGACCGAATACGGCCTGGGAACCCTGGTGACGGCCGTGCGCCTGGGCCGGATCGCGCCGGTGAGCCGCGAGATGGTGCTGAATTTCGTGGGGCAGCACAGCCTCGGGCTGCCGAAGTCGTACTGAGCAAGGGTGAAGTCATGAGGTGCGTCGGCAATCGGAGGCCCGGCCGTGGAGTGCGGCCGGGTGCCCGGTGCGGGCCTGGTCTGAGGTCCGGGAGGGCTCCCGTCACGGACTTCCGCCGGAGCGGACCGGTTCGGGCGGGTGAGGGCTGATGCTTCGCGAGCTGCAACAGGAACGCAGCTGCACCACTCGGCGCGTGTCTGGTCTGAGGTCTGGGTGCGGGCTGGCTCGGGCAGGTGAGCGCTGATGCTCCGCGAACCGCAACAAGAACGCAGCCGCACCACCCGGCGGCGGTTGATCGAAGCCGCGATGGACTGCATCGGGGAGCGCGGGTGGCACGGGGTGACCGTCGCGGTCATCGCGGAGCGTGCCGGGGTTTCCCGGGGCGCCGCGCAGCACCACTTCCCGACGCGGGAATCGCTGGTCGCCGCGGCGGTCGAGTTGCTCGGCGAGGCCCAGCTGGACGAACTGCGCACGCGCGCGGCCGGATCGCCGGGCGGCTCGTCGCGGATCGAGTGGGTCGTCGAGATGCTGCTGACGCTCTACACCGGGCCGATGTTCCGCGCCGCGCTGCAGCTGTGGGCCGTCGCGTCGACGGACGACCAGTTGCGCGACGTGCTGGTGCCGCTGGAGGCGCGCGTCGGGCGGGAGGCGCACCGGGTCGCGGTCGAACTGCTCGGGGTCGACGAGGCTCAGCCGGGCGTTCGCGAACTGGTCCAGGCCACTCTCGACCTCGGGCGCGGGCTCGGCCTCGCCAACCTCCTCACCGACGACACCCGCCGCCGCGAGCAGATCGTGCGCGAGTGGGCGCGGACGCTCGAGTCTCGCCTGGCGGGAACCGAACAGGTCTAGGCATCGTCACATTCCCGAACCGCTACAGTGTGGCTGTTAACACATTCGGCCCAATCAGCGATAACGTTGAGTAAGTAGCCCACGAGGAAGAAGGCGATCCCGGTGTCCGGTGCAGAAGGGGTGACCGTCGAGCTGACCCATCGCGCGATGGCCATGCTCAAAGCGGTCGCGCAGCAGCGCGCGGAGATGTCCACCAGCTGCGAGCCCGACCTGTTCGTCGACGGTTTCGCTTGCTGCGACCAGATGACCGCACACGCACTCGCCAAGGGCGGCTACGTCCGTCCGGGTATCGGGGTCACCGCCGCGGGCCGGGTCCCCGCCGAACTGACCGAGGCCGGCGCGGCCGCGCTGTCGGTCACCGCCGCTGCCTGATCTTCACTCGTTCGGCCGCGTCCGTGCACGGTGTGTGACGGACGGCAGAACGGGGGCCTCCCGGGCGGGAAGGTCCCCGTCGCCAGACCCGACGGCCGCGATCCAGGCGTGCGCCAGGTGGTTCAGTCCACCGGGGTGACCCGCGAGTCTTCGCTCGAAGGGTGCCCGGTTCGCTCAGCCGAACCGCCGCCGGTTTGATCCGGGCCGGTCGAACCCGCCAACCTGACCCGAGTCGGCGGAGTTGCTGCCCGGCTTGATCCGGGCCAGCCCAATCGCTGCTCAGCCGGGCCAGGGCCAGTCGAGCCGCCGTCAGTCCGGCCGAGGTCGGCAGGATCGCTGCTCGGCTTAGCGCGCGTCGGCCGGACCGCTGCCAGTTCGGCCCAGGTCGGCAGGATCGCTGCTCGACCTGACCCGCCTCGCCCCAACCGCCGCCCGGCTCGGCCCAGCCCGGCTCCCGGTCAGCCGTTGTACCCGGCCACGACCTTCGTGAACGCGTAGTTCTCCTGGTCGATCCCGCTGCAGCCGCCGCAGTCGCGGTTTGTCGCCCAGAACGTGACGCGGCCCAGGTGGTGTTCGGCGGCCCAGTCGCGGATCGCGGTGAAGTCCGCGACCGACACGACCTCGCCCGCGCGGTCGGTCTTGCCGTTCATCGACGACAGTCCGGCGCGGTGGTAGGCGGTGGCGTCGTCCCAGCCGAACGTCGACTTCAGTTCGCCGACCAGGCCGTCCACCGCGGATTTCGTCATCGCGACCATGTCGCCGCCGTCGGAGAAGTCGAACGGCATGAGCGACCACACGTCGACGTCCGCGCCCAGTGCCTTCGCCTGCGAGACCAGGCGCTTGCCCCAGTCGTTCGGGCCCTGCGGCGTGGTGCCCATGGTGATCACGACGCGCACGTTCGGGTTCTTCTCCTTGACGATCTTGACCGCGCCGAGGATCCGGTCCTGCACCGCCGCGTTCTCGAACTCGTCGGTGTTCTCGATGTCGAGGTCGATCGCCTTGAGGTCGTAGGCGTCGATCACCTTCTGGTACGCGCCGGCCAACTCCTCCGGCGATCCGCAGTTCGGGCCCAGTTTGTTGCCCTGCCAGCCGCCGAACGACGGGATCACGTCGCCGCCCGCGGAGCGGATCTTCTGGATCATCGCGGCGTCGGTCCCGTCGAGGGGCCGGTTGCCGTCCCAGGCGGGCGTGCAGCCGCCGCCGGAAAGCATGAACGCGAGGGTGAACGCGCTGACGCCGGTCGCGTCCATCGCGGCGGACGGATCGCTCTGGCCGCCCCACTGGTACAGGTACGGGGCCGCGAGGACCGGGTCTCCCGCGGCTGAGGCGGTGCCGGTCGCGGTGGACAGAGCGGCGCCCGCGGCGAGCGCCAGCACGCCGAGACGTCCGGCGAGTTTCCGGCGGGAACTGGTGCGGCGCAAGGATTTCATGGGTCCTCCAACGGGGGAACGCGCACCTCGCGGCACGCGTCATCGGAGCACCTGGCGAAGCCGGACGTGGCGGCGGCGCCCCGCAGGCACTCGGGGGAGTGTGTGCGCAGTCACAATGGACTAGACCATTGAGAAGTGTCAAGACATGGGCGGGAGTGGGAAAAAACCTCACCGAGGGCGCCGAGGTTGCCGGGAGGTTCCGGGGCGCCGGTCAGCGGGACGATCGGGAAGCGGTGCGTGGCCGGGAGGGCAGCCGAGTCCGCTCAGCGAGCGCGGCCGCGGGGCTGTGTCAGGCTGGAAGGGCGAGCGAACGAAGTGGGAGCGTCATGACCGAACCGGTCCGGATCAGCCGTGCCGACGTCGCCCCGGAGCAGCAGGCTGTCCGGTACGAGCTGGCGATTCTGTCGTTCCAACTGCTCGACGGGCCGAAAGCCGTCGAAGGCGTGCTGCCGTGGGTCGAGGGGCACGGCGAACTGCTCGGCTGCTGGCAGACGGAGAACGGTCCGCTCGGCAGGCTGGTCGTGCTGCGCGGGTTCGAGAATCAGCAAGAGTTGGACGAGGAACGCTTGCGCGCCCGGCACAGCCGCGCACCGTTCGGCGGCGGCTGCCTGACCGACCTGTCGCTGCAGAGTTTCGCGCCATTCCCGTTCGTGCCGCCGGTGCGGCCGGGCAAGTACGGCTCGGTGTACGAGATCCGCGACTACCACCTCCGGCCGGGCGGGCTGACCGCGACGATCGACGGCTGGCGCGAAGCGTTGCCCGCGCGGCATCTGGTCGATCCGCTGACTGTCGTGATGTACGCGCTCGACGGCCCGGACCGGATCATCCAGATCTGGCCGTTCGCGAGCCTGGACGAACGGCTCGCGATCCGCCGCGACCTCTACGCGAAGGGGATGTGGCCGCCGCCGGGTGCGCCAGAGGAGATTCTCGACGCGGACTCGGTCATCGCGGTGCCGCTGGAGTTTTCGCCGCTGGCGTGAGTCACGTCGGTTCGCCGATGTCCTCGAACCAGAGCGCCGGTTCCCGTTCGATGAATTCCGTCATCAGGGCGACGCAGGCGGGGTCGTCGAGGAGGTCGACGCGGACGCCGTGGTCGGCGAGCCAGCCGTGGCCGCCGGTGAAGGTCCGGGATTCGCCGATCACCACGTGCGGGATGCCGAATTGCCGGACCAGGCCGCTGCAATACCAGCACGGCGACAGCGTGGTGACCATGATCGTGTCGCGGTAGTGCGGGCGGCGGCCGGCGGCGCGGAAGGCGGCGGTTTCGGCGTGCAGGGACGGGTCGCCGTCCTGGACGCGGCGGTTGTGGCCGCGGCCGAGCAGCTTCCCGTCGCGGTCGAACAGGGCCGCGCCGATCGGCACGCCGCCCTCGGCTTTTCCGGCTTCCGCCTCTTCGCGGGCGACAGCGAGCAGGTCGTCGAGCATGCGTCACTTTCGCACGTCGCCGCGTCGCCCTGGCGATCGAGGACCGAAGCTGTCCGCGAAGCGTGGCAGAGTGCTCGGCATGTACGGAACCTCCGAACGCCTGTTGCGCCTGCTCTCGCTGTTGCAGGCGCGTCGCGAATGGCCTGGTCCGGACCTCGCGGGCCGGCTGGGGGTCGACGTGCGGACGATCCGCCGCGACGTCGAACGGCTGCGGCAGCTCGGTTATCCGGTGCACGCGACGCCGGGGGTCGCGGGCGGGTACCGGCTGGGTTCCGGTGCGGCGCTGCCGCCGCTGCTGCTGGACGACGACGAGGCGGTCGCGGTGGCGGTCGGCCTGCGCACGGCGGCGAACGGCACGGTGGCGGGCATCGAGGAGACGTCCGTGCGGGCGCTGGCGAAGCTCGAACAGGTGCTGCCCGCGCGGCTGCGACACCGGGTGCGGGCGATGGATTCGGCGATGGTCCGGATCCCCGGCGGCGGACCGAAGATCGACGCGGAGCTGCTGACCGTGGTCGCGGCGGCGTGCCGGGACAACGAGCGCCTGCGGTTCACCTACGGCACCCACGCGGGCGAGGTGACCGAACGCGACGTGGAACCGTTGCGGCTCGTGCACGCTGGATGGCGCTGGTACCTCGTCGCGTGGGATCTTGGCCGAGACGACTGGCGCACCTTCCGGCTGGACCGCATCGACGGCCTCCCGGTGCCCAGTTTCCGTTTCACGCCAAGGGAACCACCGGCCGAGGACCTCGCCGCTTACGTGTCGAGCCGGATCGCGACCGCGCCGTATCCGCACATCGTGACGCTGCGCGTGTCGGCTCCGGCGGAAGTGCTGACGGCGTGGATTTCCCCGACGACGGCGGTGATCGAGCCGATCGACGACGAAACCTGCCGGATCCGGACCGGCGCGAAAACCTTCGAATCCATCCCGTTTTACCTGGCGCAGTGGGAATTCGACTTCGTGGTGGAGGACGGGCCGCCGGAATTGCTGGACCGGATGGCGAACATCGCGGAACGATTCGCGCGGGCGACGTCAGGCCGGACTTCCGCCGGTGGCGACGGCGAGCAAGTCCGCGGCGGCGGTTGACAGGGCTTCGGGGAAACTGTTGCTGTCGCGGTGTTTCTCGGTCATCCAGCGTTCGGTGGCGAGTCGTAGGACGGAGAGTCCGAGGTCGGTGGCGAGTCGGGCGGTTTGGGGATCGATGCCGCGGTCTTTCAGTGCGCTGGTGAGGGTTTCGGAGATGGTGACGAGTTTGATCAATTTTCGTTCGCGCAGCGGGGGATTGGCGGCGATCACGGTCGCTCGGCGCAGCAGGATGGGTGAGGTCAGGTCGGACTTCCGCCGGTGGCGACGGCGAGCAAGTCCGCGGCGGCGGTTGACAGGGCTTCGGGGAAACTGTTGCTGTCGCGGTGTTTCTCGGTCATCCAGCGTTCGGTGGCGAGTCGTAGGACGGAGAGTCCGAGGTCGGTGGCGAGTCGGGCGGTTTGGGGATCGATGCCGCGGTCTTTCAGTGCGCTGGTGAGGGTTTCGGAAATGGTGACGAGTTTGATCAGTTCCCGTTCGCGCAGCGGGGGATTGGCGGCGATCACGGTCGCTCGGCGCAGCAGGAATTCGCGCGGACGGAATACGCGTGGCGCGGTGGCGAAGGCAGCCAGCAGGGTCGGCAGCGCGGGCGTTCCTGGCGGGACGGCGTCGATCGCGGTGACGAATTCGGTTTCCAGTTCCTGGCTGCCGCCGAACAGCACTTCCCGTTTGTCCGCGAACCAGCGGTAGAACGACCGCTCGGTGAGGTTCGCGCGCTGGGCGATCTGCGCGACCGTCGTGCGGTCGTAGCCCTGTTCCTCGAACAGCTCCAGTGCGGCTTGCTCGAGCCGGTTCCGGGTGTTGCCCTCCCATCGCGCCATGGGGCCAGTGTAGCGACAGCAGATGCTGTCATCACTCTGGTAGCGTGAGTGACGACAGCTTCTGTCATCACTCACGAGGAGACAGCCGGATGCGCACCCTTCGTTTCTCTGAACACGGTCCTGCGGCCCAGGTCCTGCGGGTCGAGGACGCCGCGGCCCCCGAACCCGGGCCGGGGCGGATCCGCGTCGCGGTCCAGGCGTGCGGTCTGAACCCGGCGGACTGGGCGTTGTGCGAGGGCCTCTTCGCCGGTGACCTGCCGCGCGGGATCGGCCTGGAGGTGTCCGGCACGGTCGACGCGCTCGGCGAAGGCGTGACCGGCGTCGAGGTCGGCGACCCGGTTTTCGGCATCGCGCCGTTCACCGGCCCCACCGCGGGCGCGTCTGAACAGGCGCTGCTCGACACGTGGTTCCCGCGGCCCGACGGGCTCGACGCGGTCCACGCGGCGGCTCTGCCGATGGCGGTCGGAACAGCTTACGCGGCGCTCGACGCACTCGGCTCCGGCACTTTGCTTGTACACGGCGCGGGCACCACCACCGGGTTCGCCGCGGCGCAGATCGCGCTCCTGCGCGGGGCACGCGTGATCGTCACCGCGGGCGAAACGCACGCCGCCGCCCTCCGTTCGGCTGGTGCGGAAGTCACCGGCTACCAGGACAGAATCGCCGAACGCGTGACGGCGCTGGCCGGGGGACCGGTCGATCGCGTGCTGGACGCGGCGCCGTTCAGCGGCAAGGTGAGCGAGCTCGTGCGCACGGTCAAGGAGCCCGGACACGTGCTGACGCTCGACCTCAGCTCGGACCAGCCCGGGGTTCAGACCATTGTCAGCTCGGGCGCTCAGCCGCGCTACGACGTCCTCGGCGAGTTCGCGGCGCTCGCGGCGGAGGGCCGGTTTTCGATCCCGGTTTCCCGGATTTTCCCCCTGGACGACTGGCGGGCCGCGCTCGAACTGAGCCAGTCGCGGCAGGCACGGGGCAAGCTGGTGCTGGCGCTCTAGCCCGCGCCGAGCATGCGGAGAACGAGTTCGCCGTACTCCTTGCCGAGTTCAGTGGGGGTCTGGCGGGTACGTTCGCTGTACCAGCGCGCGACGTCGACGCCCAGCGACAGCACCGCGCGCGCCGCGATCCCGACGTCGCCGACGGTGAACGCACCGGACTCGACCCCGTCGGCGATCACCTCGCGCACGCGCTGCTCGATCTTCCGCCGAAGCTGCGCGACGACCTGGTATTCCTTCTCCGGCAACGCATTCAGCTCGTACTGCACGACCCGCGCGACCGTGTGCCGCCGCGCGTGCCAGGCGACGAAATCCTCGACGAGGAGCCGCATCCGCTCCACCGGACCGGTGACGCGCCCGATCACGTCCTCGACGAGGGCCAGCGTCTGCTCGTGCCCGTTGCGGCTGATCGCGAAAAGCAGCGCGGCTTTGGACGGGAAGTGCACGTACAGCGCGGCCGGGCTCATCCCCGCCGCGCCGGCGATGTCCCGCGTGGTGGTGGCGTGGTAGCCGCGCTCGGCGAACGACTCCACCCCGGCGAGCATCAGCCGTCGCGCGGTCTCAGGCTGCACGTCGGGCCACAGGTCGGCCGAGAGCGTGGTCATCCGGCGATCCTCCTCTAGTCCCGCGCCGGCCGGTGAGTCCGCCCGTCGGATTCATTGTAAGCGCTCGCTTTGTGGAGGAATCCGGTGATAGATCCCGCAATCGGGGATGTCATACCGATGAGCCTATCCGAGCCGCGCGGTTGAGACGGAGAGAACTAGCACCTTTAGGTGGTCGTGTGCTCGCGCCATGCAGCCGCTGGAGCCAGCCTCCGGAACACCGGCACGCGAGCTGTGCCGAGGGCGAGCTTCCGGCGGCGCCGGCGCGCCAGTTGCCCGGAAGTCCGTTCCGGAGCGGACGATCGGAGCAGCCGCGGCGACGGGTTTCGGACAAAATGCGGGTCGCCGCTGGGCCTGAACGAAACCATCAACTACGCCCGGGCGCGGTCTACGAAGCGACGCACACCAACGCGTGCGCGGAACGCGGCGACTCCGGCGGTTCGTTCGTCACCGGCGGCCAAGCCCAGGGCGTCACCTCGGGCGGCTTCGGCAACTGCAGCGCCGCGGCGAGACCTGGTTCCAGCCGGTGAACGAAATCCTGCAGACCTACGGACTGTCCCTCGTAGCCGCCTGACCCCGCCGGCTCGCCCGGACTCGGGTGCCGGCCGCTTCCCGGGTCGGCACCCGAGTCGCGTCGCCCAGCGCGTCTTTCCCGAACCGGAAAACTCAGCCGCCCGGCTGGTGCCGGGGCGACGTCCGCTGTGGACGCAGCCCGAGGGGTCTTCTCGTTGTGGCAAGCATCGAGATCGTCCGGCGTATTTGCAGGACTGTGAATCGGCCTCGCGAAGACCGGACTGACGTGCCGAACCCCAGAGCAAGCACGTTCCGACGTTCCCGCCTGGCACCGGCGGGGTCGTGAGCCGGACGAGAGCATCCGGCTCAGGAAGTCGGAAGCGGCGGCTGAGGTTCGAAAGAGCTGAATTTTCGGTATGCCCGGCGGGTACGCGCGCACGATCTTTGGCGCCGGATGAGGCCCGCCCGCTGTGCCGAGGTTCACGCGCTTCCGCCGGGTTTGCTCGATCCCCGCCGAGGAATCGAGATTCTCGCCGGACTTCGACACTTTACGGTGGAGGTTCGCTGAGTCCGGCGGTATGCTGAGGAGCGTGACGCGCGCAGATCTCATGACGGCGAGGGCCGACGTATCCGTCGCCCCCGACGGCCGGGTGACGATTCCGGCACAGCTTCGGCAAGCGGCGGGGATCTCTCCGGGATCGAACCTTGTCGCCTACGTCGAACGAGGCAGGGTGGTTCTCGAGGACCGCGATCATCTGCTGCAGAGGGTGCAGGACGAAGCGATCGCGGCGGCGCGGGCAGCCGGCGCGGCCGGAAGCGTGACGGATTCCCTGATTGCCGACCGGCGAGCTGAGGCGGCGCGGGAGGGCTCCAGCGGCAATGCGGCCGCGTCAGGCGAGCAGGCGGGGGGTTCGGCGTGACGGCGGTGCTGGACGCGAGCGCGGTCCTCGCGCTGATCTACCGCGAGGACGGCCACGACCAGGTTGCCGCGCAGATCCGAGGGGCGGTGATCAGCGCCGTGAACTTCTCCGAGGTCGTGCGGAAGCTCGCTCAGAACGGCCATCCGGCGCCGGCGGAAGCGGCAGGTGTCGTGCTTTCCCTCGGCGCGAAGGTGGCCGCGTTCACCGCTGCCGAAGCGGTAGACACCGCGGTGCTGTGGAGCAGCACCCGCAGCGGAGGGTTGTCGCTGGGCGACCGCGCGTGCCTCGCGGTCGCCCGTAGCGTCCCGGAAGGCCGTGCCGTCACCGCGGACAAGGCCTGGACACGGGTCGATGTCGGCGTGCCGGTCGACCTCATCCGCTGACCGCGCGCTCGGCGGCGTGGCGGGCAGCCTCGGACGGCGGCTGCCGGGACGAGCTGCGGCTCCGGCTTGCCCGGGAACGCGGCGAGACCCACCCGGACAACGCGATCCCGATTCTGCTCGCGGCCGCCGGTTTTGCGCCGGACTTTGCGGCCGGACGTCGAGGACGAGATGCGGCAGGCCAAGGCGGCGCTTGAGTCGTCCGGAGAGCTGCCGCCGGTGATTGACTCCCGCGGCGGTGGGTAATCAGTGATCGTGACTGCTTCCCCCATTGCCGTCCTCGACATCGACGGGACGCTCATCGATTCGAACTACCACCACGCTCTCGCCTGGTACCGGGCGTTGCGGTCGGTGGGCGAGGTGTATCCGGTGTGGCGGCTGCACCGGCTGATCGGGATGGGCGGGGACCAGCTCGTCGCCGCGGTCGGCGGGGAGGAGCTGGAGCGCCGGGCGGGCGATCGGGCCCGGGAGCAGCAGGGCAAGGAGGTCGACACGCTGCTCGAGGAGATGGCGCCGTTGCCGGGCGCGCGCGACCTGCTCGTGGCCCTCAAGGAGCGCGGCCACCGGGTGGTGCTCGCCAGTTCGGCTCAGCAGCGTCACGCGGATGTCTTCCTCGACAAGCTCGACGCGCGCGACCTCGTCGACGACTGGACCACCAGCGCCGACGTCGAGGCGTCCAAACCGGCCCCGGATCTGCTGCAGGCGGCGTTGAAGAAGCTGGGTGCCCCGTCCGACGCGTCCGCGGTAATGGTCGGCGACTCGGTGTGGGATGTCGAAGCGGCGAAACGAGCCGGGATGCCCGCGATCGTCGTCCGCTCCGGTGGCTTCGGAGACGACGAACTCCGGGAGGCCGGCGCCGTCGCCCTCTATGACACGCCGGGGGATCTCGCGAAGGCTCTGGACGACACCCCGCTCGCTTGAGCCGAGCGCCGAAAGCCATTCACGCAGCGGGGCGCTCGACGGCTAGGCCGACGCCGAACGCCGCGAGTATCGCGCCGCCCGTCCGGAGAATTGCGCGGACCACTCGTGTGTTGCGCAGCATTCTGGCAGCGGCGCTGAAAAGCAGGGCATAGCCGGTGAGGGAGAGGAAGCCGATCACCGCGAACGCCGCCCCGAGGACCAGCGTGTCGACAGGTCGCGCGCCGTGGTGGAGGAATTGGGGGATGACGCTGGTGAAGACGATGACGGTCTTGGGATTGGACAAGTCGCTGAGCAGTCCTTCCCGGAACGCGCGCCATCCGCTGCGCGGCCTGCCGGTGCTCAGCGCCGCCAAATCCGGTCCGGCGCGGGTCAGCAGGAGTTTGCCGCCCAGGAAGATCAGGTAGGCCGCGCCCAGGTACCGGACCACGTCGAACGCCACCTGCGAGGACACCAGCAGTGCGGTCAGTCCGGCGACCGACGCGCCCGCCCACAGCAGGTCGGCTGTCAGCACTCCCAGCGCGGTCAGCAGGGCCGGACCCCGGCCGCGAGCGATCGCGCTCTTGAGGATCAGCATGACCGCGGGTCCGGGAATGAGGACCAGGAGGACGGACAGGGCCGAGAAAGCCGCAATCGAAGACATGGGGACATTGTTGCCCTAGTCCTGTCGATTCAGGTCCGGTTCACCCGCCCCGCCCATCTGAGCGGCAGCGGCGCGCCTGTTGCCCGGAAGTCCGTTCCGGAGTGAACGAACGGAGCAGTCGCGGCGACAGGTTTCGGACAAAACGTGGGCCGTCGCTGGACCGGCTTCGCGCACCCTCCGCACACTCGGCCGACAGTGGGTTTCTTTCCCCGGCCTTCGAGGAGTTCCGATGCGTCGAAGAATCACCCTCAGCCTCACCGGTGCGGCCGTTCTCGCGGCCAGCCTCACCGCCGTGGTCGCGCCCGCCGCCCAGGCGTCGCCCGGACTGATCTCGGCCATGCAACGGGATCTCGGCCTCAGCGCCGCACAAGCGCAGACCCGGCTCCGGCAGGAGCTGACCGCGTCGAAGCAGATGCCCGCGGCCCAGCAAGCGGCTGGAACGGCCTTCGGCGGGGCCTGGTTCGACCCGGCGCGCGGCAAGCTGGTCGTCGGCGTGACGGACCCGGCCGTTGCCGACGCCGTTCACCGGACCGGTGCGGAAACCGTTCCGGCAAAGGTCACCGCCGCGGCGCTGGACGCGGCGAAGACGGCCATCGACACCGCCGCGAAAGCGAAACGAGCTCCCGCCGCGGTCAGCGGCTGGCACGCGGATCCCCGCAGCGGCAGTGTGGTCGTCACCCTCCAGCCCGGCGCGCACGGTCCGGACGTCGACGCCTTCCTCGCGCGAGCCCGGGAAGCAGGACCGGTGACCGTGGCATCCGGCGCCCGGCCGCAGACCTTCTCGGCAGGCACTGTCGGCGGGGATCCCTACTACATCAACGGAAACACCCGCTGCTCCATCGGTTTCTCGGTGCACGGCGGGTTTGTCAGCGCCGGGCACTGCGGCAGCAAGGGCAGCTCCGTCGTCGGCTGGGACAACTCGGCGATGGGCACGTTCGCCGGATCTTCCTTCCCCGGCAACGACTACTCCTACATCACCATCGGCAACGGCTGGTGGACCGCCCCCGTCGTGCTCGGCTGGGGCACGGTCAGCGACGTGATCGTCCGCGGGTCGGCCGTCGCGCCGGCCGGTTCGTCGATCTGCCGCTCCGGCTCGACCTCGCATTGGCACTGCGGCACCGTGCTGGGATTGAACGAGACCATCAACTACGCCCAGGGCGCGGTTTACCAGGCGACGCACACCAACGCGTGCGCGGAACCCGGCGACTCCGGCGGTTCGTTCATCACCGGCGACCAAGCCCAGGGCGTCACCTCGGGCGGCTTCGGCAACTGCAGCGCCGGCGGCGAGACCTGGTTCCAGCCGGTGAACGAGATCCTGCAGACCTACGGCCTGTCGCTCGTCACCGGGTGACCCGTCCGGGCTGCGGCACCGGCCTCTTCGGAGACCGTCGCCGCAGCCCGGTGTCGACCGCGCCAGAATCAGCTGCCGGTGGACGCGAGTTCTTCCGCAGCCGGGGCCGGGGGAGCGGTCACGCGGGACCGGTTGCCCAGCAAGACGTAGGCGGCTCCGACGAGAAGCCCGCCGCCGACCAGGTTTCCCAGCCCGACGAACAGCAGGTTGCGGCCGAACGCGCCGATCGTCGCGCCGGGCACGCCGTCCAGGATGCCGAGGGTGTAGGTCGTCATGTTGGCGACCACGTGCTCGAATCCGGAGCTGACGAACGCGAGCAGGCACCAGAAGATCAGCGCCAGCTTCGCGCCGTCCGACTTCGTGCGCGCGGCCATCCACACGGCGAGGCAGACCAGGAAGTTGCACAGCACGCCGCGGAAGAACAGCGCACTCGCCGATTCCGCGGTTTTCGCTTTGACCAGGCTCGCGAGCAGAGCCGCACCCGGACCGGGGTGCCCGGCCGAGCCGCCAGCGGACAGCACTCCGCCCTCGTGCACGAGCCAGGCGAAGACGAGCGAACCGAGCAGGTTGCCGACGAACGACACCACGATCACCGCCGCGGCCGCACCGGCGCCGCGCCGCCGGACGAGCGCGCCCTGCACCATCGTCATCATGTTCCCGGTGGACAATTCCGCGCCGGCGAACACCACGGCGGTCAGCGCGATCCCGAACACCAGGCCCTGCACCGTTTTCGTCCACGGCGAGCTCGCCGCGTTGAGCGGTCCGGTCGCGGACAGCAGCAGCACGACCGCCACGCCGATGAACGCCCCGGCGAGCATCGAGCTCACCAGGTAGCGGCCGGGACGGCGCAGGTCCTCGATCTTTCCGTCGGCGACATCCGCCTGCAGGTCGAGAGCTTCGGATACGGGAATCGGCATGGCGCGGGCCTTCCGGGCCGGGGGCGGGTACCCCGGCATTCGACCCCGCGGACTCTGCGTCCGGGTAGCGTCGTGATCAGCATCTGGTGTCCGAGTGCGCACAGCCCGCGGCGGCCGCGGTGAATTCCACTATTCAGCGCGTAACAGACATAGTGGGCATTCGATCGATCGCGCCCGCTGGGGGTACGTCGTCGCGGGCGCGAACACCGGACGGCCCGGCTCCGGTACGGAGATGCTCGGCGAGGCGAAGTACCTGATCGCCGAGAACTCCCGCAGGGCAACATTTTCCAGGACCGCATCGATCCGAGCGATGTGTCCGTTGTGGATTGCTTCCACCCGAGCGCGAAAGGGCAGCCGAGCGCTGCTCACGTCGGGGCGGCGGCAAGCGCGGCGGCGAAGGGACGCCGAGGAATTCCTAACGCTCCGCTGCAGACGCGGCCGAGTCCTCGGATGTCGTCCGAGCCGGAATCGCGTCGGCGAGCCCGTGCTCGCCGAGCCGTTCGGCGGCGAAGTCGAGAAGGGCGGAGGCGCGCGGAGTGAGCTTCATGTCCGCGGGCCAGATCCCCACCACGTGGGTCACCGTGACCGGGGGGTCGAGGGGCCGGATGACGACCGGTCGTCCCTCGATGCTCATGGGGAGCGCGTGGGGCCGGGACATGAGCAGCCCGTAGCCGAGTCCGCGGCCCACCAGTGCCTCGACGAGGCCGATCTGGGAGACCCTGGCTTCGATCTTGGGCTCCAGGCCGCGCGCGGTGAACGCGTCCGCCACGTTGCGGACCCCCGGTGTCGCGTCGTACTGGATGTAGGGCTCGTCGGCGAGATCCGCCAGGTCCACTGTTTCGGCCGCCGCGAGCGGATGCCCGGGAGGCAGGTGCGCCTCGAGTTCGGTCGCGTAGATCCTGCGGCGGCGGCATCCGGTCGGCAGCGACACGTCGTACACGAGGGCCACGTCGAGCCGCCCTGCCTCGAGATCGGAGAGCAGCTCTTCGTTGGTGCCCACCGTGATCCCGATGCTCACGCCGGGATGCCGCTTGGGAAAGCCCTCGAGAAGCTCCGGCACCACGTTCGCGGCGAAGCTCGAGTAGCAGCCGAGCCGCACCGGACCCCGCAGCTCCTGTTCGCGCCCGGCGTTCAGGACGAGTTCGTGCGTGTCGGCCACGATCTGACGGGCCCGTCTGGCGAAATCCTGACCGGTCGGAGTGAGCGTGAGCCCTCTGGCCTTGCGCCGCACGCACAGCTGCTCGCCCACGGCGCTTTCGAGGCTCGACACGGCCTGCGACAGCGCTGATTCCGAGATGTGCAGGTGCGCCGCGGCCGCGCTGAGCGTGGGGAAGTTCGGCAGTGCCGCGAACAGTTCGAGTTGCCGCAGGCTCACCTCGGAGATGGCTGCCCTTCCCCTTCTTCAGTTCAACCGAATTACATCCTCACATTACCACGATTTACACGCAGAGGAAGGCCTCCCATGATGGGAGGAACAGCTTCCCGATCCCTCCGAACGGAGGGCTGGCAAGGACTTTGGGGGAGAAGCAGTGGCAAGTCAGGACACTCGCATCGCGATCATCGGCGGAGGGATGGGCGGGCTGACGGCCGCGATCGCGCTGCGGAAGATCGCCGGAGTACGGGCCACCGTGTTCGAGCAGGCAAGCAAGCTGGGCGAAGTGGGCGCGGGGGTCACGGTCGCGCCGAACGCCGCGCGCGTCCTCGAGAGACTCGGCGTGCTCGATCGGATCAGGCGGGTCGGAGCGGTCCCGGACGGGCACGGCGTCTACCTGAACGCCATGGGCGGTCTGGTGACCGACGCGGCCTGGGAGGACTCGGCCAAGCAGCACCAGAACATCGGCATGTACCGCCCGGACCTGATCGACGCCTTGGCGCAGGAGGTCGATCCGGCGACCATCCGTCTCGGCCACCGGCTGGTTTCCGTGGAGCGACTGGGCTCCGGCGTTCGCGTCGAGTTCGAGAACGGCGCGGACGAAGTGTTCGACGCCGTGATCGGAGCGGACGGCATCCATTCGGTGGTGCGGGGAGCCGTCGGCCAGTTCCCGGAGCCGGTCTACTCCGGGTACATCGTCTATCGCGGAGTGGTCGACGCGTCCCGCCTGCCCGGCGACTGGCCCATGATCAGCCAGGTGTGGATGGGCAACCGGCGGCACTTCATGTGCTATCCGCTGCAGCAGCGGAAGCTGTTCAACTTCGTCGCAGGCATCCCGAGCGACCGGCCGCTCGACGGGGCCTGGTCCGGCCCGGCGGCGGTCGGCGAACTCGCCGCCGAGTTCGCGGGCGCGGACTGGGACCCGAAACTCCAGGAGTTCATCGGGCGCATCGAGCACACCTTCTGGTGGGGCCTCTTCGATCACGAACCTCTCGCCAACTGGTCCCGAGGGCCGATCACGTTGCTCGGCGACGCGGCGCACACGATGCTGCCGCACCAGGGGCAGGGGGTGAACCAGGCGATCGAGGACAGCATGGCGCTCGCGACGTTCCTCGCAGCGGCCGACAGCGTCGCCGACATTCCCGAGGCGTTCAGGCGCTACACCTCGGTCCGCATGCAACGCACGGCGATCCTGCAGAACGGCTCTCGCCGGGCCGGCGCCATGTTCGACGCGCAGTACGAATTCGCGGACCTCGAAAAGCGCGACGCCGATCTCCGGGTCGGGCGCGACTTCCGGCGGAGCGCGGTATTCGACTACGACGCACAGAAGGTGGCCGAACAGGCGCTCAACCGATTTCAGGGGGTTCCGGTCGCATGACCTCGATCAGCATCATCGGCAGCGGCAAAATGAGCGGGGCGATCGCGGAGGTCGCGGCCCGGGCCGGCGCAGGCGTCCAGATCATCAAGCGCAGTGCGGAAAGCAGGTCCGCGGCGCGTCCAGGTCCGGGCTACGGCGTCATGGGCGACAAGCTCACCGGAGACCTGGTCGTGCTCGCCGTTCCCTACGGGGCGTACCCGGGCATCGTCGAGCACTATCGGGACCAGTTCCGCGAAAAGGTCGTCATCGACATCAGCAACCCCATCGATTTCTCCACCTACGACCGGCTGAAGTCGCCCGCTGATTCGTCCACCGCGGCCGAACTCGTGAAGCTGCTGCCCGCGGGCACTGCAGTCGTCAAGGCGTTCAACGTCAATCTCGGAGACACGCTCGTCAGCGGCACGAACGGCACGACGCGCACGACCGTCCTGTTCGCCGGCGACTACGCCGAGGCGAAGATGGCCGTCGCGGAGTTCATCGAGGCGGCGGGAATGCGCGCGGTCGACGTCGGCCCGCTGACCCGCGCAAGGGAACTCGAGGCGATGGGGTTCCTCCAGATCGTGGTGGCGGCGCTCGGCAAGACGCGGTACGAGTCGGGCTTCGCGCTGCTGGAGTGAGCGGGATTGATCGCCTCCGCGTGCTCCGGTGAACGGGGTCAGTGCCGGCAGGCGGCCGCCCCGTGGCAGGAGGCCATCGCCCGCAGCGTGTCGTGCAGTTGCCGGGCCTTGTCCGGCGCCAACTGAGCGGCGGTGTTGTGCAGTTCCTGCGGATCTGTGGTCCGGTCGTAGTACTCCTTGGCGCCGTCGGCGTACTCGACGTAGGTGTAGGCGGTGCTCCGAATCGCCTCGTAGGTGGTCGGGTTGCCGCTGTTCTTCGCGGGCTTGTCCGGGTCGTTCTTGTCGAAGTCGGGACCGTGGTGCTCCACCAGCCCGACGGTGCGCCACGCCGGTGGTGCGGTGCCGTTCAGCAGCGGCACCAGGCTTTCGCCGTCCACCGGTGCGGGGGTCGGCGCCCCGGCCAGCGCTTCGAAAGTCGGCCGCAGGTCGATGTTCTCGGCGGGCTGGTCCACCGTCGCGCCCGCCTTGACGCCGGGGCCGGTGACCACCAGCGGCACGTGCACGTCCGTGTCGAACGCCGTCTGCTTTCCGGGCGTGAGCCGGTACTCGCCCATGTGGTAGCCGTTGTCCGAGGTGAAGACGAGGTCGGTGTTCCCGCGTACTCCGGCTTTGTCCAGTGCCGCTTGCACGGTGCCGATCATCTTGTCGACCGACTGCACGGCTTGCGCTCGCTTGCGGAAGTCCTTGTCGATGGTCTGTTTTTCCCGGTCGGTCAACGGGGTGCGGGAGGCGAGCCACGACGGCGGCGACGACGGGAGCGTGTCGTACGCGGGGCCGCGCGGTGCGGTGAGCCCGGGGAACGCGCCGGCGTCGCGGGGCGCTGGGGTGTAGGGGCTGTGCGGGGCGAACGTGGCGAGTTCCATCGCGAACGGGGTGTGGTCGGCTGCCGAACTGGCCACGAATCGCGCGGCCTTGTCCGCCATGACGTCGACGAGGTAGTCCTCGGGCTTCTTGCCGTAATGCTTGACGGTGCCGTTCTCGTTGAGGTCGTAGTCGAATTCGCGGTAGCCGTTCCCCGCGACGTCCCATTCGTTCCAGCCGGGCGGGATCCCGTCGGATTTCGGCTGGTAGCCGTTGAGATACTTGCCCATCATCGCGGTCCGGTACCCGGCCTGCTGCAACGACGTCGCGTAGGTCGACTTGTCGTCGCCGCGGTCGTGGAAGACGCGGTAGCCGCCGTCCTCGCCGCCGTTGGTGAACACGCCGGTGTCGTGCGGGACCATCCCGGTGAACAGCGACGAGCGCGACGGGCAGCAGAGGGAGTCGGTGACGGTGTAGTTGGCGAACGAGGTGCCGTTCCTGGCCATTTCCTGGACATGCGGCAGATACGGCAGCAGGTTCATCGACAGATCGTCGGTGAGCACGAGGACGATGTTCGGTTTGCCCCCGGCCGCGGCGGGCTGGCCCGGCACGCAGGCGACGGCCATCGAAGCTACTGTCAAGGCCAGCAGCGAGATCAGGAGCGAACGAGCGCGTTGCGGCATGCCCCGCACGCTAGAACCGCGATCCGCGAGCTCGGTTCGAAGCGTGTTCGGGTTCGGTAAATCCGCCGCGCGCTCAGCCGAGCTCCTGAGCCAGCCCGACGACGATGTTCTCCGGCCCCCGCACGTAACACAGCAGATAGATGTCCTCGTACTGCACCACCTCGTCGACCAGTTCGGCTCCGTGGGCGCGCAGGCGGGCGAGGGTGTCCTCGAGGTCGTCGACCGCGAACATCATCCGGCGGATGCCGAGCGTGTTCGCCGGGGCCCGCCACGGCTCCGGAGCGATCGCTTTTGGCTGGTGGAATTTCGCCAGCTCCACCCGGCCGGGTCCGTCGGGGACGCGCAGCATGGCGACGTCCTGCCGGATGTCCTTAAGGCCGACCACCCGTTCCGCGCCGCGCCAGTCCAGCGGGCCCTTGTTTTCCAGTTCCAGCCCCAGTTCGACGAAGAACGCGATGACCGCGTCGAGGTCCTCGACGACGATGAGGACGTTGTCCATCCGCTTGACCGTCATGCGGTCACCGTAGCCTGCTCCGAAAAGTCTTAGTGGTGCTATTCTTAGCCCAAAGCTATTCAGGGGGTGCCGGATGCCGAAGCGGACCGAGCCGGACGAGGTCGACGAGATGCTCGCGCAGTGGCGGGACGAGGTGCCGGAGGTAGACACGTCGCCGCTCGCGGTGTTCGGGCGGTTGCACCGTTCGTTCGACCGGTACCAGCGGCAGCTGACGCGCGTGTTCGCCCGGCACGGGATCACGGTGGCGGACTTCGGGATCCTCGCCGCACTCCGGCGGGGCGGCGCGCCTTACCGCCGCACAGCCGGGGACCTCGCCGACACGAACCTGCTCACCACCGGCGGCATCACCCAGCGGGTCGACAAGCTGGTGCAGGCCGGTCTCGTCCGCCGCGAACGCGACGAGGACGACCGCCGGGTCGTGTTCATCGGCCTCACCGAGGAGGGGCTCGCGGCCACGGACAAAGTGGTGCACGAGCATTTCCCCAACGAGAATCGCATGCTGACCGGGTTGACCGCGGCGGAACGGGCGCAGCTGGCGAAATTGCTGGGGAAGCTGGAGCAGTCGCTGGACCAGGCCGAGTTCGGGGACTGACTCCGTCCGGCCGGGGCCGAGCGCGGCGCCGCATTGATCGCTGCGGTGCGTGCGGTGCCGTCGATCCCCGACCGAGGTCTGCGGGGAGTCGACGGCGCGGCACTGGACGGCCAAGCCCGAACCTGCTAATTCAGCCCCGAGCCCACGGAATCGGTTCGTCCGCCAGGCTCAGATACAAGCTCTTCTGCCGCTGATAACTCCGGATCGCGGTGCGGCCCTTGTCCGTCCCGAGGCCGCTTTCCTTCGTGCCGCTGAACGGGGTCGAGATGCTGAACTGCTTGTACGTGTTGATCCACACCGTCCCGGCCTCGACGCGGCGGGCCAGGCGGAGCGCGCGGCGGTAGTCGGCGGTCCAGATGCCGCACGCCAGGCCGTAGACGGTCGAATTCGCCTGGGCGACCAGGTCTTCCTCGTCGTCGTAGGGCAGCAGGACGCCGACCGGGCCGAAGATTTCCTCCTGGCACGTCTTCGCGTCGGGCGCGAGGCCGTCCAGCAGCGTCGGCAGGTAGTACGCGCCGCGCGACAGGCGTTCGTCGGAAGGGATTTGCCCGCCACAGCGGACTACCGCGCCTTCTTCGCGGGCGCGGTCTACCATCGCGGCCACCTTGTCGCGGTGGGCGAACGTCGCCAATGGACCGACCTGGGTGGCCGGGTCGGTGCCGGGGCCCAGTCGCAGGGCGGTGGCCGCCTCGATCAGGCGGGAAGCCCATTCGCCGTACTGCTTGCGCGGCAGGAAGATCCGCGATCCGGCGATGCAGCTCTGCCCGGTCGACGAGAAGATTCCATACAGGATTCCGGCGACAGTCTCCTCGACGTCGGCGTCCTCGCAGACGATCGTCGGGGACTTGCCGCCGAGTTCCATGGTGACCGGGATGATCCGGTCCGCGGCGATCCTGCCGAGCACGCGTCCGGTGGTGGTGCCGCCGGTGAAGGCGAGCTTGCCGACCAGCGGGTGGCGGGAGATCGCGTCGCCGACGACCGAGCCGGGGCCGGGCAGGACGGACAGCAGCGCGGGCGGCACGCCGGCGTCGTGGACGAGGCGGGCCAGTGCCAGCGAAACCAGGGGAGTGGCTTCCGCCGGTTTGAGCAGGACGGCGTTCCCGGCGGCCAGCGCCGGGGCGATTTTCTGGGCGTCGCTGGCGATCGGCGAGTTCCAGGGCGTGATCGCGCCGACGACGCCGATCGGTTCGTGCACGCTCATCGTCAGGTGTGCGCCGCGGCTGGGCGGGAGTTCGCCTTCGAGGGTTTCGAGCGCGGCCGCGTAGTAGCGGAAGGTGCCAGCCGCGCTCGCGACCAGCGCACGCGTTTCGCCGAGTGCTTTGCCGGTATTGCGGGTTTGCAGCAGGGCGAGTTGCTCGGCGTGGTCCTCGATCGCGTCGGCGACGCGGGTCAGCAGCCGGGCGCGCTGGTGCGGCAGCAGGTCTCGCCACGCCGGGTCCGCGGCGGCCGCGGTGCCGGCCCGGGCGGCGGCGTCGACCTGGGCGGAGTCGGCGGCGTGGATCGAGGCGACCGCCGATCCGTCGGCGGGGTCCACGCACGCGGACGCGGGACCGCCGCCGCGCTGCCAGTCGCCGCCGACCGGGATTTCGTCGGGCGGGACGGGGAAGGGCTGCATGGCGACGTCCTTTCGGCGCGGATGACGAGGAGTGCGACCGAGGAAACCTTAGACCTAAGATTTCGTCAAGGCCTGGCGCTGCACGCGAGCCGCCGGGAGACCGCCGGAAAGAATTTTAGGCCTAAGGGGTTGTGCGGATCACAGCCCTCAGGGTACAACCCTTATCAGTAAGTCTCTTAGACCTAAGGCATTCGGCGGCGAGCCCGCCGAGGACCACCGGAGGAGTTGCCCCGCGATGACCACCACCGAAAACAAGCACCAGGAACTCGAGGAGCTCATCGACTCGTGCATCGCCGCTCGCGAGACGCGGTACGAGGACTGGGACACTCTCGGCTTCCAGGCCGCCGCGAAGGGCGACGAGTTCCGCCGCGCGCAGATCCGCTACATCGGCTCCGGCGCGACCGGCAACCACGAGGGCGACGCGCGCCAGCTGCCCTCGGAGCACTTCACCTTCTCCAACATGCGGCTGCCGGTCGGCGCGATCGGCCCGGAGCACACCCACCACGACGTGGAAGAGGCGTTCTTCGTCCTCGAGGGGACGCTGGAGGTGACCGTGCACGACGTCGAGGACGGCACCAAGACCGCGACCCGCGTGCTCGGCTACCGCGACCTGATCCGCGTGCCCGCCGGGGTGCCGCGCAGCCTGCGCAACGCCGGCGACACCGACGCGCTGTTCTGCGTCATCATCGGCGCGCAGAAGCCGCAGCTGCCGACTTACCCGCCCACCTCGCCGATGCACGGCGTCACTCGCTGAGAAGAGACCGCGATGCCGACGATGCTGCGGGTGCACCGGACGACGTGGCTGGCCGACCGGGTCACGCAGGTGGAACTGCGCGATCCGGAAGGAAAGCCGCTGCCCGGCTGGGAGCCGGGAGCGCACCTTTCCCTGCACCTGCCGAACGGGCTGGTGCGCGAGTACTCCCTCTGCGGCGACCCGGCCGATCGGCACAGCTGGACGGTCGCGGTGCTGCGGGAGGAATCCTCGCGCGGCGGCAGCGCGTGGGTGCACGAGCGGCTCACCGCGGGGAGCGTCATCCCCGTCGAGGGCCCGCGCAACACCTTCGAACTGCACGACGCCCCGGAGCACCTGCTCATCGCCGGTGGCATCGGCGTCACCCCGATCCTCGCGATGGCCCGGCAGCTCGCGGCGGGCTCCGCGCCGTGGTCCATGCTCTACTGTGGACGGTCGCGCGGCGGAATGGCTTTCCTGGACGAGCTTTCCGGGCTCGCCGGGGACCGGCTGGAAGTGCACGCCGACGACGAGCACGGCGGTCCGCCCGATCTGGCCGCGAGGCTGGCCGGGCTCGCCCCGGGCACGGTCGTGCACTGCTGCGGCCCGGAACCGCTGCTCCAAGCGGTCGAGGCGGCTTTGCCGGAAACGGCGACCTTGCGGGTCGAACGCTTCCGGGCCCCCGAGGCTCCGGCCGCCGCGCCGGGAACGGGATTCGACGTCGTGTGCGCCGGTTCCGGGACCCGGGTCGCGGTCGCCGCCGACGAGTCCATTGTGGACGCCCTCGGCCGCACCGGGATTTCCGTGCCCACCTCGTGCCGCGAGGGCGTGTGCGGGACTTGTGAAACGAAGGTGCTCTCCGGCGAACCGGACCACCGCGATTTCGTGCTCGACGACGACGAGAAGGCGACCTCCGGGACCATGATGCTGTGCGTGTCGCGGTGCCGGTCCGCCGAACTCGTGCTCGATCTGTAGAAGAACCGATCCTGAGGAGCCGGCCATGGCCGGACACACCCACCGGCAGCTCGCCGTGCTGCGCGCCGCCGCCGCGGGGCACGTGGAGATGACGTGCAGCCGCGAACCGCACCTCTACGTCGACGGCCTCGCCTGCTGCGACCCGACCCTCGGGCACCAGCTGGCCGGCCTGCTCGCCCCCGAACCGGCCGCGCCGCGCGGACCGGGGCTCCGGGTGCCCGCGGTGCTCACCGCCGCCGGGCAGGCCGTGCTCGCCCCGTCCGCCGCCTGACGGCTCGTGCGCGGCGCCGCCGGTGAGAACCGGCATCGCCACGCACGACGCCCGACCCACCACGAACCGAAGGGAACGCCCGATGCCGCTGCAGCTGCGGCCGGTGCAGAGCCGCACCGCCCCGCCAACGAGCTACGAGAACGCGCTGGCCGACGAGCTGGAAGCCGTCTACGGCCGGGGCGTGCACGACCTGCCCGGCGTGGTCTCCGCGCTCAACGCGGGCGGCCTGCGCCCGGCGGACGGCTCCGACTGGACCGAAGAGACGTTCACCGCCGAACTCGCGCGGCTGGCAGGGGAGGCGTGATGCCGACCAAAACCGCCGAAGAGCTGCTGGCACTGGGCCTGCGCGACCGCTGGTACCCGCTGTGCCCGTCCGGCACTGTCAAACGCGGCGAGCTGACCCGCATCGAACGCGCCGGGGAGCAACTGCTGCTCTGGCGCGACTCCGCCGGGGTCGTGCACGTTCAGGAAGACCGCTGTCCGCACCGCGGCGCGCGGCTTTCGCTCGGTGTGCACATGGGCGACCGGGTCGCCTGCAACTACCACGGCGTGCAGGTGGACGGCGACGGTGTCGTCGTGTCGGTCCCCGGCAGCCCGGGGTGTGCGCTGGAGGGCCGGCGCGCGCTGCGGACGTTCCCCGCGGAGGAACACGCCGGTGCCGTTTTCGCCTGGTTCGGCCTGGACGAGTCAGCCGAGCCGACGCCGTTGCAGCTGCCGGACCCGATCGCGGGCGGCGAGTGGGACAACTTCCTCTGCTACGTCGAATGGGACGCGCCGTACGGCTACTCCCTGGACAACCTGCTCGACCCGATGCACGGCGCGTTCCTGCACCGCAACAGCCACACCATGTTCGGCGGCAAGCGCGAGGCCGTCTTCCAGATCCGCGCGATCGACGACGGGTTCGTCTTCGAGAAAACCGACCAGCGCGGCGTGAACTTCGACTGGGTGCAGCTCACCGACGCCGGCGCGCAGTGGGTCACGCTCGACATCCCGTATCCGGACACCGCCGGTCCGGGCGGCGCGTTCACCATCGTCGCCGCTCTGTGCGCGATCAACGAGACCCAGCACGCGGCCTTCTTCTGGCGCTGCCGCAAGGTTTCCGGCTGGGAACGCGACAGCTGGCGCGTCCTCTACCGCAACCGGCTGGAAGCCCGGCACTGGGCGGTGCTGGAGCAGGACCGCGAGATGGCCGAGGCGATGCCGCTCGACGCGTGGGACCGGGAAAACCTGTACCAGCACGACATCGCGCTCGTCCGGATGCGCCGGCTGCTGCGGTCGGAAGCCCGCCGCCAGGCCGCCGCGCTCGCCGCTCCCGCCGCCGCACCGGCCCCCGCCGCGCCCGTGCCCGCCCCGACCCGCTGACGTTTCAGGAGGCCCCATGTCCGCCGAACCCATCGCGCGGCTCCGCGCCCTGCGCGCGGTGACGCTGCGTTCGACGCAGTGCGCCGATTCCGGCGAGTTCTACCGCGAAGTCTGGGGGCTGCAGCAGGTCGAAGCCGACCGCGGCGCCGTGTGGCTGCGCGGTTCCGGCGACGAGCACCACGTGCTGCAGCTCGAACAGGCCGACCAGAACGCGCTGGGCAAGATCGCGTTCGCGGTCGCCACTCCGCGCGAGGTCGACGCGGCCGCCGCCCGGCTGGCCGCGCACGGCGTCCCGCTGGTCACCGAACCCGGCAAGCTCGACCAGGTCGGCGGCGGGTACGGCCTTCGCTTCGCCGACCCGGAAGGCCGGCTGGTGGAGCTGTCCGCCGAGGTCGACGCGGTCGTCCCGGGCGACCCTTACGGTCGCGCCGCGGTGCCGCGGAAACTGGCGCACGTCGTGCTCAACACGGTCGACATCGACGCGGCCTGCGAGTTCTACACGCGGGTGCTGGGCATGCGGATCTCGGACTGGTCCGAGCACCAGATGGCGTTCCTGCGCTGCAACGCCGACCACCACGTGATCGCGTTCAACCAGGCGGAATTCGCGTCGGTGAACCACATCGCGTACGAGATGAACTCGATCGACCACTTCATGCGCGGCATCGGGCGGCTCAAGCACAACGGCGTTACGCCGCTGTGGGGCCCCGGCCGGCACGGTCCGGGCAGCAACACCTTCGGCTACTTCGCCGACCCGGCCGGGCTCGTCTGCGAGTACACCTCCGAGGTCGCGCAGGTCGAGGAAGACGCGTGGCTGTGCCGGGTGTGGCGGCGCACGCCGGAGCTGTCCGACCTGTGGGGCACCGCGGGTCCGCCGTCGAAGGACGTCCGCGCGCACATGCGCGGCGTGCCGGACCCCGGCTACTCGGCGTGGTGGCAGTCGTGAAGGTAGGAGTGCTGGGCGCGGGATCGATCGGCTCGGTCGTCGCGGAGGCGTTGCGCGACGGGCTGGTGCCGGGCGCGGAGCTGGCCGGGGTCGTCGATCCGGCGCTGTCCCCGGCGGGACTGCCGATGTGCGCGCTGCCGGAGCTGCTGTCCACTTCGGACTTGGTGGTCGAGGCGGCGGGACAGCGGGCGCTGGCGGACGCGGGGCCGCAGGTGCTGTCGGCGGGGTGTGACCTGCTGGTGGTGTCGGTCGGCGCGCTGGCGGCGGACGGGCTGCTGGAGAAGCTGCTCGCGGCCGGCCCGGGCGCGGTCCATTTGTCGACCGGCGCGATCGGCGGGCTCGACCTGCTGCGTTCGGCGGCGCTGCTCGGGCAGTTCGAGCGGGTGGTCATCGAGACGACGAAGAAGGCGTCTTCGCTGGTCCAGCCGTGGATGTCCGAGGCGGAGGCGGAGGAGTTGCGGCAGGCGACCGCACCGGTCGAATTGCGGCGCGGGCCCGCGCGGGAGATCACCGCGGCGTTCCCGAAGTCGGCGAACGTGGCTGCGTCGGTGGCGCTGGCGGTGCGGGATTGGGACGTCGTGGAGGCGGCGGTGATCGCCGATCCGGCCGCGCCGTTGACCTCGCACGTGATCACCGCGGCCGGTCCGGCGGGGGAGTACCGGTTCGAGATCCGCAACCGGCCGTCGCCGCAGACGCCGACGTCGAGCCAGGTCGTGCCGTACGCGGTGCTGTCCGCGCTGGAAGCGTTGGCGACGCCGAGGGCGGTGTTCCGGTGACTTCCACAGTGGACGGTGTGCGGGTACGGATCGCCGGGGACGGCAGTCCAGTGCTGTTGCTGCACGGCATCGGCGGATCGAGCGCGTCGTTCGACGCGCAGGTGGCTGGTCTGGCGCCGAAACACCGGGTGCTGGCTTGGGACGCGCCGGGCTACGGCGGTTCGGCCGATCCGGAGAAGCCGCTGGGCATGGCCGGATACGCGGCGCTCGTCGGCCGTCTGCTGACCTCGCTGGACGCGGCGCCCGCACATCTCGTGGGCGTCTCGTGGGGCGGCGTGATCGCGACCCGCGTCGCGCTGGATTACCCGGAGGTCGTGCGGTCGCTGGTGCTGGCCGATTCGACCCGGGGCTCCGGCGTCGACTCCGAGCGCGCTGCGGTGATGCGGGCCCGGCCGAGCGAACTGAACCGGGTAGGTGCGGCGGAATTCGCCCGTCGGCGCGCGCCTCGGCTGCTCGCGCCCGGCGCGGATCCCGCGGTGGCGCAACGGGTCGAGGACATCATGGCGGGCATCCGGCTGCCCGGGTACACGTCCGCCGCGGAATCGATGGCGGAGACGGATCACGGTCCGCGGCTGTCCCGGATCTCGGTGCCGACGCTGGTGCTCGTCGGCGAGCACGACCAGGTGACCGGGGTGTCCGAGTCACGACGGCTCGCCGCGTCGATCCCGGGTGCTCGGCTGGAAGTGCTGCCTGGCGGGCACGCGGCGCATCAGGAATCGCCGCGCCGGTTTTCCGCCGAGGTGCTGGACTTCCTGTCCCAAGTGGACTCGGTGGTGGCGCGATGAAGGATCGGTTGTATGTGGTCACCGGCGCGGGCCGCGGGCTCGGCTGGGCGATCGCCCGCGAGATCGGGCGTCAAGGCGGTCGCGTCGTGATTGCCGAACGTTCTCCGGATCGGGCCGCGGACGGGGTCGCCCGGTTGCGGGCGGAAGGCGTTGAGGCGCACCGGATCGACACGGATGTCGCGGATCCGGAGTCGGTTGCGGCTTTGGCGGACGCGGTCGCGAAGCTCGGCCCGTTGCACGGCTTGGTGAACAACGCGGCGATGGCCGATGGCGTGGGCGGCAAGCACTTCGCGGAACTGGACGTCGAAGCGTGGGACACGTTGATGACCGTCAACGCGCGCGGCCCGTGGCTCGTCTCTCGCGCGTTGTATCCGCAGCTCGCGCAGACGGGCGGACGCATCGTCAACCTCGCGTCCGACGCCGCGCTGTACGGCTCGCCGCGGCTGGTCCAGTACGTGGCCTCGAAGGGCGCGGTGATCGCGATGACCCGCGCGATGGCGCGGGACGGCGGCCCGGACGGCGTGACCGTCAACGCGGTCGCACCCGGGCTGACCGAGGTCGAAGCCACCGCGGGCATTCCGCAGGAACGGCACGACCTGTACGCGATGAACCGCGCGCTGACCCGGCCGCAACAGCCGGAGGACGTCGTCGGTTCGGTGGCGTTCCTGCTGTCCGACGCGGCCTCCTACATCACCGGCCAGACCCTCGTGGTCGACGGCGGATTCGTCTGCAGCTGAAGGGAAAACCCGTGGATTTGGGATTGAAGGGCGCGGCGGTGCTCGTGACCGGGGCCAGCTCCGGCGTCGGGCTCGCGACCGCGGCCGCGCTGCTGGCCGAGGGCGCGCACGTCGCCGCCTGCGCCCGCGACGGCGTCCGGCTGGAGAAGGCCCTCGCCGACCTGCCCCGTGCCGACGGAGCCCGGCTGTACACCGCGTCCTGCGACGTGCTCGACCAGGCGCAGGTGGAAACCTTCGTCGCCGACGCCGCCCGCGAGCTGGGCGGCCTGGCCGGGGTCGTGAACAACGCGGGCCGGTCGCTGATGGCGCGGCTCGCCGAGACCACCGACGACCAGTGGCGGGACGAGCTGCACCTCAAGATCTTCTCGGTCCTGCACGTCGTCCGGGCCGCGTTGCCGTGGCTGCGGGCAGCGGCGAATCCGGCTGTGGTGAACGTGAACGCGATCCTCGCGCGCCAGCCTGAACCTCGGTTGGCAGCCACTTCGGCGGCGAGGGCGGCGTTGCTCAATCTCTCCACGACGTTGGCGACCGAATTGGCCGAGGACGGCGTACGAGTCAACTCGGTCTGCCTCGGCCTGGTCGACACCGGACAGTGGCGGCGCCGGTACGAGGCCTCCGGCAGCGAGCTGTCCTTTGTGGACTGGTCAGCGGAGCTGGCAGCCGACCGCGGCATTCCGCTCGGTCGCCTCGGCACCGCGGAAGAGGTCGCTTTCCCCATCGTCACGCTGCTTTCGCCGCGTGCCTCCTACGTGACCGGCGCGACGATCGACGTCGGCGGCGGCATTGCACGTTACGTCTAGAAGGGACGGACCCATGAATCACGGTCACGGAGGCGAGCTTCTCGTTCGCCTGCTGTCCGAAGCCGGAGTGGACACCGCCTTCGGCGTGGTGAGTGTGCACAACCTGCCGCTGGTGGAAGCGGTCGCGCAGCAGTTGCGGTTCGTGCCCGTGCGGCACGAAGCCGCCGCGGTGAACGCCGCCGACGGGTACTCCCGGGCCAGCGGCGGCCTCGGCGTCGCGATCACCAGCACCGGCACCGGCGCGGGCAACGCGGCGGGTGCGCTGGTCGAGGCCCTCACGGCGGGCAGCCGCGTGCTGCACGTGACCGGTCAGATCGATTCCGAATTCCTCGGCAGCGGACGCGGCGTCATCCACGAGACGCGCGACCAGATCGGCATGCTGACCGCGATTTCCAAGCACGCGGCCACGGTCACGTCGGTCGAGACCGCCGAGGAGACGCTGCGTGCGGCGATCCGGCACGCGCTGTCGGTGCCGAGCGGTCCGGCGAGCGTCGAATGGCCGATCGACCTGCAGTACTCACGGCACGAGTTCCGTACTGGCTCGCTCGAACCGACCCCGATCCCGCCGCCCGACGCCGCTGCGCTCGCGGAAGCCGCCGAACTGCTCGCTGCTGCCCGCCGTCCGGTGTTCTGGCTCGGCGGGGGAGCGACCGGCGCGCGCGACGAGGTGCGCGCGCTCGCGGAACGACTCGGCGCGGCCGTGTTCACCAGCAACTCCGGCCGAGGCACGATGCCGGAGAACCACGAACTGGTCGTCGGGAACTTCGCCGCGCACGAGTCGGCGGCCCAGCTCCTCGCCGACGCCGACCTGCTCGTCTCGATCGGCACGCACTTCCGCTCGAACGAAACCAAGCACTACCACCTCGCATTGCCCGAACGGCACCTGCAGATCGACGTCGACGCCGACGCGCTGGGCCGCGTCTACCCGGCCACTGTCGGAGTGCAAGGCGATGCCGCGACCGTGCTCGCCGGTCTGTCCACTGTGGAAGCCAACACCGAACCGGGCTGGCGCGACCGCGTCGTCGAGACCCGCAAAGCGGTGCGGGACAAGCTGAACGAGGCGATCGGCCCGTACGCGGAGATCTGCGCTGCCCTGCGCGACGGCCTCCCGGCCGAGTCCGTGATCGCCCGCGACGTCACCATCCCGTCCAGCCAGTGGGGCAACCGGCTGCTGGACATCCACGACCCGCGCACCAACGTGTTCCCGGTCGGCGGCGGCATCGGACAGGGACTCGCCACCGGCATCGGGGCTGCGCTCGCGACGCCGGACGCGCCGACCGTGGTGATGGTCGGCGACGGCGGCCTCGCGGTGCACCTCGGCGAACTGTGCACGCTGGCGCAGGAACGGCCGTGGCTCGCGCTGGTCGTGTTCAACGACGGCGGCTACGGCGTGCTGCGCAACATGCAGGACCACCACCGCGGACAGCGGGCCGGAGTCGACCTGTTCACCCCCGATTTCGCGCGCCTGGCGCAGTCGCTGGACCTGCCGCACACGCTGGTGTCGAAGCCGGGCCAGTTCGCCGACGCGCTGGCGAAAGCGGTGGCCCAGCACGGTCCGTCGGTGATCGAGGTCGACGTGACCGCTTTGCCCGCCACGCCGCGGCCGTTCGTGCCGCCGGTGCCGGTTCCGGAGAGCTGAGGGAGACCAGACGTGGGAGGCACCATCGAAGCTGCCGAAGTCCACCATCACGGGCACGGACCCGCGAACCGCCGCCGCCGGGTGGTGCGGACGTCCGCGCCGCTGCTGGTGCGGCATCCGCCCGGCCGCGTGCGCGGCGCGGTGCTGGTGCTGCACGGCGCCGCGGGGCTCGACGAGTCCGTCGAGAACTGCTGCCGCACGCTCGCGAGCTGCGGATACGTCACTGTCGCGCCGCTGTTCTACTACGAGACCGGCGGCCACACCTTCGGTCCGGACAAAGCGGACGCCGCCTTCGCCGCGCTCGCGCTTTCCGACCTCGAAGCCGACCTGGCCGGCGCGCTCGATTACCTCGGGACCCGGCTGGGGATGCCGCGCCACCGCGTGGCCGCCGCCGGTTTCGGCTCCGCCGCCCACCTCGCCGAACTGGCGGGCGTGGACCTTGCCGCCGCACTCGGACCCGCGCCGCCACCGTGGCCCGGTACGCCCGGATTAGACCCGCATGCGCCCGATCGGCTCGTGCTGCCCGCCGGACCGTCCGCCGCGGACGACCTGGTCCGGTTCCTGGACGCCGAGCTGCCGGACTCTCCTCCGGCCCGCTGAAACCCCCTACGATCGATTGCACGCTCCGGCTCCGAGGAGGGCCCATGAGTATCGCCGCCACCCCCGAGGTGACCCAGCGGGACATCGCCGCCCGGCTGGAACGGCTCCCGATGTCGCGCTGGCAGGTGTCGATTCGCCTGATCATCGGCATCGTCACGTTCTTCGAGGCGTTCGACCAGCTCCTGATCGCCTACACGCTGCCGGTCATCGGCCGCGAATGGCACATGACGACCGCGTCCAGCACCGCGACGCTGACCATCGGCTCGATCGGCATGCTGCTCGGCGCGCTCGCGTCCGGCTGGGCCGCCGACCGGATCGGCCGCGTCAAGGTGATCACCCTGTGCGTCGCCGTCACGGCGTTGTGCAGCCTGGCGATGACGTTGTGCACCGCGTTGCTGCCGTTCCTGATTCTCCGATTCGTCCAAGGTCTCGCGATCGGCGGTGAAGTGCCGACCGCGGCCGCGTACATCGCGGAGATCAGCCGGGCCCGCCGCCGCGGCCGCTTCGTGCTGATGTACGAGATCGTCTTCCCGGCCGGGCTCGCGGTCGGCGCGCTGGTCGCGGCCTGGGTCATCCCGCACTGGGGCTGGCGTCCGCTGTTCGCGCTGGCCGCCGTTCCGGGCCTCGCCGCGGTGCTGCTGCAGTTGCGGATCCCGGAATCGCCGCGCTGGCTCGCCTCGCACGGGCACATCGAGAAGGCCGAGGCGACGATGGCGCTGATCGAGCGCCGGGTCGAGGAGTCCCTTGGCCGCCCGCTTCCTCCGCCCGCCGAAGCCGTCGCGGCACCGGCAGCGGTTCCTTCGAAGCGCAGTTCGTTCCGCGACCTGTTCGCCGGTCGCTACCGGCGGCGCACGCTGATGGTGTGGACGATCTGGTTCGTCGGCTACCTCGCCAACTACGGCATCACCTCGTGGCTGCCGACGCTGTACAAGGGTTCGTTCCACCTCTCCATCGGCCAGGCGCTCTGGTACAGCACCGCCACCTCGGTCGCCGGTCTCGTCGGCTGCCTGATCGCCGCGCTGGTCGTGGACGAGCTCGGCCGCCGGGTAGTGCTGGCCGCGGGCCTGGGCGGGACGACCGCGATGCTGGTCGTGCTGGGCGCGCTCGGCGCCGGGACTCCGTTGCAGCTGCTGGTGTGGTCGTCGCTCGCGGCGATGTTCAACTTCGCGGTGAACGTCTGCCTGTACCTGTACACGCCGGAGCTGTACCCGACCCGCAGCCGCGCGCTGGGCGTCAGCCTCGGCGGCGTGATGAACCGGTTCGGCCTGATCCTCGGCCCGATCCTGGTCGGCGCGCTGTACGCGGGCGGCAGCGGGCTCGCGTCGGTGTTCCTGGTGCTCGGCGGGATCTGTTTCGCCGGCGCGCTGGTCGCCGGGTTCTTCGCCGAGGAGACCAAGGGCCGCACGCTGGAAGAGGTTTCGCCGTGACGGACGCGCTGCGCGTGGTCCTGCTCGGCACGGCGGCCGGGCCGTACCCGGCGCCGGGCAGGCAGGGCTGCGCGAACGCGGTGGTGGTCGGCGGGCGCGTCTACCTGGTCGACGCGGGCTACGGGACGCTCGGCAAGTACGTCTCCGCCGGGCTGTCCCTGCGCGATCTGGGCGGGGTGTTCGTGACGCACCTGCATTCCGACCACGTCGCCGAGCTGTTCACGCTTTTCCTGCTTGGCTGGGGCCCGGTCAACCAGGGCGTCGTCGATCCGGTGCGGGTCTACGGCCCCGGCCCGGACCCGACCGACCCCGGCCCGCCCGCCGCGGGCACGGAGGGGCTGGTGGCGGGCAATCTCGCGGCGTTCGGACAGGACGTCGCGGTGCGCCAGCGGACCAGCGACCGGCCGCGGCTGGCCGGGCTCATTCACGCCACTGATCTCTCGGCGGCGGGCGCGGAAATCGTGGTGCACGAAGACGACCGGGTGCGCGTGACGGCTCGGGCCGTCCCGCATCCGCCGCTGCACCTGGCGCTGGGCTATCGGTTCGAGACCGAACACGGCGTCGTCGCCTTCTCCGGCGACACCGCCCGCAGCGACGCGGTCGGCGAGCTGGCCGCGGGCGCCGACTTGCTGGTGCACGAAGCGATGGAGCCCGATTTCTACCGCAGCATCGGCTATTCGCCGAAGCTGCTGGACTTCCTCGCTGCCTCGCACACCTCGCCCGCGGACGTCGGCCGGGTCGCCGCGGCGGCCGGGGCCCGGCGGGTCGCGCTGTCGCACCTCGGCCCGTCCGATCCCGCCCGCCTCGACGACGAAGGCTGGCTCGGCCGGGTCCGCCCGCACTACTCCGGTCCGGTCGTCGTGGGCCACGACCTGCTCGACCTCACTGTCTAAAAGGAGCTTTCGCTGTGCCGGAAATCGCGATCGTCGGCGGCGGGATCGGCGGCCTCGCCGCCGCCGTCGCCCTGCGGAAGGCCGGATTCTCGCCGGTCGTGCACGAACAAGCGGCCGGATTCGGCCGCGTCGGCGCGGACATCAACCTGACCCCCAACGCCGTCCGCGCCCTCGACGGCCTCGGCATCGGCGACGAACTGCGCGAAACCGCCGCGCGGCCGAAGTACCGGATCAGCCGCACCTGGGACACCGGCGAGGAAACGTCGCGACTGCCGATGGGCGACGAGGCCGAACGCCGCTACGGCTCGCCGCAGCTCACGATGCACCGCGCGGACCTGCTGGCTGCCTTGGAACGCGCGCTGCCGGACGGCGTAGTCCACTTGGGACACAAGCTGACCGGACTGTCCACAACGGACTCGGTGTCGCTGGACTTCGGTTCTTCGACGGCTTCCGCGGACGTCGTGATCGGCGCCGACGGCATCCACTCGGCCGTCCGCACCGCGTTGTTCGGCGCGGAACACCCGGAGTTCACCGGCGTGGTCGCCTACCGCGCGGTGCTGCCAGCGGGTTCGGTGGACGTGCCGAACCTGGACTGCTTCACCAAATGGTGGGGTCCGGATCCGGACACGCAGCTGGTGACTTTCCCGCTCAACCGCGGCGAGGACGTGTTCGTCTTCGCCACCACGAGGCAAAGCCAGTGGCGGCACGAATCCTGGACGACCCCAGGGGATGTCGACGAACTGCGCGAGGCGTACCGCGGCTTCCACCCCGAGGCCCGCGCGTTGCTGGCGGCGTGCGATTCGGTGCTGCAATCGGCGCTGTACGTCCGCGACCCGCTGCCGAACTGGTCATCCGGCCCAGTGACGCTGCTGGGCGACGCGTGCCACCCGATGATGCCGTTCATGGCGCAGGGCGCGGGAATGGCCATCGAGGACAGCGTGGTGCTGTCGCGGGCGCTGGCGGCGTACCCGAACACCGAGGTCGCGCTGAAGGCCTACCAGGCCGCCCGGCTGGACCGGACCCGCGAAGTGCAACTGGCCTCGCGGGGCAACAGCTGGCTCAAGGAGAGCGGAAACAGCTCGGCCGCGGCGGACGCGATCTACGGGTACGACGCTTGGCATACTCCGGTGTGACCCAGGTCATAGCTTGGGTCGCGGGTGGCGTGTCTGACCGGGACGGTGCCGTTCGACGCGTAGGTGAGCAGGCACCGTCCCGAACCAGGAGCTGATCCCATGCGCACCATCATCGCCACCGCGTTCGTGTCCCTCGACGGCGTCGTCGAAGCCCCCGGCGGCGAGGTCGGCTACCGGAACGCCGGCTGGACGTTCAAGGACATCGAGTTCGACCCCGCCGCCTACGCGCTCAAGGGCGCCGAGCAGGAGGAAGCGACCGCGTTGCTGCTCGGCCGCGTCAGCTACGAGGCGTTCTCGCCGGTGTGGCCGGACATGACCGAGGAGTTCCCGCACTACAACGCGATGCCGAAATACGTCGTGTCCACCACCCTGCGCGACGAGGACCTGGTGACGAACTGGGGCGAAACGACCATTCTCCGCTCCCTCGACGACGTCGCCGCGCTGAAGGAAACCGAGGGCGGCCCGATCATCGTCAACGGCAGCGCGACGCTGGTCCGCGCCCTCACCGACGCGGGCCTCGTCGACCGGCTGAACCTGCTGGTCTTCCCGGTCCTGCTGGGCGCGGGGAAGCGGCTGTTCAGCGAGACCGACAAGGACAAGCAGCCGCTGAAGTTGATCGATAGCGAGAGTTACTCGAACGGGATCCAGAAGCAGATCTTCGAGTTCGTCCGCTGAGCGGATCCGCAGGGGCACCTCGACAGCAGCCGAGCAAGCCCGCCAGCCCCATCTAGGCACTGACAAGCCGGTGCATACTCGACGCCATGGCCCGTCGTTACCACCACGGCGATCTGCGGCAGGCGGTGCTGACCGCGGCCGTCGAGGTGCTCGGCGAATCCGGCCCGGCCGCGGTCAACCTGCGCGACCTCGCCCGCCGGGTCGGGGTCTCGCACGCCGCCCCGGCGCACCACTTCGGCGACCGCACCGGCCTGCTCACCGCCGTCGCCGCGCAGGGGTTCGACCTGCTCGCCGACACGCTCGAGGAGATGCCGCCCGCGCCGGACCTGCTCGAGGCCGGGGTCGCCTACGTCTCGTTCGCGGTCGGGCACCGGGCGCATTTCGAGGTGATGTTCCGCGCGGACCTGCTCCGCGGCGACGACCCGGACCTCCGAGCCGCGCAGGAGCGGAGCAGCCAGGCGCTGGACTGGGCCGTCGCCGGGTTCCGGGACGACAGCGTCGACCCGGTGGTCGCGGGCGCGGCGGCCTGGTCGCTCGTGCACGGGTTCGCGACGCTGTGGCTGCAGCGGGCGCTGCCCGCGGACCTCGGCGACGACGCTGCGGCGGCCGCGCGCTCGGTCGCCGGACTGCTCGTCCGGGGTGCGCACCCGCCGTCCGGGTGACCCGCGGAACCGCGGCCGCGGCGGGCTCGTCTCATCGCCGACTTTCCCGGACCGGATGCCTGCGGTCCGGCTGGCTGACATACTGGTGCGCGCGTCCGAGGAGGACGCCCGCTGGGAGGTGGACTGGGGTGAGTTCGCACCGGGTTTCCGACTGGGCAGACGTCCGTGCCCTGCACAAGAAACAGGCCAAGGAGACGCACCGGTCCGGGCGGCCGGAGACGTCGGATTCCGTGCGGGACCCGTCGGGGGCGGGCAACGCCGAGATCGTCGCCGACACCGGGGTCATCGAGCTGGACCCGGCAGAGATCGCGGCGGCCGACGCGGAGCTGGAGAAGCGCGAGCAGGAGCTGACCGCGTGCCTCGAACAGGCGAAGCAGCTCACGCATCCGCTCAAGGACGGCACCAGCCCGGTGGCCGCGCACCTGCGGAAGGCGTTCGGCCTGCGCGGGTCCGCCGACGGCGGCGCGCAGGCGATCCTGCAGCAGTACCTCGACGAGCTGTCGTCCTTGCGCGAGGCCATCCGCCGGGCGAGCGCGGGGCACGTCCAGCAGGAAAGCGACGCGAAGGACTCGCTCGACGCGCTGGGCCGCCGGGCGGACGACGGGGGAGGGACGCCGGCATGAGCCGGACACCGGGCTACGAACGGCTGCCGTACGAGAAGCACCGCAAGCACCGGCTGTGGAGCGAGGACCACCCGCCCACCGCCGCGCAGCGCCGGGTCCTGCGGCGCACGAAGCTCGCCCAGCGGGCGAACATGAAGGACGCGTCCTTCGGCAAGATCAACTGGAACGCCTGGGCGCACACCACGCTCTACGACATGATCATGACCGCGGACCCGGTCGCCATGGGCGCGTCCGCGCACCAATGGGGGAAGCTGGCGTACGACGTCGACTCGGCGACCTCCGCGGTGCACAAGACGGTGCAGAAGCTGCTGCTGTCCTGGCGCGGCGGCGCGGCCGGGAACGCGGCGCAGTCGGCGTCGAAGCTGACGTCCTGGGGCGCGGGCGCGAGCGAGACGATGCGCACGGTCGGCGACAAGCTCGACCACTACACGAGCGCGGTCGAAACGGCGAAGCACAAGATGCCGGAACCGGTGTTCTACACGGCGGAGAACCAGTTCCGCGACGGCTACGACCTCAACGCGGCCAGCGGTCCCAGCGGCGCGGTGATGGTCGATCAGCTGCTCGACGACCACCTGCCGGCCAAACGCGCGGCGTCGCACGCCAAGGCCGAGGCGGTCCGCGTGATGGAAGGCTACGAGACGTCCAGCAAGGGCGTGCACGACAAGCTGCCGCATTTCACCGAGGCTCCCGCGGTCACGAACGTCGATCCGGACGGCCGGTCGCGGAGCGATTCGCGCGGCTCCCGGGATTCGTCGGGTTACTCGGACGCGGCCGTCACCACGGCTTCGTCCGCTCCGGCGGGAGGCGCCGGGCTGCTGCCGGGGCTGAGCGGTCCGGGCGGAACGGCCGGAATGCCGGGATCGCTGGGCGCCGGGCCGGGCGGTGCGCTCGGCGCGGGCGCGGGCGCTGGAAGCGGGGGCGCGTTGCCGGGCGGACTGCTGGGCGGCTCGGTCGGAGCAGGCGGCGCTGCTGCCGGGGCAGCCGGCGCCGCGGCGGCCGCGCGCGGCGGCAGCCCGATGTCCGGCGGATTCTTCCCGCCGATGGCGGGCCAGCGCGGCGACGGCTCCGACGACCACCAGAACCGCTACACCAAGGGCAGTTCCTTCGACTTCCTCGAGGACCTGCCGGACGCGTACCCGCCCGTGCTGGGCGAGTGAGGCGGGGATGGCCAGACATCTCCCGGAGGTCGACGGGGTAGCGCTCTCGCACCTGGAATTCGACCTGCTGTGGTCGGATTTCGACCTCGGCCCCATGCCGTATCCGTTCGACGTGCCCTCGCACGGTTCCACGATGGACGAACGCGACCAGCTCGGCGTCCAGGTCGCGGAAAGCCTCGCGGCGGCCGGGCTGCTCGACGAGGACGACGAACCGCACCCGCGGCTGGGCCAGGTGTTCGCGGTGCTGGCCGAGCCGGTGTTTTCGGTCGACCTGCTGGTTTTCCGGGATCCGCCGCTGCGCGCGCTGGCCGCGGCCGGGCGCAAACTGGGCGTGCTGGCCGTGCTCGACGCGGGCGAACTCGCGTTGCGGCCGTGCCTGCCCGACGACGTCCCGCAGCTCGCCGCGAGCGTCGTCGGCCCCGCCGAACCCGGGCCGGGCAACGTGGTGCGATTGCCGCGCTCGGTGTTTTCCGAGGCGATGCAAGCGTTTGCGGACAGCGGGCACGCCGCGTTCGAGCGGGTGCTCGGCCGGGCGGGGCTGGCCGGCCGGGACCTCCGGGCGATTTCGACGCTCGTCACCACGCCGCGCGTCGCGTACGGACAGTTCGCGGTGAACGGTCCGGGCGGACGTTCGCCGGTGGTCGCTTGGTACGACACGGAAGCCGGGCGGTACGGCGCGGTCGTGCACGAGTCCGCGGGCACGAAGTGGGTCACTCTCGCGCCCGCGGACCACGCCTGGCTCGCCGACCGGATGCAGGAACTGGGGCGCGGGGTTTCGTCCGTTCGGGGGACTAGGGAACCTGAGGACGAAGGCTTCCGTCTCACTTAGGGCAGCGGCGAAGCGCCCTGCTGAAGGGGGCAGGAAATGAGCAAGTTGTCGGCCGAGGAAATCGCCCAGCACGCGTACCGGGCCGGGTTCCGCGGGCACGCGCTCACCACCGCGGTCGCGGTGGCGCTGGCGGAATCGGGCGGGAACACCCGTGCGCACAACGGGACCCCGCCGGACAATTCGTACGGGCTGTGGCAGGTCAACATGCTCGGCTCGCTCGGGCCCGCCCGCCGCCACGAGTTCCATCTGCACTCCAACGACGAACTGTTCAACGCGGACGAGAACGCCAAGGCGGCCTGGGCGATTTCGGGGCACGGCAAGAGCTTCCAGCCGTGGTCCACCTACACCAACGGCGCGTACAAGAGCCATCTCGCCGCCGCGCGCAAGGCCGCCGAGGACGTCACGCGCCACCACGGCAAGGGCGCGCACCATCCGCACAAAACCGAGCACCATCCGCACAAACCGCACCATGGCAAGGGCGGCAAGGACGGCGGGTTCAAGGCCGATCTCGAGCAGTTCCTCGCCTACGAGCGCACCACCGAGCACGTCGCGAACGAACTGGTGTCGGTCGGCCGGAAGACGGTGCACCGGGTCACCGGGATCGCCAAGGACAGCTTCGGGAAGGTCGGCGAGGAAACCGGATTCTCCGACGCGCTGGGGGATTTCAGCCGTTCGCTGGAATCGCAGGTGCGGGCCACCGGAGCGCACGCGCGCACGCTGAGCGCCTCCGTTTTCCGGGCCCGGCAGGCATACGCGGGCGCGGATTCCGACGCGAGCGCGGCGATCAGCGCACACGACATCAAGGGCATCCTGGGCTGAGGGGGAATCCGTGCTGGACACCGCAGGGGTCGCGACGCTGTTCGCGGACGAGATGAAAACGCACCACGGCAAGCTTCGCGGCAAGGCCGCGGACTCGCAGGCCGCGCAGCACGCGCTGCAGCAGGCCGCGCGCGAGATCACCGAACAGTACGAAGCGCAGCGCAAAGCCGCGCACGCGCTGCTGAACACCTGGCACAGCAAGGCGAATCCGGCGTTCGAGCACGACACCGGCAAGTTCGGCCGCGATCTCAAGGTCACCGCGCAGGCGAGCACGCACGGGGCCAAGGTGGTCAGCGAGGTCACCGACGCGCTCGCCGGGCGGCACCAGGCCACCGGCAAGCTGATCGACGAGTTCGTCGCGAAGGCGCGCAAGATCATCGACGCCGGATACGTCCTGGCGCGCAACGGAAGCCCGGCCGCCCTGCTGATGGCGATCGGCGACGTGGCCGACCTGGCGGGCAAGTACCTCAAGGAGTCCGGCGGGCACCTGAAGAACGCCCGCGCGGAGATGGAGGAAGCGGCGCGCAAACTGCGTGCGCTGCAGAAGGACCTGAACCACGACGGCGTCGCCGACCCGGGCGGAACGCACCGCGCCAAGCCGGGCGACCACCGCAAGCACGAGCAGCACAAAAAGCACGAGCAGCACCACGGCAAGACGCACGCGAGCCACAGCAAGAAGGTCGACAAGATCCTCGACCACGCGCGGCACAACCTCGGCTACCACGAGGGCCCGAACAACCGGAACAAGTGGGGCCCGACCGGACAGCCGTGGTGCGCGTACTTCGCGACGTCGATGTGGCGTTCGGCCGGGGTGGACATCCCGAAGTACGGCTTCACCGGCGACGTCTACAAGTGGGGCCAGCGCCACCACCTCGCCTACGACCGCGGCGCGCTCGCGCACAACGCGCGTCCCGGCGACACGATCCTCTTCGGCGACGGTCCGTCCTGGGGGCAGAGTCACCACATCGGGATCATCGAAAAGGTCGAGGGCAACAAGATCACCACGATCGAGGGCAACGCGAACGACCAGGTCGAGCGCCTCACGTACACGCTGCCGCGCGACCTGCACAAGTTCTACGGCGGAGTGCACCCGAAGTGAGCATCACCGGCACGGCGCGGCACGCCGGGGTGACCGTCGAAGTCGCCCCCGGCGGCGCTTTGCGCACCCTGGAGTTGACCGCAGACGCCCTCCGAGCCGGCGGCCCCCGCCTGGCGGACACGATCCTGCACGCAGTCCGCGAGGCGGCCGCCGAGGCGAACGAACGCGCCCGCCGCGCGCTGGAAGCCGAACTGGGCGACCTCGGCGGTACCGACCTGCGCAGCCTCGGCCTCGGTTCGGAGCAGGACCTGGCGGACCGCGCCGAAGACACCACACCGGACACGTGGAGGGTGTGATGGCGGAGGCGTACCAGGAGAACGAAGATTCGCGCGCGGACGTGAATCCGGCTGCGCAATTCGGGCCCGGCGAGCCTCCAGGGGAGTTCGTCGACCCTGCCGACCCCGCCGGTCCCGCCGGGGACGAGCGAGGGATCGACGAACTCATCGAGATCGCCGAAGAAATCCCGGACCAGCTGGGCCTGTCCGAAGGCCTAGCCGCCCTCCGCGCGACGGCCAGCCGAGAGGGACTGAGCGTCACGGTGAACATGCACGGCATGCTCGTCCACCTGGACATCGGAGAACCCGCCCTCGAACTGGGCCCGGACGCCCTGGCCGCGGAAATCTCGCGACTCAGCACCGAAGCAGGCACGCAGGCGCTGCACCAGGGCTTGCGTGCCATCCGCGCAGGATGCGTCCCCGCAGTCGCGGCGGTAGTCGAAGACACGCTGGCGCTGGACGAGGTTCCGGAACCGACGCCCGATCCAGCCGCCACCCGCGAACCAGAACCGCCACCGCCACCGCCCGCGCGCCGCCGGGCCCCAGCCGAGGAATCGGACGACGGAGGCTTCGTACTCAAGCCGGTCAAGGACTGAGCGGGCGCACCTCTCGGGACACCTGCCCACGGTCCTCACTCGGCCGCGGTCTCGCGGCGCTGGTCGATAACCGAGACGGCGAAGGATGCCAGGCTGCCCGCCCGAGGTTTCTTCGCAGGCGAGTCAGGAACACTCGCATGCCCAGGCATGTGCCCGCAGTCCTGAACCAGCAGCCTCGCGCCTCAGCTGACGACGAGATCGTGCCTAAGCCGGTCAAGAACGGATACCGCGCACGGCATGCACCTGCCCGGGTGTGTCTCCGAGAATCCGTCCGCAGTCGTCAACCGGCCTCGGCTGACGACGGGCTCGTCCCCATCCGGTCAAGGCCCGAACACCGCGCGCGGCACCCGCCTGCTCGGCGTGTCCCGCCGCAGCGCTCGCACCCAAGCCGGTCAAGAACCGAACATCACACCCGACCCTCGAGCGCACTCGGTGCGTCCCCGAGCGCCCACTCGCCGCCGATGCCATCCTGGGAGGCATGACCCACTACGCGCTGACCCAGTCCGTGGCGATCGCGACCGACCTCGAGGCCAAGGGATTCCTCGGCACGGTCGGCAAAATCGCCGCCGCCACCGTCATTTTCTTCATCGCCATCGGCCTGATCGTCGGGCTCATTCTCGGGTACTTCATCGGCCGTTCGGTCGGACGGCGCCAGGGCAGCGGCGGCTGATCGGGTTAACCCGGCTGTCCGGAACGGGACAGAACCTCGCGCGGGCCTTCACCGTCACCCGCGCGGGTTTCTATTCTGGGTGGAAATTCACCCAGGCGAGGGGACGAGTCCATGCGGACCGTGCTCGTAGTGCTGCTCGTGTTCGCCTCGTTGACCGTCCCGCGCGCGGCCGCCGCCGTCTGCGCGCTCTCGTGCGACACCCTTGACCCGTCGCGGGCCGCGCAGGAAAGTTTTCCCTTGCCGGACAAGGACATCAACGGCCGGGTGCTGCGCCTGCACGTCTCCGACCAGGACGGGATGGCCTGGGCCAGCATCGACAACGGCCGCACCGGCGACGCGGTGTGGCTCGACCGCTCCTGGGACGGCGGCAGCACCTGGGACGGCCTGCTCGGCAAATCGAGCATCCCGGACACGTGGACCGGCACCCGCACGCTCATGTACAACCTCACCGACCCCGTCGGCCACCGCCGCGGCCTGCTCCGGGCCTGCGGGGACGCACAAGCGGTCGCCTGCACAGCCTGGATCTACCCGACCGTCTGCGCCGCCGCCTGCGACGGTTCCGCTCCCGGCACCGGCGACACCCAGCCGGTACCGCCCGCGACGATCTTCGGCCGCACCGTCCGGCTCCACTTCGACGACCGCGGTATGGCCTGGTCCAGCATCGATTCCGGCGGCCCCGGCGACGAAACCTGGCTGGACCGTTCGTGGGACGAAGGCACGACCTGGCCCGACGGCTCGTCACTCGGCCGCACGAGTGTCCCCTCCGCCGCGACCGCGACACAGACCGCAACGTTCGCCACCCAAGATCCACGCGGACGGCTGAATGGCGGCGCCGTTCGAGCATGCGGCCGGGAAGCTTCCCACCAAGAAGGCGCCTGCACCGCATGGGCACGCCCCGCACAATCCCGGGTCGCGGCCGCCGTCGACGCTTTGCTGTGGTCCTACGACATTTACCGCGCCTGGTGGCCGTCGAGCTGGTGGAATTCGGCCGTAGCGGTGACCGCACTGGCGGATTCCGGAGTACCCAACCTGGATCCGGTGCTGGCAAGGGTTTTCGACGTGAACCGCGCCGCCTTCCCCGCCGGAGCCCGCAGCTCCGACCCGATCGACGGCGACTTCATCAGCCGCGCCATCGACGACTCCGCCTGGTGGGCCCTGGCCTGGCTCGCGGCATACGACCGTACGCACGACTCCCGATATCTCGCCGAAGCCACGAAAATCGCCGATTACGTGCACGGTTTCTGGGACCCCAGCACATGCGGCGGGGGAGTGTGGTGGGATCGCGAACGGACGTACAAGAACGCCGTCACCAGCGGCCTCTACCTCCGCCTAGCCGCCGGCCTGCACCGCCGCCTGCCCGGCGACACCGAATGGCTGGCCCGCGCCCGCACCGCCGGCGATTGGTACCTGCGGAGCGGCCTGATCAACTCAGCCGGCCTGGTCAACGACGGCCTGACCGCAAGCTGCGCGAACAACGGCCAAACCGTCTGGACCTACAACCAGGGCTTAGCCATCGGCGGCTTCACCGAACTCTGGCGAGCAACCGGCGACCAGTCCTATGTGGACGCCGCCCACCGATTGGCTGATTCGGCGATAACCGGTCTGACTTCGGGTGGGGTGCTGGTAGAATCGTGTGAGAGCGGCTCGTGTGATGACAATCAGAAGCAATTCAAGGGCATCTTCCTGCGCTACTTCGGCGACCTCGCGACGGCTACCGGCGAACAGAAGTACCGAGATTTCGTGCAGCAGCAAGCGGATTCGATCTGGCAGCGAGACCGGGACTCCCTGAACCGAATCGGCGCACGGTGGACTGGCGGCACCCCGAACGCGGTGGACTGGCGGACACAGGCTTCGGGACTGGAGGCGTTGATCGCCGCTGCCGCACGCTAGCTCCGCGCTGGCCGGGACGCCGCGCGGTGGCGGGAATTGAGGGCGAGGTGACCGGCTTACCTGGAGGCTGAAGGGCCCAGGCCTTGTGGTCAGCGGATCCCGTGCAGTCACGCAGTGCGAGTCGGGATGCCTTCGGTCGACGCGCCCTCATCGGTGCTTAGGCAGCGGCTCGAACACAGGTGCCGTTGTCGCGGATTCGCCCCGGCCAGGGGTGAGGCATCAGGGCAGTCGCGTCGGGAGGTCCCGGGCCAGGTGCCAGGGCAACTGCGGTTACAGGACGTTCCGGCGGAGGCGCGAGGGCTACCGCGGCGACAGGACGTTCCAGGCGACGAGGCAGGGCGTCGCCCCGACGTCCAGCGCGACCCATCACGGCGCCAACACGACGTCCCGCGCGGGCCCATCGGGACCACCGCCCCCATGTCGCCTACCCGGCAACGCGCACCCTCCGCGAGCGGGCCTGAGCCGTCCCCCGGGCAACGCGCACCCTCCTCCGCAGGCGAACACGAGCCATCCCCACCCGGCACAGCCGCTCAACCTCGGCAAACACCCCTTGCCCGCCTGCCATGCGTGATGTATACATCTTGTCCATGAGCAGTGTACGACAGGCTGGGCGGGCCGGGTCCGCGCAGGACGTCACCTATCGGTTCCTCAAGCAGCGCATCGCCGAGCTGCCTCGCGACGGCGGGACGTTCCTCACCGAATCGGAGGTTGCCGAGGCGGCCGGAACGTCTCGGACGCCGGTGCGGGAGGCTCTGCTGCGGCTCGAGGCCGAGGGGTTCCTCGAGATCGTGCCGAAGAAGGGCGCGTTCGTGCCGCCGATCTCCGACGCGGAGGTGCGGGCGGTGATGGAGGCGCGTGAGCTGGTCGAGGACTGGTGCGTCCGCAAGCTCGCCGAGCGCGTCGACGAGACCTTTTTCGGCGAGCTGGACGACATTCTCGCGAAGCAGCGCGAGGTGGTGGACGAGCCGGTGCGGTTCATCGAGTTCGACCGCGCGTTTCACCGGGCGATCGTGCGGCGGGCCGGGAATCCGGTGCTCGCCGAGTTCTACGAATCGTTGCGGGAGCGGCAGGTCCGGATGGGGTTGCGCGCGGTCGCGGGCAGCGAGACCCGGGCGGGCACGGTGCTGGCTGAGCACGCGGCGATTGTCGAAGCGTTGCGCGGTGGTGAGCCGGAGGTAGCTGGGGAGGCGCTCGCGAAGCATCTCTCCAGCACGATGACAGCACTGCGAGTCGGGGAGCGGCTGTGAAGGTCGCGTTGGTGCAGCTCGCCAGTCCGCCGGACGAGACGGCGGCGGATCGCCGGGTGCGGGCTGGGCAGTTGGTGGAGTCCGCGCGCGGGGCTGATCTCGTGGTGCTGCCGGAGTTGTGGGCGGCTGGGTATTTCTCGTTCGACGCGTATCCGGACGAGGCGGAATCGCTCGACGGGCCGACGGTCGCGGCGGGGCGCGAGTGGGCGCGAAGCCTTGGTGCGTATGTGCATGTGGGCAGTTTGGTTGAGCGGGATGCGGCCGGGCGGTTGTTCAATACCGCGGTGTTGCTCGCGCCGGACGGCACGATCGCGCATACCTATCGCAAGGTGCACGTGTTCGGATATGCCTCGCGTGAGGCGGAATTGCTTACGCCGGGCGAAACGCTCAGCGTCGCGGAAACGGGACTCGGGCCAATTGGGGCGACGACCTGTTACGACCTGAGGTTTCCCGAATTGTGGCGTGGGCTCGTGGATCGCGGCGCGAAGACGGTCGTGGTCCCGGCTGCGTGGCCGGCGGCGCGGCGCGAGCACTGGCGGATGTTCACCTCGTGCCGGGCGGTGGAGGAGCAGGTCCTGGTGATCGCGGTCAACGCGGCCGGCACCCAGCACGGCGGCGTCGAGCTGGCGGGTACCAGCCGGATCGTCGATCCGTGGGGGACCGTGCTGGCCGAGGCGGGCGCCGGCGAGGAAGTGCTGCGCTGCGAAATAGACCAATCCATTGTGGACACGGTGCGGGCGGAGTTCCCGGTGCTGGCCGATCGGCGGTGGCCGGTGTCCACAGCAGACTTCACGGGAGCGGGAGTATGAGCACGATTGCCCTGCACGTCGCGGGAACCGGGGAGGAACTGGCGTTCGCCCCGGCGCGACTGGTGGTGGCCGGGTACACCGGGAGCGACGAGGCCGCGGTCGAGGAGCACATCGCGGAATTGGCGGCGATCGGGGTGCCGCGGCCGGAAACGGTGCCTGCGTTCTACCACCTGGATACGGGATTGCTGACGACGGAGCCGGTGGTCGGGGTGAGCGCGCCGGGGACGTCCGGCGAGGTCGAACCGGTGCTGATCCGGCACCAGGGGCGGTATTTTCTCGGGGTCGGGTCCGATCACACCGACCGCGACCTCGAGCGGGACGGGGTGGCACTGTCCAAAGCGGCCTGTCCGAAGCCGCTCGGGGAGGTGGTTGCCGAGCTCGGGACCGAAGTGTCCATTCCGGACTGGGACCACGTCGTCGCGGACTCCAGTGTGGACGGATGTCCGTACCAGAAGGGGGAACTGGCCGCGCTGCGGCATCCGGCGGATCTGCTGGACCGGCTCGGTCCGGTCGAGGGCGATTTCGCGCTGTACTGCGGCACTTTGCCGTTGCTCGGCGGCGAATTCACCTACGGCGCGTACTGGCGCGTCCACTTGGAACTGCCCGGCGGCCCGACCCTGACCCACGCGTACGAAACGAAACAGAGGAGCGAGTGATGCGCAGCGGAGCCGACTATCTGGCCGCACTGAAAGGCCCCCGGCGGATCTACCTCGACGGCGCGCCGGTCGAGGACGTCGCCCATCACCCGGCGTTCGCGCCGATCGCGAAGACCATCGCGGAACTGTTCGACCTCGCAGCCGACCCGGAATCCGGCATCTCGGTCACCGACCCGGCGTCCGGGTCCACAGTGAACCGTCTGTTCACGCCGCCGCGCAGCCGGGAAGACCTGAAGGCGTACCGCGAAGCGGCGACCACCTGGGCGCGGCACACGCACGGCTGGGTCGGCCGCAGCCCGGACCACGTGGGCGCGTTCGTCGCGGCGTTTTCCGCGCATCCGGAGGCGTTTTCGCAAGGGGAGCGCGACTTTTCGGCCAACATCGCCGCGTACCACAAGCGCGTGCTGGAAGAGAATCTGTACGTTTCGTATGCGATCATTCCGCCGCAGGTTTCGCGGGCGACCACCGCGCACGCCTGGGAAGGCGACCTGATCCAGGCGGGAGTCGCCGAGGAGCGCGAGGACGGCATCGTGATCCGCGGTGCGCAGATGCTCGCGACCGGCGGCGCGGTGGCCGACGAGATCTTCGTGTCCTGCATCAAGCCGCTCGGACCGGAGGACGCTGACTTCGCGCTCGGATTCGCGGTTCCTGTTGACGCAGAAGGACTTAAGCTCTACTGCCGCCGTCCGTACGCGCCGGCCGCCACGAGTGAATACGACTATCCGCTCACCTCGCGTTACGACGAAACCGACGCGCTGGTCGTCTTCGACGACGTCTTCATTCCGTGGGATCGAGTGTTCGTCTACCGCGATGTCGCGGGATTGCGACGGCAGTTCTTCGACACCGGTGCGCATGTGTTCGGGAACTGGCAGGCGCAGATCCGGTTCATGGTGAAGACGCAGTTCATCGCCGGGCTCGCGCGCAAGGTCGCAGCGGTCAACGGGGTCGACAAATTCCCCGGCGTGGTCGAGAAGCTCGGTGAGCTGGCTAGCCTCGCGTCCATTGTGGAATCTGCGGTACTGGCGGCTGAGTACACCGCGGAGCCGGACGAGAACGGCATGTGGCGCCCCGGTTCTCGCGCGGTGTACGGCGCGATGGGGCTGCAGGCCGAGTTGTACCCGCGGCTGCTGGCGATCCTGCGCGACCTGGTCGGCGGCGGCGTCCTGCAGGTGCCCTCCAGCGTCGCGGACCTGACGAACCCGGAGACCCGCGCCGATATCGACAAATACATTTACAGCCCGTCCGCGCCCGCCGAGGAGCGGGTGAAGCTGTTCAAGCTCGCCTGGGACGTCGTCGGCAGCGAATTCGCCGGACGGCACCACCAGTACGAGATGTTCTACGCGGGCGCGCCGTTCGTGGTGAAGGGCTACGCCTTCCGCAATTACGGCTTCGACGGCGCGCTCGGCGACATCGACGCCTTCCTGTCCAGCTACGACCTCGACGGAGCGATCACCCGATGAGCAAACCGGAACACGAATTCTTCCCGGTGACCGACGTCGCCTTCACGGTGTGCCCCGGCGACGACCCGAAGATCACCGAGCGGATTCTCGCCAAGGACCCGGAAACCGGTGTGGCGACGCGGATCCTGCGGTACGAACCGGGTGCCGATTCGACGTCGATGGGCGTGCAGAAGCACGATTTCTGGGAGGAGGTCTACATTCTCGAGGGCTCGTTCACCGACCTCACCCTCGGCCGGACGTTCACCGCGGGGATGTACGCCTGCCGTCCGCCGGGCATGCCGCACGGCCCGTGGCGGACCGACGAGGGGGTCGTCACGTTCGAGGTCCGCTACCCCGCCTGAGCCCGCTCGGGGGCGGCGGTCGCGGGACCGCCGCCCCCTTCGCAAGGAGAACGCCATGATCACTTCCTCGGCCGAGGTCGACCCGATGACGATGCGCCGCACGATGGGGCGTTTCGCGACCGGCGTCGCGGTGGTCACCACCCGGGCGGCGGGGGTGCCGCACGGGATGACCGTCAACTCGCTGACGTCGGTTTCGCTCGACCCGCCGCTGCTGCTGGTGTGCCTGACGACCGGCGCGCGCAGCACCGACGCGGTCGTCGAGGCGGGCCGGTTCGCGGTCAACATCCTGTCCGCGCGGCAGGAACAGCTCGCGCTCCGCTTCGCCCGCCGCGGCGAGGACCACTTCGCCGGGCTGGAGGTGACCGAGGGCCGCCACCGCGTGCCGGTGATCCCGGACGCCTTCGCGCACCTCGAATGCGACGTCGAACGGCATCTGGTCGCCGGCGACCACGTGGTCGTGTTCGGGCACGTGCGCAGCGTGTGCGAGCGCGACGGCGACCCGCTGGCGTTCCACGGGGGCCGGTTCGCCGACGTCGCCGACCGGGCCAACGAGCCCGTGCACTGGTTCTTCTGAGGCAGTTCCCAGGGGGGAGCACGCCTCGGTGGCTGCGCCAACAGCCACCGAGGCTTCCGGCATCAGCACTACATCCGCGTCACGGACCCTCCGACCACAGGAGCCGAAATGGCCGATACCTCTCGCGAACGTAACAGAAAACGCCCGCACACGCGGCTGGGGGTGGTGGCGGCGTCGAGTCTCGCCGGCACCGCCGTCGAATGGTACGACTTCTTTCTGTACGGCACCGCGTCCACTTTGGTCTTCAACAAACTGTATTTCCCTTCGCACGACCCGTTGGTCGGCACGGTGCTCGCTTTCGCCACCTACGCCGTCGGATTCCTGGCCCGTCCGCTGGGCGCGGTCGTGCTCGGCCACCTCGGCGACCGCAAGGGACGACGTTCCACGCTCATCGCCAGTCTGCTGTTGATGGGTGCTTCCACATTCTTGATCGCTCTGCTGCCCACGTACGAAGCGGTGGGTGTGCTGGCACCGTTGTTGCTCGTCGTCTGTCGCCTGGTGCAAGGATTCGCGCTCGGCGGCGAATGGGGCGGGGCTGTGCTGCTGGTGTCCGAACACGGCGGCAGTGCGCGTCGCGCGTTCTGGTCTTCGTGGCCGAATGTCGGGCCACCCCTGGGGAATCTGCTCGCCGCCGGCGTGCTGGCGGTGCTCGGCGCGGTGATGCCTTCGGCGCAATTCCTGTCTTGGGGCTGGCGGATCGCGTTCGGCTTGTCCGCGGTGCTGGTCTTGATCGGGTTGTGGCTGCGGCTTTATGTCGCGGAAACTCCGTTGTTCAAGGAAGCGCCGAAGCCGACGGGGCTGCCTGCCGGTGTGGTGGTCCGCAAGCATTGGCGCAGTGTTTTGCTCGCCGCGGCAACGCGTTTCGGGGAGAACGCCGGGTTCTATCTGTTCTCGTTGTTCGTGATCACTTATGTCACGACTGTGCTCAAAATGGACAGTTCGGTCGGATTGACGGCGGTGCTGGTCGGGCAGGCGTGTGCGGTGGTGACGATTCCGCTGTTCGCCCTGCTGGCCGACCGGATCGGACGACGGCCGATCTACGTGGTCGCCTCGGTGGCGACGATCGTGTGGGCGTTCGTGTTCTTCGCACTGGTCGACACGCGCAGTCCGGGATTGATCACGGTCGCGGTGGCAGGCGGGTTGCTGATCTTCGCCGCGTACAGCTCGGTGATCGGCGCGTTCTTCGCGGAATTGTTCCCGACGGAGGTGCGGTATTCCGGGGTTTCGCTGGCGTACAACCTGGCGTCGGTGCTGGCTGGTTCGCTCGCGCCGATCATCGCGATCGGGCTGTACGCGAAGTTCGGCACCGGATATGCGATCGGGGTCTACCTGGCGGTGATGGGCTTGATTTCGCTGGTGGCCTCCCTGCTGGCGAAGGAGACGAAGTCGGTCGATCTTGGTTCGGTGGCCGGGAAAACGGAGGAGGAAGTCCGTGCATCCGTTGACTGAGTATCTGGCCGCTTACGGCCGCGCCGCGCTCCGCACCATTCGGCGTGGTTTCGGCCGGGTCATGGACCACCGAGCGAGCGTCGCTGCCCTGAGCGAAGGCGACATCCTCCACCGCCAAGCAACACTCAAGACAGCGCCTTGACGTCCAGCAGCTGATTGACATGCGCACTGAGCGCCGCCGCTTGGTCCAGGTCGATTTCCCGGAACGTCACGGTATCCCGGCCGGGCCGGAGCTGGCCGACCTTCCACAGCGAGGCCGACGCGACGGTGGCGATCACCGCGAAACCGCCGGAGGTGTTGCTGTCCGGGCCGAGCACGGTGAGCACGTCGCCGTACGCCAGGATGCCGCCGGGCGGGTAGCTGGAGTCCAGGAGGTTCGACGGGTGCCCGCCCGCCACGTCGCCGGACGGGCGGGCCCAGCGGAAGCGGTGCGGGTTGAACCGGATGCCGACGCGGTCCGAGCTCAGGTCGCAGCGCCAGGACGCGGCGAGGAAGTCGGCGAAATCCTCCGCGGTCAGGAAGTCCGGGTCGGCGTGCGGGCCGCGGAGGATTTCGATTTCCCAGGCGGTCGGGTACGTCGGGCGCAGGGACACCGGGAGACGGCGCGGCCGGGAAGGAGAGGCGGGAAAAGTGTCCAGGATGTCCGCGCGTTCCAGGGCCCGGCCGTCGAGGCCGCCGATGCCGGCGAGCAGGAACGTCGAGCGGGAACCGAAAACCTCCGGTACCGCGATGCCGCCGGACAACGCCAGGTACAGGCGGTGTCCGGGGCCGCGCAGGACCTCGCACGCCAGCACGTCGCCGGTTTCCACGGGTACCGATTCCCATTGCGGGACAGGGGATCCGTTCAAGGTGACGATGGTTTCCGGGCCGGTGACGGCGATCCGCCCGGGGGTGAGGACGCCTGCCTGGAACCGGCCCAGCGGGATTTCCAGCGCGGCCGCGCCGGGGCGGTTGCCGACCAGGAGGTTCGCGAGGCGGAAGGCGAGCGAATCGACGGGGCCGGAAGGGAAGAAGCCCAATGACTGCCTGCCGCGCCGGCCCGGATAGTCCTGCACGGTCGTCTGCAGGCCGGGTTCCAGCACTTCCAATGCCGCGGTCTGCGTCACGGGATTTTCACCAGTTCCTGTGCGGCGACCCGGTCCGCGCGCCGTTTGGCCGCCTCGGCCGCGACCGCCGGGTCGGCTTGGACGGCGAGGTGGTCGGCGACCGCGTACCGGCCGGGTTCGATGTCGTAGTCGTAGCGGCCCTCGAAAACCTGCCTGCGCAATTCGATCAGCTCCGCCTCTTCGACGCGGTAGAACGAGATCCGGTCGCCGGGGTGAATCAGGATCGGGTCCGCGCGGTGCGCGCGCGGGCGGCGGACGAGGTCGCAGATCGGCAGCGTCCGGCCGAAAAGCTGGTACGAACCCGGCGATTCGATCGGGTGGATCACCAGACACGGGCCGCCGAACGCGACGGCGCCCTCGGGCGTCCAGGAGCGCGCCGGGTTGTACTTCGGGGCGACCAGTTCGGAGCGCGGGTCGAGAGGGAGCAGCGACGGCAGGCCCGGGTAGAAACCGGTGAACGCGTTCCACCACTCGGATTCCAGGATCCGCGAGTACAGCGCCTCGCGGTTCGGCAGGCCGTTCGAGCGCACGAGGTAGTCGACGTTGTTCCCGTCGACGACGTTCGGCGCGTCCGGGCGCGTGGTGATCTGGTAGCGCTCCACGGCCTCCCGCGACGTCGAATCGTCGAACGCGATCGGGAGTTTCACCCGGCGGCTCGGCAGCACGAGCGAGCCGGGCTCGGGGATTTCGCGGTGCAGCCGGTCCAGCGCGGCGATTGCCTGATCATGCTGGATCGTTTCCGGGTCGTAGTGCACGAGCAGCGAACGCAGTCCCGGCGCGACTTCCAGCACGCCGCGCACCGGGTTTTCCTCCAGCCGCCGGGCCGAGGCGTGCGCGAAGAAGTTGAGCCCGAGGTCGACCGGCAGCGGCGGCCCGTACTCGACGAGCAGCGCGCGATCGCCCGCGGTCCGGTACGTGACGTCCGGCCGGGACGGGGCAGCTGCGGGCATCGGGATCTCTTTCCGTTGTGCCGCCGGACATCCGCCGGGCGGGGAAGTCCGATCGGGACGGTTTCTACCTACCGGTGCCGGGTTTTGTCCAGAACGTTGGTTCGTCCGGGTGGCGATCGACCGGCGGCCGGACGGGCCGCCGGTTACACTTCCGGCCGCCCGATCCGTCCCCGGGAGACACCATGCCGCTTACCGTCCAGATGCTGCTCGAACGCGGCGAACACGGTCTCGAACTCGCTGCCGAAGGCTCGCCCGGGGCGTTGGACCGGGCGGTCACGTGGGCGTTGATCAGCGAGCTGCCCGACCCGTCGCCGTACCTCGAGGGCGGCGAGCTCGTGCTGACCACCGGGTCCCGGCTCGCGCTGGGCGAAGCGGCCAGCAGGGAGTATGTCGACCGGCTCGTGGCCGGCGGTGCGGTGGCGCTGGGATTCGGGGCCAGTTCGTTCTATCAGAACGTGCCGCGGCCGCTGGTCGAGGCGGCAGGCGAGGCCGGGTTGCCGGTGTTGGCGGTACCCGCGACGACGGGCTTCGCTGCGTTGAGCCGGCTGGTCGCCGGGCATCTGTCCGATGAGCGGCAGCGGGAGTTGAACTACGCGGTTTCGGCGCAGCGGGATTTGACGCGGGCTTCGTTGTCGCCGTATTCGGCGCGGGCGATTGCGGAGCGGCTCGCGAAGGCGGTGCGGGGGTGGACGTTGCTGCTCGACGCTGCCGGCGGGTTTCGGGCGGGCGTGCCCGCGGCGCGGATGCATGCGGCGCGGGTGCGGATCGAGTTGCCTCGGCTGCGGGACCGGGCCAATTCGGCGAGTCTGAGCATGACGATCGCGGGGGAGTCCGTGGTGGTGCTCCCGCTTGCCGTGCGGGGACGGGTGCAGGGGTTTCTCGTGGTGGGGCGGTCTACTCCGCTTACTGCCGCGGAGCAGGCGATTGTCACTACTGCGGTGTCGTTGCTGTGCGCTGAGCTGCACAGTGCGCGGGGAGTGCTGGACAGCGAGCGGCAGCATCGGCTGGCGGTGTTCAAGGCTGCGGTTGCGGGGGATGTCGGGCTGGCCACGGCGATCGGGGAGGCGCTGGACACGGATTTTCCGGAGGGGGATCTTCGGGTCGCGATTCTGGGGGTTCCTTCCGGGCACGAGCGGGAATTGCTCGAACATGCCGAGGGGGATCACGGGCTGCGCAGTTTGCGTGCGTTGGTCGCCGAGTGGGAACGGGGGCGGGTGGTGGTGTTGATGCCGCCTGCCGAGGGGGATACGCGGACGTTGGAAGCGTTGTTGCGGCGGATTCCGCTGGCTCGGGGGGCGGTGAGCGATCCGACTCCTCCTGGGGAGCTGTCCGCTGCTTGGGAGCAGGTTCGGTCGGTGTTCACCAGTTCTCGTGGGGGTGCCGGGGTGCTGACCTGTGCTGGGGACGTGGCTACCAGCGGGTTGATGCGGTTTCTCGACAATGACGAGGTTCGGGGGTGGGCTCGGGCTTTGCTGGAGCCGGTTACGGACAAGACCGGATCGGCGAAGATCGATTTGCGGCATACGCTGCGGACGTTTTTGGCGCATAACGGGCAGTCGGATGCTTCGGCTAATGCGTTGGGGATTCATCGGCATACGTTGCGGTACCGGATGGGGAAGGTGGCGGAGGCGCTGGGGCGGGAGGTCGACGATCCGGCTGTTCGGGCGGAGTTGTGGATCGCGTTGCAGCTGGATGATCAGTTGTGATTCGGCTCGTCGCCTGGCGGCGACATTGCGCCCGTTGGGTGCGCCCACCACCCCGAAGGCAATTGTGCTGACGGTCGGTGGGTGCTTGTCAAGGCGGGAAAGATGCCTTGACAAGCACCCACCGACCGCAGGGCGGCTTCGTATCGGGGTGCAGGGCTCGGGCTGGGTGCTTCGGTCGTTGGGGGCGGCGGTGCGGTTTTGTGGTCGTGAGGGGAACCCTGAGGGAATCAGAGTTCCTGAGGGTTCCCCTCACGGCGTTCGGGGGGCTTGACGGATTCAGAAGCGTCTCGGGTGATCGCGTTGCGGGTGGCTGACCTGCGTTGACGCGGGTGGGTGCTCCGGTTTGGCATTCCTGGCTCGGTCGTTGTCCAACTTGCGCACTATCCGGTCACGGGTCGGTCGCGCAGTCTTTGGGGCACCGCTTCGAGCTGAGGGAGCGGGGCAAGTTCAACGGTGAACCTGGAGGCAACCCCTATGGGCACGTCGCTGCATCCGCCGCAGCTGGTGACCGGGTCGCGGACTCTCTACCTCGTCTGGGTACCTGAGGATCCCGACGGCGTCGCGGAGCTCGTTCCGGCGGGACTCACGCCGGCTGCTGATCGGTCGTGCTACATCAACCAGTATGTGGTCGAGGGGGACGCTCAGACGTCGGCCAGCGAAGGGGACGACGCGTTCGGTGCGTATTCCCTGACGTATCTCGGCGTGAATCTGTCCGGTCTGGACACCGAGGCGGGCGTTCCGGGGCGGTGGTGGACCGATTACCACAACAGTTCCGAGCCCATGATCCGTTACGCCCGCGAGCACGGCGTTCCGGCGGGGGCTCCGGGGGAGACGACGCTCGATCTCGACGGGGACCGGCTGGTCGCCACGACGGTCGTCGAGGGGCGACCCGTCATCCGTACTACCGCGCGTCTCGCGATCGGCACGCCGCAGCGAGTTACCGGACAGTTGCGGTACATCACGAGCCGCGGCGGCGAGTTTGTCAGCGGGCGTTATGCCTATGTCGCTGACATCGCCGAGGAATTCGCGGTGGAATCCTTCGAATTCCTCGACAAAGAGCATCCCGTCTACCGGTTGCGGCCTGCGCACCCCTTGCAGGTGACGTTCGGGTTCTACTCCCCGTCCATGTCCTTCGTCTACCCCGGCGGCGAGGGGCCGCTGGGTTCCGAGCACGGCAGCTAAAGAAACCACAAGGAGCGACCCGCATGGCTCTGCTGGACCGAGCACAGTGGTACGACATCGCCCGCGACACCCAATGGACTCCTCGCTACGTCACCGAAGCGGAGTTGTTCCCGCCGGAATTGTCCGGCGGCGAGGGATTGCCCGACGAGGTGTGGGCGACCTATGACGAGCCGTACAAGGTGAGCTATCGCGAATACGTCGACATTCAGCGGCAGAAAGACGCCGGGGCGTATTCGGTGAAGGCCGCGCTCGAGCGCGCGGATTTGTACAACAAAGCCGACCCGGGCTGGATTTCCATTCTCAAGGAGCACTACGCGGCCGTCGCGCTCGTCGAGTACGGCGCGTCGTTCCAGGAGTCGCGGTTCGTGCGCTGGTCGAAGGCGCCGGGCATGCGCAACATGGCGACCTTCGGGATGCTGGACGAGATCCGGCACGGGCAGATCCAGCTGTACTTCCCGCACGAGTACGTGAACAAGGACCGCCAGTTCGAGTGGTCGCACGCGGCGATGTTCACCGACAACTGGGTCACCCTCGGCGCACGGCATTTCTTCGACGACGTGATGATGACCCGCGACGCCGTGTCGACCTCGATTTTCGCGAACTTCTCCTTCGAGACCGGGTTCACGAACCTGCAGTTCATCGGCCTTTCCGGCGACGCCGCGAAGGCCGGGGACTTCACGTTCTCCAAGCTGATCCAGAGCATCCAGTCCGACGAGGCCCGGCACGCGCAGCTCGGCACGCCGCTGCTGCAGATGCTGATCGAGAACGGCCAGAAGGACGAGGCGCAGAAGAAGATCGACATCGCGTTCTGGCGCTCGTACCGGCTGTTCACCATTCTCTCCGGAATTCCGATGGACTACTACGTCCCGCTGGACGTGCGCGAAGCGTCCTTCAAGGAATTCATGGAGGAATGGATCGTCACCCAGTTCATGCGCTCGCTGGAGGACCTCGGCCTCTCCAAGCCGTGGTACTGGGACATCTTCCTGCGCGACATCTCCGAGCACCACCACGGCCAGCACCTCGGCACCTACTCGTGGCGGCCGACGCTGTGGTGGGACCCGGCGGCGGGCGTCAGCCCGGAGGAGCGCGACTGGCTGGAGGAGAAGTACCCGGGCTGGAACGACACCTTCGGCAAGGTGTGGGACGTCCTGATCGACAACTTCGCCAACGACCGCCCGGAAAAGACGGTGCCGGGCACGCTGCCGATCATCTGCAACGTCTCGCAGCTGCCGATCGTCGGCACGCCTTCCCAGACGCTGCGCGACATTTCGCTGGTCCATGAAGGACGGCGCTACCACTTCGCGTCCGAAGTGGACAAGTGGATCTTCGAGGACGACCCGGAGCGCTACCGGCACCACAAGAACCTGGTCGACCGGTTCCTCGGCGGCGAGATCCAGCCCGCGGACCTCGGCGGCGTCCTGGAGTACATGGGCCTCGGCTCGGTCGGCCCCGGCGGCGACGACGCGCACGGCTTCTCCTGGGTCGACACCTACCGCAAGCAGCTCGTCAAGGCCGGCTGAAAGGAACGCTGATGGCCACCATTCCGCTCGCCGTGCACTTCGACGGCGACTTCGTGCTCAAGCTGCTCCCCGCGGACAGCGAGCACACGATGGACGAACTCGCCGCCGCGGCGGCCGAGAACTCGGTCGGCGTCCACGTGCCCGACCAGCCCGGCCGGACGCTGCGGGTGCGCCGCCAGGGCGAACCGCAGCCGTTCGAGCGCACCAGCACCGTCGCGGCGGCCGGTCTCGGGCCGACCGAATGCGTCGAAGTCTATTTCGAGTGAGGAGGACCGGATGAGCACCGCTGAACCCATCGCCGACCCGGTCGGCCCGGTCCTCCAGGTCGGCGAGGTGGCGCGTGCCGTCGCCGACGCCGCGGTGACCGACAACCCCGGCTGCCGGGTCGACATCCGCGACCGCGGTTCGTACGTGCGGGTCGAGGTCGAGGGCGGCGAATGCGTCCTGCGCCGCGAGACCATCGCCGAGGAGCTCGGCCGCCCGTTCAAGATGTCCGAGCTGGAGCTGATCATGCCCTCGTTCGTGGGCCGGATCGAGACCGGCGGCGACGTCTTCCGCTTCTACCTGGGCACATCCGCCCGCAAGGAGGCCAGCTCGTGAGCACTCCGCTCAAGCCGCTCAAGACCTGGGGGCACCTCGCCGCCCGCCGGCGCAAGCCGAGCGAGTACGAGATCGTCTCCACCAACCTGCTGTGGCACACCCGCGACCCCGAGCAGCCATGGGACGTCGGGCACACCGGCTTCATGGCGGACTTCTACCGCCGCTACCGCAACCAGAGCCCGATCACGCACCCGGACTGGAACGCTTTCCGCGATCCGGACGAGCTGGTGTACCGCACGTACAACATCCTCCAGGACGGCCAGGAGTCCTATGTGGACGGCCTGCTCGACCAGCACGACGCCGAGGGCCACGACCGCGGCCTCTCGCCGGAGTGGGTCGCCGTGCTGGCGCAGCTGTACACGCCGAGCCGCTACCTGCTGCACACCGTGCAGATGGCCAGCGCGTACCTCGTGCACATGGCCCCGGCCAGCACCATCGCCAACTGCGCGGCGTTCCAGGCCGCCGACTCGCTGCGCTGGCTGTCCAATGTGGCCTACCGCACCGCGGAGCTGCGCCAGGCGCATCCGACCGCCGGGTTCGGCGAGCGCGAACGCGAGCTGTGGGAGGAACTGCCTGCCTGGCAAGGATTCCGCGAGCTGATGGAACGTCAGCTGACTACGTTCGACTGGGCGGAGGCGTTCGTCGCGCTGAACGTGGTGGCCAAGCCGGCGCTCGACGAGATCGTGCTGCGCCAGCTCGGCGTCAGCGCCCGGCGGCACGGCGACGTGCTGCACGCGCTGCTGGCCGAATCGGCGTTGCGGGACAGCGAGCGGTCGCGGCGCTGGACCGAGGCGCTGGTCAAGCAGATGTCCGAAGTGGACTCGAATGTGCCGCAGCTGCGCGAGTGGGTCGCGAAGTGGCAGCCGCTCGCGGTCGCCGCGATCGAGGCGTACGGCGCGGAGGTGGCGGAAAACGCCGAAGCGGCGGAGAACGCGATCGGCGCGGTCCGGGCGTTCCAGCGGCAGCTCGGCATCGGAGGCTGAACCGGCCATGACGACCGAACACCACGTCCTCCTGCGGGGGACCGGCGTTCGCTTTCCCTGCGCGGAGGGCGACACGCTGCTGCGTGCCGCCCTCCGCGCGGGGGTCGGCCTCAGCTACGAGTGCAACAGCGGAGCCTGCGGAAGCTGCCGGTACGAGCTGCTGGAAGGCGACGTCCGCACGCGCTGGGCGGACGCGCCCGGGCTCAGCGCCCGCGACCGGCGCAAGGGCCGCAGGCTGGCCTGCCAGAGCGAACCGGCCAGCGACTGCGTGGTCGACCTGAGCTCGCTGCCGGAACCCGCGCCGCACCGGCCGATCCGGCAGCACGCCCAGCTGCGCGAGGTGCACCGGCTCACGCACGACATGGCCGAATTCGTGTTCGTCGCGGAAAAGCACGCCGCGTTCAGCGCCGGACAGTACGCGATGCTCGGGTTCCCCAGCGGCATCGAACGCGCGTATTCGATGAGCAACCTCGGGAACTGCCAGCGGGAATGGAAATTCGTCGTCAAACGGTCGCCGGGCGGGAAAGCGACGTCGATCCTCTTCGACGGGCTCGACCTCGGCGAGACGATCGAACTGGACGGCCCGTACGGCCAGGCGTACTACCGCGCCGGCGACGACCGCGACATCGTGTGCGTCGCAGGCGGTTCCGGGCTCGGCGCGATGGTGAGCGTCGTCCTCGGCGCGGCCGCGCAGGCGAACGCCGCCGAGCGCACGGTCCATTTGTTCTGCGGCGGCCGTGCTCCGCGCGATGTGCACATTCCGGAAGCGATGGCGATGGCGCAACGCCGATTGCGCGCCCTCCACGTGCACACCGCGGTTTCCGAACCCGGCGCGGCGGATTCCGAATCGCACCAAGGGTTCGTGCACGAGGCCGTGGTCGCGAAACTGGGCGAAGCGCTGACTGACTTCACTTACTACGCCGCCGGGCCGCCCGCGATGACCGACGCGCTCGCCCGCGCGCTGGTGCTGGACGGCGGGCTCGCCGCCGACCGGCTCCACTTCGACCGGTTCAGCTGAGAAAGGAGCTTCCGCATGGGTTTCGTGCGGGTGTGCAGCCTCGACGACGTCTGGGAAGGCGACATGGAGTCGTTCGAGGTGGGGGACAAGGAAGTGCTCGTCGCCCACCTCGACGGCGGGGAGGTCGTCGCGACCCAGGCGATCTGCCCGCACCAGCAGGTCGAACTGGTCGAGGGCGAACTGGACAAGAAAACCCTCATGTGCAAAAGCCACCTGTGGACGTTCGACCTCACCACCTGCCAGGGCATCAACCCCGGCCACGCGCAGCTCGCCCGGTACCCGGTGCGGCTCGAGGGCGACGACGTCTACATCGACCCCGACGGGGACACCCCGAAGATCGCGCATTCCTGACGGAATTCCGGAAAGAGACAAGGAACAGCACTCATGGTTGCCATCAACTGCGACATGGGCGAGGCCTACAGCATCTACCGCTGCGGCGACGACGAGGGCATCATGCCCTACATCACGGTCGCGAACGTCGCCTGCGGCTTCCACGCCGCCGACCCGGTCGTCATGCGGCGCACGGTCGCGCTGGCGCACGAGCATTCGGTGAAGGTGGGCGCCCACCCGTCGTTCCCGGACCGCGACGGGTTCGGCAGGCGGGAGCTGAAGATGGAGCCCGGGGAACTCACCGCCGCGGTGGTGTACCAGGTCGGCGCGCTGACCGGATTCCTTGCCGAGCACGGCATGCCGCTCAACCACATCAAACCGCACGGCGCGCTGTACGGCCTGGCCTCGCGGGACGAGACGGTCGCGCGGGCGATCGCCGAGGCGGCCGACGTCTTCGACGTGCCGCTCATGGGCATGGCCAACACCGTGCACGAGAAGGTGTGGGGCAAGCGCAGCCAGGGCTTCATCGCCGAGTACTACACCGACCTGGACTACCGTGCCGACGGTTCGCTGATCATCACCCGCGAGCACGTCGCCTACGACCCGGCGATCGCCGCCGAGCGGTCCGTGCGCGCGGTCACCGAGGGGCTCGCGACCTCTGTGGACGGTCAGGACATCCCGATGCGCGCCGACTGCATCTGCGTGCACTCCGACACTCCTGGCGCGGTGGATCTGGCGAAAAGCGTGCATGATGCGCTGACGCCCTACCTGACCTGAATCCCGAACTTGTCCCTACCGAGTGCGAGGTGACGCTGATGTCCCGTCTCGAAGTGGTTTCGCCCATTCCCGGGGTCTTTTACCGCAAGCCCGACCCGGACAGCCCGGATTTCGTGAAGCCCGGCCAGAAGGTCGGCGCGGACGACACGGTCGGGCTGGTCGAGGTGATGAAGTCCTTCTACCCGGTGCCCGCGGGCGCGGCCGGGACCGTCGTGGAGTTCGCGGCTGACGCCGAGGCGGTCGTCGACGCGGGCCAGCCGCTCGTAGTGCTCGAGGTGGACGCATGAAACGGCTGCTGATCGCCAACCGCGGCGAGATCGCGGTCCGGATCATCCGCGCGGCAGGCGACCTGGGAATCGAGACGGTCGCGGTCGTCAGCGAGGCGGACCGCAGCGCCGCGCACGCGCTGCTCGCCGACCAGGTCGTCCCGATCGGCCCGGCTCCGGCGACGAAGAGCTACCTGGTGGCGGACGCGATCCTCGCCGCGGCGAAGGAAACCGGCGCGGACGCGGTGCACCCGGGCTACGGTTTTCTGTCCGAGCGCGCGTCGTTCGCCGCGGCGGTGGCGGACGCCGGACTGACGTTCGTCGGTCCGGACGCCTCGGTCATCGAGCAGATGGGGGACAAGGTCCGGGCGCGGCAAGTCGCGCAGGCGGCCGGGGTGCCCACGGTGCCCGGGACGCCCGGCGGAGTGTCCGATGTGGCCGAAGCGGTCGCCGCGGCGGGCGAGATCGGGTATCCGATCATGCTGAAGGCGGCGGCGGGCGGCGGCGGTCGCGGAATCCGGGTCGTCGCGAACGAGGCCGAGCTGAAGGTCGCGTTCCCGCAGGCTTCCGGCGAGGCCGCGAGTGCGTTCGGCGACGGCCAGATGTATTTGGAGCGGTTCGTGCGGGCCGCGCGGCACGTCGAGGTGCAGGTGCTCGGCGACGGTTCCGAGACTGTGCACGTTTTCGAGCGCGAGTGTTCGCTGCAGCGGCGGCGGCAGAAGGTGGTCGAGGAGGCGCCGTCGCCGGGCATCGACGAGCGGATCCGGACCGAGATGACCGCCGCGGCCGTGCGGCTGTGCAAGGAGGTCGGCTACCGCAGCGCGGGCACCTGCGAGTTCCTCGTGGACGACGACACCGGCGAGTTCTTCTTCATCGAGATGAACACCCGGATCCAGGTGGAGCACCCGGTCACCGAGCTGATCACCGGGATCGACCTGGTCGCCGAGCAGCTGCGGATCGCGGCCGGGGAACCGTTGCGGTTCCGGCAAACGGACGTGACCAAGCGCGGGCACGCGGTCGAATTCCGGGTCTGCGCGGAAGACCCGGAGCGCAATTTCCTTCCCGGGCCCGGGAAGATCGGCGACGTCCGGTTGCCGGGCGGCCCGTGGGTCCGCACCGACACGTGGCTCGCACCGGGCAGCCAGGTCCCGCCGTTCTACGACTCCTTGGTGGCCAAGGTGATCGTGTGGGGCGACGACCGGCCGACCGCGTTGCGCCGGGCAAAGCGCGCACTGTCCGAATTGGTCGTCGAAGGCGTTCCCACCACCACGACGCTGCTCGTCGAACTTCTCGGGCAGCAATGGTTCGCCGACGGCGCGTTCACCACCGGCACGCTCGAAGAGTGGCTCACGAAGCGGGCGGAGGCAGGCGCATGAGCGGCGCGACTCCCGCCCGGTACAGCTGGGGCGGCGACGAGCACATTTTCGTCGAGCTGGCTGAGGAAATGAGCCTGCAGGCCAACTTTCGCGCAATGGCGATCACCACCTCGCTGCGCGAGAACCGGCCGGACGGCGTGATCGAAATCTGCCCGGCGAACGCGTCCTATCAGGTCCGGTACGACCCGGACGTCATCGAGCCGCGCACTCTGATGGCGTATTTGCGCGACATCGAGGAGAAGGTCGGCGACGCCGCGGACTTCAGCCTGTCGACGCGGGTGGTCGAGATTCCGGTGCTGTACCAGGATCCGTGGACGACTGAAACGCTGATGCGCTTCCGCGACCGGCATCAGGACCCGGACGCGACCGACATCGAGTACGCCGCGCGGATCAACGGATACGCCGGTGCGGAGGAATTCATCGCCGCGCACAGCGGTGCGCCGTGGTTCGTCTCGATGGTCGGGTTCGTCGCGGGGCTGCCGTTCATGTACCAGATGGTGCCCCGGGAACGGCAGATCGTCGTGCCGAAGTACCTGCGGCCGCGCACGGACACTCCTAAGCAGACAGTCGGCTACGGCGGCTGCTTCAGCTGCATTTACTCGGTGCGCGGCGCGGGCGGGTACCAGATGTTCGGCATCACGCCCGCCCCGATCTACGATCCGGCGCAGGAACTGCCGGACTTCGGCGAGTTCATGGTGTTCTTCCGGCCCGGCGACATCGTCCGGTTCAAGCCGATCGACCGGGACGCCTACGACGATCACGTCAAGGAGGTCGAGGCCGGGACGTTCCGGATCCGTTCGCGCCCGGTCGACTTCGGGCTGCGCGAGTACCTCGACGACCCGGACGGCTTCACCGCGGGACTGATGGAGGTGCTCCGTGCCGATTGAGGTCCGCCAGCCCGGACTGGCCACGACGATCCAGGACGCCGGCCGCAACGGCTATTACGACGTCGGCATCCCGCCCTCGGGGGCGCTCGACCAGTACTCGTACTCGGTCGCGAACCGCTTGGTGGGCAACGATCCCGGTGCGGCCGTGCTCGAGTGTGTCTACATGGGACCCGAGCTGCACTTCACCGAAGACACCGTCATCGCGATTACGGGTGCGGAACTTCCGCCGAAACTCAACGGCGAGGAACGGCCGCTGTGGGAAGCATTCGCGGTGAAAGCGGGCGATGTCCTCACGTTCGGGTTCTGCAAACGAGGCGCTCGCGCATATATCGCGGTGAGCGGCGGCGTTGACGTCCCCTTGGTGTTGGGCAGCCGATCCACCTACGGACTGGGAAAGCTCGGCGGGATCAGCGGAGCGCCGCTCGTCGCCGGAGACGTCATTCCGGTCGGTGCCGGCGCGGGCGTCGCCGGGCGTGCACTGCCGGAATCCTTGCGCCCGGCGTTGTCGAAGGAGATCGAAGTCCGGGTGGTGATGGGGCTTTACGACCACGTGCTCACCGACGCGGGCCGCGCGACGTTCCTGGACACCGACTGGACGCTCACCCCGGTCGCCGACCGGGTCGGTTTCCGGTACCAGGGCGCGCACTTGGAAACCAAGCCGCGCACTCCGCCGTTCGGCGCGGGACAGGACCCGTCGAACATCGTGGACGCGCCTTATCCGATCGGCTCGATCCAGGTTCCCGGTGGAGTCGAACCGATCATCCTGCACCGCGACGCGGTGTCCGGCGGCGGGTACATGATGGTCGGCACTGTCCTCAGCGGAGACCTGGACCTGGTGGCGCAGTCCGCGCCGAACACCCGCACCCGTTTCGTCGCGGTCGAGCTGGACGAAGCGCTCGCCATCCGCCGCGAATACCGGGCCCGCACCCAGCGGGCCGCCGAATCACTGAGCTGACAAGGAGTTCCCATGCCGCACGTCCAGATCGACTGGTTCCCCGGTCGCACCACCGAGCAGAAACGCGAGCTGGCCGAGGTGCTGACCCGCGAGATCTGCCGGATCGGCGACTGCGCCCCGGAATCGGTCGGCATCGTGTTCACCGACGTCGACACCGCGAACTGGGCGCGGGCGGGCAAGCTTTTCTCGGACAGCTGATGGCCGCCCTGCGCTCCCATGTCCTGATCGACGCACCCGCCGACGCGGTCTGGCAGGTGATCGGCGATCCGGCAGCGGTCGCCGACTGGTTCCCGTCGATGAAGTCCTCCACCGGCGACACCCGGCACCGCACCGTGGTGCTGGGGGACGGTTCGGTCCTGGAAGAGGCCGTCGTCACCCACGACCCGGCCCGGCGACGGCTGCAGTACCGGGTGACCGGCGGCGATCTCCCTGTCGCCGATCATCTCGGCACGGTGGACGTCCTGGAGATCGATCCAGGCCGGTCGATCGTCGTGTACAGCACGGAAATCTCGCCGGACTCGCTGGCCGACGCCTTCGACGGGGCGATCAGCGAAGCGGTCGCAGGCCTGCCGATCTACCTGTCCTGAGGTCCGTGAAGGACTCCTTGCGGGAATCAGATTCCCCCAAGGAGTCCTTCACGGCTTTCCACGAGCCGGTAGTTGGCCCCGCCCCGCACCAGGTGGCCGCCGGTGGGCGGGGTGAAGTGTGTGCCCAGTACGAGCGCGCGCGAATCGGCCAGTTCGGCGAGCAGGCGACGGCGGGTTTTCTCGGATTCCGCCGGGTCGATGTCCACCGACGCGCCGATCTCCGGGTGCGCGAACTGCACCGGATGGTGCACCGCGTCGCCGGTGATGAGCGCGGTTTCGCCGGCACTGCGCAGTTCGATCGAGACGTGCCCCGGCGTGTGGCCGGGCGTCGGCAGCAGCCGCACGCCGGACACGATTTCCGCCCCGTCCGCTGGGACGTCGACGAGGTCCAGCAGGCCCGCGCGTTCCACTGGCAGCACGGAATCCTCGAACATCTGCCGCCGCGGTTCGTCCATCGCGTAGCCCGCCCAGAACTCCCGCTCGGCGCGGGCGGTGACGTGCCGGGCGGAGGCGAACGTCGGAACCCATTCGCCGTCCTGCTCGCGGGTGTTCCAGCCGACGTGGTCGGCGTGCAGGTGGGTGAGCAGCACCAGATCCACGTCGTCCGGCGCGAACCCGGCGGCGGCCAGCGCGTCCAGGTATCCGGTGTCGAGCCCGTGCCACGCCGGGTTGGCGCGGGTCTTTCCGTTGCCGATCCCGGTGTCCACGAGGATCTTCATCCCGTCCTTCTCGAACGCGAAACTGTGGCTGTGCAAGCGGATCGCGCCGCCGTCGGCGAAGTCCGGCCGCAGCCAGTCCTCGCCCGAGACGACCCCGGCGGTCGCGCCGGGAAGCAGCCAGGGTCCGGTAGCGGCGGGGAATTCGATCTCGTCGATCCGGTGGACAGCGATCTCGCCGACGGTCCAGGACATGGGCAACGCCTCCTTAACGCAACATGTTTGCGTTAAGCCACGATAGTCGCTACTGTCGCTTAACGCAAACGCTTAGCTTTTAGGAGTCCTTGTGTCCGACCTGACCCCCGAGGAGGCGGCGAGCCTGGCCGCCCGAGCCGGATTGCCGCTGGCTGCTGCCCGGCATTCCGACGTCGCCGCCGTCGCCAACCACATCCACTCCGTGGTGACCGTCCTGCGCGACCTGGATTTCGGCGACACCCCACCGGCTTCCCTCTACCGCGCGGAGGAGAGCCATGTCGCTCGCTGACCTCACCCTCACCGAAGCTTCCGCCGCGATCCGGGACCGCCGGGTGTCGCCGATGGAGCTGGTCGAAGATGTCCTGGCGCGCATCGACGAGGTGGAACCCCGGCTGCACGCGTACGTCTCGGTGGACGCCGATCGGGCTCGTGCGGTAGCCGCGGAACTCGGCGACCTCCGCGGCCCGCTCCACGGCATCCCCGTGGGGTTGAAGGACCTGATCGACGTCGTCGGAACCGCGACCACTGCCAGTTCCCAAGTCCGTGCCGGACACCGCGCCGAGCGGGACAGCACCGTCGCTGCCCAGCTCAAGGCCGCCGGAACGGTCCTCCTCGGCAAAACCCATACGCACGAATTCGCTTACGGCCTCACGACTCCGCAGACGCACAACGCGCGCAACCCATCCCGGGTCGCCGGGGGTTCCAGCGGCGGTTCGGCAGTAGCCGTCGCCGCGGGTGCCGCGACCTTCGCCCTCGGCACCGACACCGGCGGCTCGATCCGGGTCCCCGCCGCGCTGAACGGAGTCGTCGGCCTCAAGCCGACTTACGGCCTCATCCCGCGGAACGGCGTGACGTCGGTGTCCTGGTCGCTGGACCATGTCGGCCCGATCACCCGTACCGTCGAGGACGCCGCGCTCGTACTGTCCGTCCTTATTGGACAGTCGTTCTCCCTTGGCGAAGACCTGACCGGCCTCCGCGTCGGAGTACCGGGCAACTACTACTTCGACCACCTCGACCCGGCAGTGGAAACCGCCGTCCGCGAGGCCATCGACCACCTCGTCGAACTGGGCGCGGAGCTGGTCGACGTCGAAATCCCGATGACCCGCTACCTCCAGGCGACGCACTGGGGCCTGATGGTTCCCGAGGCCACGGCGTATCACGAACGAAGCCTGCGCACCGCGCCCGACCAGTACACCGCCGACGTCCGCGTCCTGCTCGAAGCCGGCGAGCTGATGAGCGCGGGGGACTACCTGCGTGCCCAACGCGCCCGCACCCTCATGCGCCAGGAATGGACGCGGCTGTTCGACAAGATCGACGTCCTGGCCGCACCGACCGTCCCGACGACCGCCGTTCCCGCCGGACAGGAGACTGTCACCTGGTCTGACGGGAGCGTCGAAACAGTCTCGGACGCATACATCCGGCTCTCGGCCCCGGCGAACATCACCGGCGTGCCCGCCTTGACGCTCCCGATCGGCGACGATCCCGACGGGATGCCGATCGGCCTGCAACTCCTCGCCCGTCCGCACGGCGAGTCCGTGCTGCTGCGGACCGGACACGCACTGGAACGGGCGCGGCTTACAGTGGCACGGTGAGCCAGAAGCGGATGGTGCGCCCGGGCGGGCGCAGTGCGCGAGTCCAGGAATCGGTGCACGCCGCCGTCCGCGACCTGATCGCCGAATCGGGCCGGGACGCGCTGACCGTGCCGCAGGTCGCCGCCCGCGCGGGCGTCACGCCGTCGACGATCTACCGGCGCTGGGGCGACCTGCAAGAACTCCTGTCGGACGTCGCGGTCGAGCGGCTGCGCCCGGAAGCTCCGCCGGAGGACCACGGTTCGCTGGCAGAGGACTTGACGGCGTGGACCGAACTGTTCCTGGACGAAATGTCCTCGCCGGCGGGCCGCGCCTACATCCGCGACGCGCTGCTCGGCGATCCGGACGGCAGCAACGCCGGACAGTGCTCGGCGTACGCCGTCGACCAGGTGGAAGTGGTCCTGGCCAGGGCAGTCGCCCGGGGCGAGGCCGCACCGGCGGCGGAGACGGTGATGGACCGGGTGGTGGCCCCGATCATGTACCGGATCCTGTTCCGCCCGGACGGCCTCGACGCGGCGTACGCGCGCCGGTTGGCGGCGGAGGTGCTGGTTTAGAACCAGTGCACGCAGTGGGGCGCGCGGTCGGACCGGAACAGCGCGTCCGCCAACCCGGCCGCTTCTCCGCTGTGCGCCTGAACATGCCCAGCCCGCACGAGCACACTAGGCAAGGTCCCGCCGAGATAAATCGACCCGAGGTCGCTCACGTCCAGCGACAAGTCCGGCGCGAGGTCCGTTCGCACGCATTCCGCCTTCCCGTCGCGCACCGTGAGCCGGTACCGGCCGCTCTCCGCCAGGAACGGGTCCGTCACGTCGAGGACCAGCGACCCGTCCGTGAACCAACCACGACTGGTCAGGGCGCGCGGGATGTCCAGCAAACGCACCCAAAGCCAGTCCGTCGTGGTGGGCTCGCCCGCGCGCAGGTCCGCCAGCTGCCAGCGCAGCGGGTTCCCCGGCGGGAGGTGCCTGAAGTCGATCTTCTTCACCAGATCGTGCCCCAGCAGGTACTGGCTGAGCGAGGTGAAAGCTGCGTCGTCGACGGCGATGACCTCGTCGACGGTCAGGACGGTGTCGTTGACCAGGTAGCTCGCGTACCCGTCAGCGGTGCCGTCCGCGTCGCGGTGCACGGCGAGGTACCGCGGCTCCGGGCCGGTCGGCGGATGTCCCGCGCCCAGCGCCCACCAGCGGTGCGGTCGCGACAACGCGCCAGGCTGGGTGCGGCGGTAGCGGTCGTAGATCTCTTCCAGCAGCTCACCGCAGTCGACGCGGCGGAGCAGCTCGACGGAGCCGGTCGCGACCGGCGTACCTCCGCGTGGGGTGCCGAAACCGGAGCGGTGCCGTTCGACGGTCATCTGCTCCGTGTAGGTGGCCGGTCCGTAGCCGAACCGCCGGTAGATCACCGCTTCGGAGCAGAGCAGCACCGACAGGAACTCCCCGCGAGCACGGACGTCGGCGAGGTGTTCCTGCATCATCGCGCGGAGCACGCCCTGCCGCCGGTGCGTCGGCAGCACACCGACGGCGGTCACGCCGGCCGCGGAGGCGAGCACGTCGCCCGGAAGCGTGAGGTCGAACGAGTACGCGCCGGTGGTGCCGACCGGCTTCCCGTCCGGCGCGTGGGCGATCAAGCTCCGTTCGCTCTCGAAAGCGCCCAGGATCCCGCTGCCCGCCGAGTCGGGCCAGTACCGGCCGAACGCGGCCTGGACGGTGCTGAAGAAGAGCTCGTAGTCGTTGTTGCGCCGGATTTCCATCGCAGGAGGCCCCCAGGAGCTGACGGTGTCTCCCCGTATCCCAGTCGTGCTCCCGGGGGCAGGCAAGCGAATTACGCCTTAAGGGCTCCCGGCTGGACGCGCGCCTGGAATTTCTGCAGCAATGAAGCCGCGATGCTCACCGCGATCACCGCCGGTTCCTTCCCGGCCAGGTCCGGAAGCCCGATCGGCGTCGTGATCCGGGACAGCGCCGCCTCGTCGTGCCCGAGATCGGTCAGCCGCTTCCGGAACCGCGACCATTTCCCGGCGGACCCGATCAGCCCGATCGGCCCGCAGGTGCCGCTGCGCAGAGCCGCGTCGCACAGTGCGATGTCCTCGGCGTGGTCGTGCGTCATGATCAGCACGTGCGTGCCCGCGGGCAGTTCCGACAGCACCGTTTCCGGCAGCAGCGGGACCTGGTGGACGTGCACGCTGGCCACGGCGTCGTCGAGCACCGCCAGCCGTTCCGCAGTGAGCTGCTCGGGTCGGCTGTCGATCAGGTGCAGCGAAACCTCGTGCCGGGCGAGCACCCGCGCCAGTTCGAGACCGACGTGCCCGACCCCGAAGACCGCCACCGCCGGACGCACCGGAAGCGGCTCGAACAACAGCGTCATCGTCCCTCCGCAGCATTGCACGCCGTGCTGGTAAGGAGCCTTGTCGGACAACGAAAGCGTTTGCAGCACCGGCGCGGTCGCGTTGTCCCGCAACAGCTCCCGGGCCCGCTCGATCGCGACCGCCTCGGCGTTGCCGCCGCCGATCGTGCCGTGCGTTTCCGACGAGCCGACCACCATTTTCGCGCCGCCCTCGCGCGGGGTGTGCCCGCGCGAGGACGTCACGGTGACGAGCACGCCGGGCAGCCCCGCGTCCCGCAGGTGCTGGACCGCGCTGAGCCAGTTCACGGCTGGCCCACCAGATCCGGTACCTGCTCCTCGACCACCGGAGCGGCGGTGACGGCACGGTCGATCGCCCAGAACACGGCCTCCGGCGTCGCAGGCGAAGCGAGGTCGACGCTGTGCCCGGGCTCGCCGAACGCGGAGACCGCCTGCCGCAACGCTTCCCGCACCGCGAAGGCCAGCATCAACGGCGGCTCGCCGACCGCCTTCGAGCCGTAGACCGCGCCTTCTTCTGCGGCGTCGGTGAGCAGCGTGACGTTGAAGACCTCCGGCATCTCCGAAAGACTCGGCAGCTTGTACGTGCTCGCCGCCTGGGTCGCGAGCCGTCCGCGAGAGGGCCGGTCGGACTCGTCCCAGCGCAGGTCCTCCAGGGTCAGCCAGCCCATGCCCTGCACGAACCCGCCCTCGATCTGGCCGATGTCGATCAGCGGGGACAGGCTGTCGCCGACGTCGTGCACGATGTCGACCCGCCGCGTCCGGTACGCGCCGGTGAAGTCGTCCACCTCGACCTCGGCCAGCGCCGCGCCGTAGGCGAAGTACTTGAACGGGGTGCCGCTCATCGTGGCGGAATCCCAGCTCAGGCCCTCGGTCCGGTAGTACCCGGCCGCGGAAAGGTGCACTCGGTCGAAGTAGGCCGCGTGGACGAGTTCGTCCCAGCCGATCTCCTCGCCGGACGGGGTGCGCGCGGCGCCGCGGACGATCCGGACGTCGCTTTCGGGCACGCCGAGCTTGCCCGCCGCGACGGTGAGCAGCCGGTCGCGGATCTGCTCGCAGGCGTTCTTCACCGCGCCGCCGTTGAGGTCCGCGCCCGAACTCGCCGCGGTGGCCGAGGTGTTCGGCACCTTGTCCGTCCGGGTCGGGGCGAGGCGCACCTTCTCCGGCGGCACGCCCAGCGCGGTCGCGGCCACCTGCAGCATCTTCGTGTGCAGGCCCTGGCCCATTTCGGTGCCGCCGTGGTTGATCAGCACCGAGCCGTCCTTGTAGACGTGCACCAGCGCGCCGGCCTGGTTGAACGCGGTGAGGTTGAACGAAATCCCGAACTTCACCGGCGTGATCGCGAGGCCGCGCTTGGAATGCGCGTGCTTCGCGTTGTACGCCGCGATCTCGGCCTGCCGCTTTTCGGCGTCGCCCGAGTCCAGCAGTTGCTGCCAGATCCGGTGGATGCGTTCCGGGTGCCGCACCGGCATCCCGTACGGCGTCTCCTGGCCTTCGGAGTAGAAGTTGCGCCGTCGCAGTTCGGTCGGGTCGATGCCGAGCAACGGCGCGCAGCGGCCGAGGATGTCCTCGATCACCAGCATGCCCTGCGGCCCGCCGAAGCCGCGGAACGCGGTCTGCGACGTCTTGTTCGTCTTCGCGATCCGCCCCAGCGCGCGGACGTGCGGGATCCAGTACGCGTTGTCGACGTGGCACAGCGCGCGGGCGAGCACCGGTTCGGACAGGTCGAGGCTCCAGCCGCCGTCCGCGGTCAGCACGACGTCCAACGCCTGCAGCTTGCCGTCGGAGTCGAAGCCGACGCTCCATTCGGCGCGGAAACCGTGCCGTTTGCCGGTCATCGTCATGTCCTGGGTGCGGGTGAGCCGCAGCCGCACCGGACGTCCGGTGAGCGTCGCGCCGAGCGCGGCGACGGCGGCGTACCCGTGCGGCTGCCATTCCTTGCCGCCGAACCCGCCGCCCATCCGCAGGCTCTGCACGGTGACCTCGTGGCTGTGCTTGCCCAGCACGTGCGCCACGATGTCCTGCGTTTCCGACGGATGCTGCGTGCTGCTCTGCACGAAAACCTGGTCGGATTCGTCGACGTGCGCCAGCGCGCACTGGGTTTCCAGGTAGAAGTGCTCCTGTCCGGCGAAGTCGAATTCGCCGCGGAAAACGTGCGCTGAACTGGCCATCGCCGGGTCGACGTCGCCACGCGCCACCACTCGCGGCTCGCCCTGGAAACTGCCCGCGGCGATCGCGTCGGCGACGGTCACCAGCGACGGCAGCGCTTCGGTGTCCACCTCGACCGCCGCCGCGCCCAGCCGCGCCGCTTCCAGCGTCTCGCCGAGCACCCAGGCCACCGCATGGCCGTAGAACATGACCTCGGACGGGAACAGCGGTTCGTCGTGGTGCACGCCGGAATCGTTGACGCCAGGGACATCCGCTGCGGTGAGGACGCGAACCACGCCGGGTACGGCTTCCGCTGCCTCGGTGCGGATCGCGAGCACCTTCGCGTGTGCCTCCGCTACCTGTACGGGGTATGCGTGCAGGACGTCTTTCGTGCGGGCGACAAGGTCGTCGGTGTACAGCGCGGTGCCCCGGACGTGCGCGGCGGCAGCTTCGTGCGGACGGGCGATCCCGATGGACGGGCTTTCGGGGCGATCGGAAAGTGCACTCATGCTCGTGCTCCCTCAAGAGAGTCGGCGTGAAGTTTCAGCAGGCTGCGGCCCAACGTCGCGGCGCGGTAGGCGGCACTCGCGCGATGGTCGTCCATCGGCGTGCCCTCGCCGCGCAGGATTTCCGCTGCGGCGCGGACGGTTTCCTCGTTCCAGGACTGTCCGACGAGCGCCGCTTCGGTGTCTTTGGCGCGAATCGGCGTCGCGGCGACCCCGCCGAGGCCGATCTGCGCGGTGCGCACGAGACCGTCTTCGATGTCGAGCGCGAACGCGACGGCGACGCTGGAAATGTCGTCGAACCGCCGCTTGGCGACCTTGTGGAACGCGGTGGTTCCGGCCAGTGGCAAGGGAATCCGCACGGACCGGATCAGTTCGTCTTGCCGTCGCACACTCTGCCGGTATCCGGTGAAGTACTCGTCGAGCGGCACTTCGCGCTCTCCGTCCACAGAGGACAACACGACGCTTGCGCCCAGGGCGAGCAACACCGGTGCGGAGTCGCCGATGGGTGAACCGGTGCCGAGATTTCCGCCGAGTGTCGCGGTGTTCCGGATCAGCCGCGACGCGAACTGCGGAATCAGCTGGCTCAGCAACGGCACCCGGCCGTCGAGGCGGCGGTCCATTTCGGTGAGGCTCAGCCCGGCCCCGATTTCGATCGCGTCCGCGCCGATGTCCAGCACCTGCAGTTCCGGCACGCGGTCGATGGCGACGACGCACTCCGCCCGGACGCCGCGGATGTTCACCTCGACTCCCCAGTCCGTCGACCCGGCCACGAAAGTCGCGTTAGGACGGTCGTGGCGCAGTTGCAGTGCTTCGCTCCAGCTGGCCGGGCGGAGGTAATCCCGTCCGTCGTCGTGCAGTCGCGTCGCAACGGGTTCCGGCGCGCGGCAGGTGCGGCGCTGTGCCAGCGGATCCTCGGCCGGGGGAGCGCCGAGCGCGTGCGCGGCGTCGCGGATCGGCCGGTATCCGGTGCAGCGGCAGAGGTTTCCGCTCAGCGCGTGGATGTCGAAGCCGTTCGGCGCGTGCTCGTCGCCGGTCGCGGCGCGGTCGCCGCGGTAGTACTCGGCGGCCATGCTGCAGACGAACCCGGGAGTGCAGTACCCGCACTGGGATCCGCCGCGCACGGCCATTTCGTGCTGCACCGGGTGCAAGTCCTCAGTGGACCCGAGACCCTCGGCCGTCCACACTTCCTGCCCGTCCAGCGATCCGACCGGGGCGAGGCACGCGTTGATCGCGACCAGGTCCGTCGGGGATTCGACGCCGGGCCGCGCGACCAGGATCGCGCACGCGCCGCATTCGCCTTCGGCGCAGCCCTCCTTGCAACTGGTCAGGCCCTGTCCGCGGAGCCAGTCCAGTGCCGTGGTGTGCACGGGAACGGCGCCGATCGCGGTGCGTTTCCCGTTGACGGTCACCTCGGGGTCGACCATCGGAGTTCCTCTCGTCTTTTCTCGGCTGGGGCCACGGCCGCCGACGCGCCGGGTCGGCGCGGGTCAGGGGACCGTGGGAGGAGCGGCAACGGGAAAGCGATCCCGTGCGCGGAGCGTGACCGAGCGGAGACCGCTCAGTGCCGCGTTGGCCAGCCGTGCGCGACGCGCCCCTTGTTCCAAGCGGACTGGCGCGTGCGCTGACGGAGGTCGGCGAGCTGTCCGGAAGTCAGAAGCACGCGCACCTCCTCGAGAGCGAACGGAACGGACGGTGCGGGCGCACCGCCGTCGACGAAGCGTAACGCCGGTCTCAGCCCGAGACAAGGGCCGGGGTCGCCCGGAAGGAGGCCCGGGACGCGGGCGCGCCCGGCGACCTTCCGCCGCCAGTAAGTACGTGAGGGGACCCCTCAGGGAATCAGATTCCCTGAGGGGTCCCCTCACGTCATGCCTTCGACTCGGCGGGCTTCCCGATGCGGCCGTGGAGACCGGCGAACAACAGGACGAACGCGACCGTCAGCAGAATGTGCCCCAGGCCGGCGATCCCGGCGATCGCCGCGCCGGATTCCTTGCCCAGCACGGTGAGCGTGCCGTGCACGACCATTCCGCCGACCGTGACGAGCATCCCGGCGTGGTAAATCCAGAAGAACGGCGCGAACGACCTCGTCGCCGAGAGCGTGAACACCTTGTCCAGCACCAGGACGATCAGGAACACGAGCGTCCCGAGCGCGAGCAGGTGAGTGTGCACAATGGACAGCTGGGTGTCGCCGGTGAAGTGCTCCGCCTTGGTCAGCTCGCGGTAGTACAGCCCGCCGAGCAGGCCGAGGATCGTGTAGATCGCGGCGGCCCAGTAGATCTTCTTCGTCATCGGTTCTCCTCGGCGCCGGCCCGGGCCGGCTGGTGGATCCGTCCGTCGACGACCTCGTGCACCGAGTCGACCCCTTCGAGGTGGGAGCGGTCGTGGGTGACCAGCACGGTTGCCGTCGCCTGTTGATGCGTGATCGTAGTGAGCAGATCGATCACCGCCGCGCCGCGGTCCTGGTCCAGCGCGCTCGTCGGTTCGTCGACCAGCAGCACGGCGGGCTCGTTCATCAAGGCGCGCGCGATGTTGACCCGTTGCTGCTGTCCGCCGGAAAGACGGCCCGGCCGGTGCGTCGCGCGATCGGCCAGCCCGACCGCGTCGAGCAACTCCGCGGCCCGTTTCGCCGCCTCGCGGCGCGGCGTTCCGCTCAGGTGCGCCATGACTTCCAGTTGTTCCGCCGCGGTGAGCGACGCGAGCAGATTCGGTTGCTGGAACACGATCCCGATCTTGGTGCGCCGCAGTTCCGCCAGCGCGGCGCGGTCCAGATCAGTGGTGTCGACGCCGCCGACGACCACGCTTCCGCGATCAGGCCGGATGAGCGTCGCGGCGACGGCCAGCAGGCTCGATTTGCCGGACCCGGACGGTCCGACCACCGCGGCGACGCTCCCGGCGGGCACGTGGAGGTCGACCTGGTCGAGTGCGGTGAGGCGGGCATCGCCGTCGGGGTAGGTGAGGGTGATGCCGGACAGGTGCAGGCTCATCAGTGCGCTCCGGAGGTGAGGGCGGTCAGCGGGTCGACGGACGTGATGCGGCGGACCGCGAGCGCGGCGCCGAGCACCCCGAGGGCCACGAGCACCGCCGCCGGGCCGAGCAAGGTGCCCGCGCTGAGCATGAACGGCACCGTCCCGGACGCGACCGCTCCGAGCGCCGCGGCGAGCCCGGTCCCGAGCGCGGTCCCGCCGACCAGCAGCACGACGACCTGGCCGAGCGCGTCCCGCAGCAGGTACTTCGTCGTCGCGCCGAGCGCTTTCAGCACCGCGATGTCACGGCTGCGCTGGATTGTCCACACGGTGAAGAACGCGCCGATCACCAGCGCGGAGATCACGAACAGGAAGCCGCGCATGAGCTGGAGCGAGCCGTTTTCCGCCGAATACGAACCGATTGCGGACAACGCGTCGTCCTTCGTGACGGTCCGGGTGCCGAGGCGGGCGTCCGCGGCGGCGAGATCGGCGGACGGGTCGGTGGTCAGCGCGAGCATTGTCGCGTTTGGACCGGCGAGGTGCGTCCACACCACTGGGAGATGGCTGTAGGACGCGTCCCCGGAGATGGCGGACACGGTGACTTTCTGGCCTTGCAAGGTGAGCTGATCGCCTTCGCGGGCCTTCAACGCGTCAGCCGCCTCGGTGGACAGCACCGCGGTGCCCGGGCGCTGGGTTTGGACTCCGAACGCCGCCAAGGTCGCGGTGCGCTCGCCGACCGCCGCGCTGGCCGTGCTGATCGCGATCGGCTCCGCGCTGGTCACCCCCGGGACCCGGGCGTACTGCTCGGCTTGCGCACGGGTCACTGTGGACTGTCCGAACGAGAGCGATCCGCTGCCGGGCTCGGCGAAGACCAGATGGTCGGCCTTCAACCCGGTGATCGCGGACGTGCTCTGCGCGGCCAGCCCCGCGGTCAGCCCGGACAACAGCCCGACCAGCAACGTCATCAGCACGACGACGGTTCCCATCAACGCGAACCGCCCCTTGGCGAAGCGCAGATCCCGCCACGCGACGAACATGTGCGTCCCTTCCTTCTCGGTGTGCTTCCCAGCGTCGTCCGGCCGGGGATCGAGGACATCGCGCCGCGGACGGTCTCCCGGGAATCGATGGGTGCACTCGCCGCTCAACCTTTCGATTGATGCGGATTCCGCCCGGGACCCGGACAATCGGCGGGGGAGGTAGCCGCTTTCGTGAACCCGCACACCCTCGACCGGCCGTTGCGCGTGCTGCGCGTCTGCCTGCACCTCCTGCTCGCCGGGCTGCTGGTGCTCGCCGTCGCGCGCGCGTTCGCCGACGGGGCGCCGCACGCGCCCGCGGTGCTGGCGGGCGCGTTGGTGATGGGCGGCGTCTACACCGCGGGCCCGCTGCTGCCTCGCGTCGGCCGGTTGCCGGGCGCGACGGCCGGGTGGCTGGCCGTATTGGGCGTCGCGTGGCTCGTGCTGCTGTGGCTCACGCCCGACGGGGTGTGGCTGGCTTTCCCGCTGTACTTCCTGCAAATGCACCTGCTGCCGACGCGCTGGGGCCCGGCCGTCGTCGCGCTGACCACGGTGCTGGCGATCGCCGGTTTCACGCGCCACCAAGGCGGATTCAGCGTCGGCGTGATCATCGGCCCGGCGCTCGGGGCGGCGGTCGCGATCGCCACCGTGCTCGGCTACCAGGTGCTCTACCGCGAAAGCGAGCAACGGCGGCAGCTCATCGAGGAGCTCCGCGAGACCCGCAACGACCTCGCCGCGATGGAACACTCCGCGGGCGTGCTAGCCGAACGGGAACGCCTCGCGCGGGAAATCCACGACACGCTGGCACAGGGTCTTTCGAGCATCCACCTGCTGCTCCGCGCCGCCGAACGCGCGCTGCCGGACCGTCCCGACGCCGCGGTCCCGCACGTCACGCAAGCCCGGCAAGCCGCCCAGGACAACCTCACCGAAGCCCGCCGCCTCGTCTACGCACTGGCCCCGGTGGAACTGGAAGGCGCGTCCTTGCCCGCAGCCCTGGAACGCCTGTGCGCGACCACGCAACAGCGTTCCGGCCTGACTGTCCACTTTCACCTCAGCGGCGCCCCGTTCGACGTGCCGACCGCGTACGAGGTCGCGTTGCTGCGGATCGCCCAGTCGGCGCTGGCCAACACCGTCCGGCACGCGGCGGCCGGCCGCGCCGAGCTGACCTTGAGTTACATGGACACGAGCATCACCCTGGACGCCGTGGACGACGGCATCGGCTTCGACCCGCAGGAAGTGCGCGGCGGCAGCGGCTTCGGCCTGCCCGCGATGCGCGCCCGCGCCCGCTCCCTCGGCGGCTCGTGGACGGTGGAATCGTCGCCCGGCAACGGCACCGCGCTGGCCGTGAGCTTCCCCGTGGACCCGCGATGATCCGCCTCCTGCTGGCCGACGACCACCCCGTCGTCCGCGCCGGATTGCGCGCCGTCCTGGAAACCGAACCGGACCTGGAAGTCGTCGCCGAAGCGTCCTCCGCCGAAGAGGCCGTGCGGCTGGCGGCAGGCGTGGACGTCGTGCTGATGGACCTCCAATTCGGCTCCGGAATGCACGGCTCCGAAGCAACCGCGGCGATTACTGCGGCGGCCGACGCGCCGAAAGTGCTGGTCCTGACGACGTACGACACCGACGGCGACATCCTGGCCGCGATCGAAGCAGGCGCGACCGGATACCTGCTGAAGGACGCCCCGCCGGAAGACCTCGCCGCCGCGGTGCGCAACGCCGCCACCGGACAGACCGTGTTGGCCCCCGCGGTCGCGCACCGGCTGATGAACCGCATGCGCACCCCGGCGGCCGCGTTGTCCCCGCGGGAAATCGAAGTGCTGGGTCTGGTCGCGGACGGATTGTCGAACCTGGAGATCAGCAAACGGCTGTTTTTGAGCCAGGCGACGGTGAAATCGCATCTGGTGCACATTTACACGAAGCTCGGGGTGGATTCCCGGACCGCTGCGGTGGCGGCGGGGAAGGCGCAGGGGCTGATCCGCCGCTGACGCGTACCGCTTCGGACCTGGCCCGCCCGCCTGCGACCGGACGACAATGGCTCCCGTCGAATCGAGGGAGGCGTCGTGAAGGAACACTGGAAAGACGAACCGGACGAGCACGATTATCCGGCGGCATCCGACTATCTCACGCTGGTCGCGCCCGAGGACATCGCGACCCGTCTGGTCGATCAGCTGAAAGACGCGAAACTGACGCACCGCAAAGCGAAAGACATCCTCCGGGCCAGCAAGCTGAAGCTTCTCCCGGAGGACAACGCGCACGTCGCGAAGGACCTCGAGAAGGTCAAGGACGGCAAAGCGCTCTCGCCGGTCCTGCTCGTCCGCGGGCACGGCCACCCCGGGTTCGAGACGGCCGACGACCTGGTGATCGCGGACGGTTACCACCGCGTGTGCGCTTCGTATCATCTCGACGAGAATGCCGACATTCCGTGCAAAGTGATTTAACCCGCTTGGATTCCGAAATGATTGCGAAGCCCGGCCGCTCGTAACGCCTGCTCGCGGTTGTCGATCTTTCGATGCGAGATCGACGAGACAGGCGGGGGCACGTGGACGAGCACGACATCGAGAGCCATCCGGACCTGATGGACCCGGATTGGCAGCGGCACGCCGAGAAGGAAGCCTGGACCGGCCTGCGCCGCGGCCGCCGCCGCGCGCGTCAGCGCAGGTTGGCCGCCATCTGGGGCGCGGTGGTGATCGTCGTGGCGGCGGCGGGGTTCTACCTGTGGAAGCAGGGGGCGAGCCCGGAGGACGTCGCCGGGAGCACTCCCGCCGCGCCCGTGCCGACCACCACCGCGCCCGCGCCGACCGATCTCCCGGACTCCGGGCACGTCGACCTGACCTGGCCGTTCCTCAACACCCCGGCGCAGAACTGGCCCGAGGGCATCGCCGGGCTGAAGATCCCGGCTCCGGCGAAGGCCGGCTCGTTCTCCGCGAAGCAGGTCGGGGCGGCGCAGGAGCAGGTCAAGCACGCGGTCGAGGTCGCGCAGTTCGACAAGAACGTCCTCGAAGGGCATCACCCTGAGGCGTTTCTCGGTCTCTTCGCCCCGGATGCGCGGGCGGGTCTCCAGGCCGATCTGCAGTCCTACGCGGTCTACCTGGAGGAGGGCTATCACCTCCTGCCCGTGCAGCCGAGGATGACCGGGAAGATGACCTTGCGGCCGGGCGAGGCGGGGGAGTTGTACCTGCACGTTTCGTACGTCGTGGCCTACGCCTTCGATCCCGGCAGCCGACCCGTCGAGGGCCCGGGCGACCCGGAGCCGTTCGTGCGGACCGACGCCGACTACATCGTGCGCAGCGGCTCGGCCTGGGCGCCCGGCAGCCGCGGCCTGTGGATGGGCGAGACCGGCGGGTACTCCACCGAGGTCTCGTGCGTCGCGGCCAAGAAGCTGCTGCTCGCCCCGGCGTTCGCCGACCCGGATTTCACCGGGCCTTCGCTGAAGCCCGACCCCGGGCAGTTCGATCCGGAGAAACCCGCTCCGGTGAAGGGAAACTGCAAGGAGTGACGGGTCCGGGCGCCGATCGGGGATTCTCTGAAACCCGCCCGGACGCGGCCCGGTACCATCACTCCCGATGATCACGAATGCGTCTCGGCGGCCCCGGTCCGGCGCCGTCGCCCCGTGGCGGGTCGACGAGGTCGGACGGAAGGTGCGGCTGCGCGAGGTCCGCCCCGGCGACCAGCGCACCCTCGCCGGATTCGACCGGGACTCGGTCCGGGCGCGCGATCCGCAGGTCGGCGGCTACCGGCACTGGGCGACGCACCGCGGGCACTCCTCCCCGGACGGCTTCCACTTCGCGATCGAGACCCTGCACAACCGGACGCTGGTCGGCTCCGTGTGGGTCGAAACGGACCCGTTCTCCGGCCGGTTCAGCTACGGCGTCGGCATCGGCCCGCAGCACCGTCGCTGCGGTTACGCCGCCGACGCGGTCGCGCTGCTGCTGGCGTTCATGTTCGAACGGTGCCGGTACCGGGCGTGCGAGGTGAGCGTCAACGGCAGCAACTTCGCCTCGCTGGCGCTGCACGGCGAGCTGGGCTTCCGGGAAGAGGGCCGGCTCCGCGACGCCGAGTTGCTCCGCGGGGAGGTCAAGTACCCCGTTCTGATGAGCATCACCGCCGAACAGTTCGCGGAGCGTCACGTGGCACTGGAAGCTCGCGACTCCGGCCGGTCCTCGTCGCGCGGACGGCACTGGCGAGTCCAACGCCCCGGACGGCACCGCCGCATCGCCTACTCCGCCGGCAGCTAGCTCCCCTTTCTCCAAGACCCGCGCCCGGCGGATCTGCGACGCTCACCGGGTGATCAACCGCATCATCGCCTACTCCGAAGGCATCGACGACGCCGCGACCCGCGACTTCTACGTCCACGTCCTCGGACTCGACGTCGCCATGGACCATCCCGCGCTCGGCCTCCGCAGCAGCGACAACCCGGCCGCGCAGGTGCTCGTCCTCCCGCCCGGAAGCACCGACCCCGTCCCTCGCTGGGGCATCGATCTCGGCACCCCCGAGGCAGTCGACGCAGCCCACGCCGAGTCGGTCCGGCGCGGGCTGCGGGTGGTTTATCCGTTGACCGACGAATCGTGGGGCGTGCGACGGTTTTTCGTCGAGGATCCAGGCGGCAATGTGGTCAACGTGCTCGCCCACGTGACGGGCAGTTCGCGCACCGAGTAGAAGATCGCGTTCTCCTTGAACTCCAAGCGATCCAGCGGCACCGCCAGCGCCAGCGTCGGCACCCGTCGCCGCAACGTCGAGTACGCGACCTGCAACTCCACCCGCGCCAGCGGCGCACCCAGACAGAGGTGCCGCCCGTAGCCGAACGCGACGTGGTGCCGGGCGGACCGGTGGAGGTCGAAGGAATCGGGATCCGGAAAGGCCAGCGGATCCCGATTCGCGGTGCTCTTCACCGCGATGATGCCCTCGCCCGCGCGGATCACCTGCCCGCCGATTTCAAGATCCGCCAAGGCGACGCGACGCGCTTCGGTGTGCGTGATCGACAAGTAGCGCAACAATTCCTCCACCGGATCCGCCGCATCGTGGAACTGCTCCGGATGCGTCAACAACACGGCCGTGCCTAACGCGATCATGGCCGCGGTGGTGTCGTGGCCCGCCACCAGCAGAAGCTGCCCCAGCACCGCGATCTCGCGCGGAGCCATCGCGGGAGCCAGTTTGCCGAGCAAGCCCGGCCCGGCGGATTTCGTGGCGACGAGGTCTTCCAGATACGCATTCAGCTCTTCGCTGGCAGCCACGGCACGCGCCGGGTCCGGGTCGTCCATGACGAGTGTGCGGGCCACTCCCTGAAAGAAGTCGCGATCCGCGTAAGGGACGCCGAGCAGTTCGCAGATCACCAACGAGGGCAGCGGCATCGCGAACGCCTCGACCAAATCGGCCGGATTCGGCCCCGCGAGCATTCCGTCAAGAAGGTCGTCCACCAACTCTTGAATACGCGGCCGCAACGCCGCCATTTTCCGGACGGTGAATTCCGAGGCGAGCATCCGCCGCTGAACGGTGTGCTCCGGCGGGTCCATCTGCATCAGAGTCTTCATCCGCGCGTCCCGGGCCTTGCTGACCGCGTTGGTGTGCGGAAAACCAGGCTGCGCGACATCGACGCTGACGCGCGGATCCGCAAGCACGGCACGGACATCGGCATACCGGGTGATCAGCCAGGGCTCGCTGCCGTCCCACAGCCGCACCCGCGACACCGGTGGCCGCGCCGTCAATCCAGGGGCGGGGGCGAAGGGGCATCCAGCCGCCCGCGCCATCGGGAAGGTTTCGCTGCCGGTCATGCCAGCTCCTCACGGTCGAGTGCGTTTCGGAGCTGAAGCATGGCTGCGCGGGGGAGCCCGGTAATCAGACAAAAGGGATGTGACGTGCGCCTCAGTCTTCGGCGATATCCGGCTCTCCGGGGCGTTCGACCACGCTCCACAGGAACGAATGCCTCCGCCCGGCCGGTTCCTCGCGCGCGACGAACTCGTCCAGCAGTGCGTCCAATCGCGACTGCAGTTCGGCCGCGGCCTCGTCGCTCAGCCGGACCACGCCGCGGCGGGTTTGCTGGATCGACGTGGGGTCGGCTTCGAGCATTTCGGCTCGGTGGGCGTCCAGGGTCGCCAGTTCGACGCGTGCGGTCAGTGCCGGATCGCCTGCTTGGTCGAGGTCGAGGTGCCAGGTCCGCCGCGTCGTCCGGTAGGGGCGTTCCCAGGCACCGAGGTCGCTCCGGCGGGCCGGTTCGGCGACCAGGAAACCGGCTTCGGCGAGTGCGTGGACCCGGCGCAGGACGGTCGCCGGCGACTCCTGCAGCCGCTTCGCCAGTTGCTGGTTCGTCCACGCGGAATCCAGGCACAGCCGCAGAATCCGCCAGCTCAGCGGGTGTGCGAGCGCGCGGAGGTCGTCGGCGGTCGCTTGGCGCGGGAGACGGTCGTCCATTGACAGCAGCTTAGCCGATTTGCTTCGATGGCATCGATATCAGAAAGTGAAATCACTGGAGGTCGGGTGCGCCGCATCGAGTCGTACGTCGAGCAGTACCGGGAGCGGCACGAGGCGGAGCTGGCCGAGTGGATCGCCGTCCCGAGCGTGAGCGCCACCGGCGAGGGCATGGCGGAGGCGGCGGAGTTCGCGTGCGAGTTGCTGCGGCGCAGCGGGCTCGAAGCGCGGCGGGTCGAGACCGGCGGCTGGCCGTTGGTGGTGGGCCGCGCCGACGGGCCGCCCGGATCGCTGCACGTGGTGATCTACGGCCATTACGACGTCCAGCCCGCCGGACCGCTCGCGGCCTGGGAAAGCCCGCCGTTCGAGGCGAGCGTCCGGGACGGCCGGATGTACGGGCGCGGCACGGGGGACAACAAGGGGCAGCACCTCGCGCAACTGCTTGCCTTGCGCGCGCTCGCCGAGACCGGCGAACTGCCGTGCAGCGTGACCGTTCTGCTCGACGGCGAGGAAGAAATCGGCAGCCCGAACCTGGAATCCGCGCTCGCTGGCCTGCGCGACGAGTGGGACGCGGATCTGGTGCTGTGGAGCGACGGTCCGGTGCACGACAGCGGCGAGCCGACGGTCAGCCTCGGCGTGCGTGGTGCGGTCCGGTTCGAGATCCGGGTGCACGGTGCACCGGCCGCGCTGCATTCGGGGAACTGGGGCGGGGTCGCGCCGAATCCGGCGTGGGAACTGGTGTGGCTGCTGTCGACGATGCGCTCGCCCGAAGGCGAGGTGCTGGTGAAGGGAATCGCGGATGGCATGGTTCCGCTGAGCCCGTCGGAACGGGACGCGCTGGACGCGCTCCCGGTCGACGTTCCCGCCGCGCTCGCCGAGGTCGGGCTGGACCGGATGGACGTGCCCGACGGCGTCGGGTTCAACGACCGCCTGGCTTCGCCTACCTTCAGCATCAACTCGCTGTCCTGTTTGGACGAAGGTGACCACCGCACGGTCATTCCGGCCGTCGCGGTCGCCCGCTGCGACATCCGGACGGTCGGTGGCCAGCGCGCCACGACGGTCATCGAGGCGTTGCGCGCACACCTCGCCGAACACCTTCCGCACGCCGAACTGCACGTACCGGGCGGGCGGATGGAAGCGTCCCGGACGCTGCCGGAATCGCCTTACACCGCGGTGATCGCCGACGCGGTCAGCGCGGCCGCCGGCCGTCCGGCGGTGCTGGTGCCCGCGATGGGCGGGAGCCTGCCGATCGCCGCGCTGTCCGACGGCCTCGGCCTGCCCTGTTACGGAATCCCGCTCGCCAACGTCGACGAGCACAACCACGGCCCCAACGAGAATTTCGAACTCGCCCGGTTCCACGCCGGAATCACCACCGCCGAGAATGTCCTGCTCGAATTGGGCAAGCTTCGCTGAATTCCCCGCGCACATGGTTGGTCCGGGCCGGTGTGCCCGGAACCGCGCTTCACCAATGACGCCGAACGCACCGCCCCGGAGGCGACCATGTCGATCCCTGCTCCCGATTCCCCTGCCGTCAGAACCGAAAACGCCCCCTCGCCGCGCTCGTCCCGGATCGTGCTCGCGGCCACGATCGGCAACACCCTGGAATGGTTCAGCCTCGGGGCCTACACGCTGTTCGCCGACGTCCTCGCGAAACAATTCTTTCCCGCGACGGATCCGGCGGTCTCGCTGATGCTGGCTTTCGCCAGTGTCGCGGTCGCGTATTTGATCCGCCCGTTCGGCGGGATGATCCTCGGCTCCTACGCCGACCGCGCGGGCCGCAAAGCCGCGCTGGTGTGGTCGATCCGGATCATGGCCGTGGCCTCGCTGCTGATCGCGATCATGCCGAACTACGCGACGATCGGCATCGCGGCCCCGATCGGCCTGGTGTTCGCCAACCTGCTGCAGGGCTTCTCCGCGGGCGGCGAATTCGGCAGCGCGACCGCGTATCTGGTGGAGAGCAACCGGAAACGCCGCGGATTCATGGGCAGCTGGGGCGCGGCGAGCCAGGGATTGAGCACGTTGCTGGGCATCGTGTTCGCCGCGGTGCTGAGCGCGGTGCTCACCGAACAGCAGCTCGGATCGTGGGGCTGGCGGATCCCGTTCGCCTTCGGCCTGCTGATCGCGCCGATCGGCTACTACATCCGGCGGCACGTCGAGGAATCCCCGGCGTTCGAGGAGGACGCCGCCGAGGCGCCGCTGCGGGAAGTCCTGCGCTCGCAGAAGACGCGGATCCTGGTCGCGATGGGCGCGATGGCGGTGTCCACCGCGATCAGCTACCTCATCATCTACATGCCGACCTTCGCCATCCGCAACCTCGGACTGCCCAAATCGCTGGCCTTCACCACGACCATCGTCACCCAGATCGTGCTGACCGTCCTCGCCCCGGTCGCCGGGCGCTTGTCGGACCGGACCGGCCGGATCCCGCTGATGGCGGCCGCCTGCTCGGTGATGCTGCTCGCGATCTTCCCGCTGTTCCTCGCGCTGAACAGCCAGCCGACGTTCGCGATGATGACGGCGGTGATGGCCGCGATCGGCCTGGTCAAGGTCTGGTATGTCGGCCCGCTGGGCACGATGATGGCCGATGTCTTCCCGACCCGGACCCGTGCGACCGGATTGTCGGTCAGCTACAACATCACGGCTTCGTTGTTCGGCGGGTTCACGCCGCTGGTGGTGATTTGGCTGATCCAGGTGACGGGGAGCAATCTGGCGCCGAGTTATTACGTGATGGCGTTGGCGGTGCTGAGTCTTGGCGCTCTGGTTTTCGCCCGGCGGCGGTTGCGGGTGCGGTGAGCTTTTGTCCGTTGTGGACTCTCGGTCGGAAGTGCCGTGCGCGCGATGCCAGCGAGGCACCGCGCGCACGGCAGGTCAGCTACGGATGAGTCCGGAAAGCGTCCACGATCAGGTAACTGCCGTTCTTCATCGTGCCGGTAACGGTGTGCACCCCCGGCGGCAGACCGGAGACACTCGCGACTGTCGACTGGTACTGCCGGGTCGGCGTCACGAAACTGACCGTCCGATAAGGCGCACCGTCCAAGGCCAGGTCGACGTCGCCCTCGTCGGTGTTGGTTTCGGAGATGATGTCGATCCCAGTGCCGTAGAATGTCAAACTCCACGAATCGCCGACGTTCTGCGTCGCCCAGATATCGTCGAGATACGAGTTCGCGCCTCCCGCCGAGCTGCCGCGCCAGAGCCATCCCGTCGACGGGGCGCCGGTGTTGGTGTAGACGACGCCGGAAGTGTTGTTGAGCAGCTCCGATTCCCGCGTCTTGGCCAGGCGAACGGTGACATCGGCCTGCCCGCGCCGCACGGTCAGCGTGATCGGCGCACCCGGCGCGAGTTTGTTGTAGCTGAGCCAAAAAGTATTGCGATCATCGGTTACCGGGGTGCCGTTGACAGCGGTGATGTCGTCGCCGGTCCGCAGCCCGTTCTGCGCCGCGTAGCTGCCCTGCGGCACCGACGGCAGGTAGAGGCCGTACGGTTTGGTTAAGCCGAGCGACGACTGGACCGCGAGCGACGGGATGTTGGTAGCGGTGGCGCCCATCAGCATTTCGGGTTGGACGATCATCCCGTTGCTAGGCCCGCCGGAACCGGGGCCGTAAGCGAAGGCCGCCTTGGGCGGAAGCGGCCCGCCCGAGGCGCCGAAGCCGGTCATCGGGAAGTTGGCGTACCCGAGGCCGAGCGCGGGCGAATCGGCGGCGACCGTGAAATCGTAGCTGCCGAGCGGGTCGGCCGCGGCGAACTTCGGGTCGGCGACGCGCGAATGCGGGTCCATGCCGGCGCGGACCCAGGCCGACTGGGGGTTGATCGTGGCGCCGTCCGCGGAGAGTGCTTCGTTGCCGCTGCCGTCGGGGTTGACGTAGACCGGGTAGCTGTCGTTCCAGAAGAGGTTGCGGTCGACGCCGTACTTGGCGGTGGACGGATTGTTCAGCACGTTGTTGTACGCCTGCGGTCCGAGCGTGATGTTGTGCTCGATGACGTCGCCGCAGTCGGAGTGGCTGACCTGTTCGTAGATCGAACCGTCCACGAGCAGGTTGTTCCGCACGGTGCGCTCGTAGCCGTCGCGCAGTTTGATTCCGCCCTTGAGGACGAGATTGTCCAGCAGGCGGAAATTGGACGATCCGTCGTCGAGGTCGATGGCCCAGTCCCCGTCGTGCCAGAACCGGTTGTGCTGGATGGTGATCGGCCGGACGACGTCCAGCTTCATCAGGCTCCGGGCCTGGGCGTCGGTCAGCGCGGTGCCGGTGGATCCTTCGTAACTCGTGCCCGGCGCGAGGGTGTTGTTGCCGGAGCTGGCCCAGAACCGGCCGCGGCCCCACACGTTGACGGACCCGTTGTCCCCGGTTTCCTCGACGCAGTTGAAGAGATCGTTGTTCTTGATGTCGTGTCCGCCCCACGCGCCGTCCTCGATGTTGAGGCACGCGCGCGGGCTGCCGGAGACGGTGTTTCCGTCGACCGTCACGTCCGCGCTCATGGAAATGTTGACGCCGGAGGACTGCTTCTCGAACCGGCCCATGTTCTGCATGAGATTGTTCCGCACGACGATGTCGCGGGGATAGTCGTCGGTCTTCGGCCCTGGCGCGGTGTCGGTGACCGCGACGTTGTCGTAGTAGTTGCCGGAGTAGTCCCGCACCGCGCTCGGCGAGCCGACGATCTGGACGTCCGTGGCGCCGTCGGAGGCGAACTTGTTGTCGCTGATCGTGTTGTGCTTGTTGTAGCTGTCGAGGAAGACGCCGTTGCCGCCGAGCTGGTCGAAGAACGACCCGGTGACTGAGATGTCAGCGGCGTTCTTCAGAGATACCGCGCCCTTGCGGACCACCGCCCAGTCGCCCTTCGCGTCGGCCTCGAAGGGGCTGTCGAAGAGCGTGCGGTGAGTCGCGGTGAAGTGCAGTCCGCGCAGCGTGATGTCGTGGACGGGGTCGGCAGCCGAGGTCCCGGCGAGGGTGATCAGCTGATCCTGCTCGGCGGTTTCGACCGTCGCGGCGGAAAGATCGGTTCCCTCCGGCGGGTAGTAGAGCAGCTGGCCGCTCGTCCGGTCGTAGAACCACTCGCCGGGAGCGTCGAGCTCCTCCTTGACGTTCTCGGCCATCGCCGGACCGACCCGGCCGGGCCCGTTGCCCTTCGTCAGCCCGCAGTCCTGCGGCCGGTTGTTGTCGCCGACGTAGTGCAGAGCGAGCCCGTCGCCGGTGCGTCCGCTGACGGTGAACGAGACGGATCCCCAGTCGCCGCAGTGCATCGCGCGCACCAGCGCGGTCGACGGGTCCGCCCACTTCGCCGATTCCCGTTGAAGGTCGGCCAGCGAGGTCGACCCCTGCAGCCGGGCCGCGCTGGCGTCGTAGTTCGGGTAGCGGGCCAGGATCTGGCGCTGGCCGTTGACGAACAGGCCGTCGAAGTCCAGCCCGGCCGGGAGGGCCGCGGCCATGATCTTGCTGCCGGGCGCGGCGGGCTGCCAGGCCGGACGCAACGACCGGCCGCCGCTGATCGTCACGGCGGCGTCGGTCGCTGGTTGCCAGGTCACGGTGTGGCCGTTGCGCCCGGAGTCCTGCGGGCCCAACGCCAGCGGAGCGGAGAGGTAGTAGGAGCCGCCGGCGAGCTTGACCACGATGTCGCGGTGGTTGCCGACGCCGGTGCCGAGAAGATGCCGGACCCGTTGCTGCGCCTGCGAAAGCGAACACGGACGCGGCTGGGTGCAAGGGTTTCCGGGCGGTGCGTCGGCACCGGGAGCGGCATAGACGGCCATCGGCAGCGGCCCACTCGCGGCGGCTGGCGGGCCGAGGGCGACCGTTCCGCCAAACCCGGCGACGGCGGACAGGACGATGCTCAGAAGGCGGCGGTTGGCCATTCAGGTCCTCCTTGACCAGGCATCGGACGTTCTGTACGCCAGGACATCCGATGTCTAGGAGACTATGCAGGAGGGTGTATCGGTCGTCAAGGAGCTCTCCGGGTGGTGTCCGGATGCAGGTAACTGGCTTTACAGCACGGGTGCGTGCCTGATCGGCGAGGTTGCCGGGAGGACGCGCTAGGCGGACGACGACGGGGTTTACATCTGATCTTTGGGCGGCTTCCGAGTCTCGGTACGCGAGGTCCATCCGGCCGGGTGCCCGGTGGTTGACGGTCTTGCTCCCGGCCGGGAAAGTCCGAAGTGGAGTCTCCCGCGCGACTGCACGTGCGGTCTCTTCGGCGGAGTCGGGAGGGCAGAGGATCGGGCCGCCGGAGCACCTGGCGGGCCGCGGCCGCTATGGTCGGGCGAGGGGCTGCGGCCGGGTACATCGTCGTGCGGGGGAGTCGAGTGAGCAATCCGTTGATCGCGCCGGTCAAGGACTCGACGACGGCGTTGTCCGGGATACCGCTGCTCGAGGACGCCGAGACGCTGAAGCAGGGCATCGAGAGCAAGAACTGGGCGTCGGTGGCGATCGGCGCGGTCGGGACCGCGCTGGACGTGCTGACCGCGGTGATGGACCCGTTCGGCGCGATCCTCGCCGCGGGCGTGGGCTGGCTGATGGAGCACGTCGGCCCGTTGAAGGAAGCGCTCAACGCGCTGACCGGCAACGCCGACGAGATCAAGTCCCAGGCCGAGACCTGGACGAACGTCGCCAAGGAACTCGAGGGCATCTCGGCCGAGCTCGGCGAGATGATCAAGAAGGACCTGGAGAGCTGGCAGGGCGAGGCCGCGGACGCCTACCGGCAGCGGGCCGGGGACACGTCCGCGCTGATCGCCAGCGCGCAGAAGGGTTCCGAGGGCGCGGCCAGCGGGGTGAAGACCGCGGGCGAAGTGGTGGCGGCGGTGCGGACGCTGGTGCGCGACACGATCGCGGACCTGGTCGGGCACCTGATCTCGTGGGCCTTGCAGGTGCTGTTCACCGCGGGGATCGGGATGGCGTGGGTGGTGCCGCAGGTCGTCACCGCGGTCGCCAAGACCGCCTCCACCATCGCCAAGGTCACCTCGAAGCTCGTCAAGGCGCTCAAGGCGCTGATCCCGCTGCTGAAGAAGGCCGGGACGCTGTTCGAGGACGCGGGCAAGGCGCTGAAGGGGCTCAAGAGCGGCAAGGGCGGCGCGACGCACACGCCCAAGGACATCAACGTCAAATCCGAGAAGCCGAAGGGCGGCTCGAAAGACGACGAGAGCACCACGGCCTCCGGCGACCACAGCGGCGGGCACGGCGGCGGCGAGCGCGGCGGGAACACGCACACCTCCGGCGACCCCAACCCGCCGAAGGACCACAAGCCCGAGACGAGGGACGAAAACACCTCGGCCTCGGGCTCGCGGGAGGACATCGGGGGGACGGACGGTTCGCGCGGGGGAACGCGCGACCGGGACGGCGGCAACTCGATCAAGAAGAACAACCAGCCGCCCGCGGAGAACTCGACCCCCGGCTACTGCCGTCCCGGCAGCGGCGACCCGATCGACATGACCACCGGGCGGATGATGCTGCCCGAGACCGACCTCGTGATCGCCGGTGCGCTGCCGCTGGTGCTGCAGCGGATGCATTTCTCCACCTACCGCGCCGGATTCCGGTTCGGCCGCACGTGGGCGTCCACTGTGGACCAGCGGCTCGAGATCGAGGACGGGGAAATCGGCTTCGCCGCCGAGGACGGCACGTTCCTCGTCTACCCGGTGACCGAGGGCACCGCGCTCCCTGTCAGCGGACCGCACTGGCCGCTCAAGCGTTCGCCCGAAGGCGGTTACGTCATCGAGCAGCACGACCTGCAGCGGATGCTGTACTTCGCGCCCGACGGCAACGGACGGCTGCCGCTGACGGCGATCTTCGACAACGACGGGCACCGGATCCATTTCTGCCACGACGAAGACGGACGCCTCGCCGAGATCCGGCATTCGGGCGGCGCCCGCATCGGCGTCGAAACCGCGGCGGGGCTGGTCACCGCGCTCACGCTGCTCGGCGAGGACGCCGCGGACGAGCGGGTCGAACTGGTCCGCTACCGCTACGACCGCGAACTCCGGCTGACCGAGGTGATCAACTCCTCCGGCCAGTCGATGCGCTACGGCTACGACGAACTGGGCCGTGTCGTGCGGTGGACCGACCGCAACGGCCGTTCGTACGAGTTCGTCTACGACGAGCAAAGCCGTTGCGTGTCGGGCACCGGGACCGAGGGACACCTGGCCTACACCTTCGCTTACGACAGCGAGGCGCGCGTCAGCACCGCGACCGATTCGCTGGGCAACACCACCGAATTCCACCTGAACGCGAACTTCCAGATCGTGCGCCACGTGAGCCCTCTCGGCGGGGTCACGCACTACGAATGGGACCGCTTCGACCGCATTGTCTCCCAGACCGACGAGCTGGGCCGCACCTCGCGGTGGGAGTACGACGAACAGGGCGACCTGGTGGCGTACACGTTCCCGGACGGCGCACGCCGCCTGTTCGAGTACTCCGAGCACCGGCTGCTGTCCACTGTGGAGCCCGACGGAGCCGTGTGGCGGCAGGAGTACGACGAGGAAGGGCGGCTCGCCGCGGTGCACGGCCCGCTCGGCGCGACCGTCCGCTACACCGTCGGCGAGGACGGCGCGGTGCGCAGGTCCGTCGACGAGCTGGGCAATCTCACGAGGATCGAGTCCGACGCCTTCGGCAGGCCGGTCACGGTCATCGATCCGCTCGGCGCCGTCACGCGCACCTCGTACGACGCGATGGGCCGGGTGGTCTCCGAGACCGACGTGCTCGGCACCACCGAGTACTCGTGGACGGTCGAGGGCCGCGGCTGGCGGCGGACCGCGCCGGACGGGTCCGTGCAGCGCCGGGTCTACGACGGCGAGGGCAACCTGCGGGAGGAAATCGACGAGCTGGGCAGCGTCACCCGCGTCGACTACGGTGCGTTCGACCTCCCGATCACCCAGATCATGCCGGACGGCAGCCGTCTTCAGGTCGAATACGACACCGAACTGCAGATGATCGCCGCGACCAACGGCGAGGGGCAGACCTGGCGGTTCGAGTACGACGGCGAAGGGCGCATGGTCCGCGAGGTCGACTTCGACGGGCGCGTGCTGACCTACGCTTACGACGCCGCGGGACAGCTCGTCTCGCGTACCAACGCGCTCGGCAGCGTCACCACCTACGCTTACGATCTGCGGGGCAACCTCGTCGAGAAGCGCACCGAAGACGACGTCAGCCGCTACGCCTACGACGCGGCCGGGCGCATGGTGCGTGCCGTGAACGCCAGCGCTGACGTCTCGTTCGCCTACGACGCTCTCGGCCGGCTGGTGGCCGAGACCCTCGACGGCGAGACGGTCGCGACCGGCTACGACCTCGCGGGCAACCTCGTGCACCGGCGGACCCCCTCGGGGGTGGAGAGCCGTTGGGCCTACGACGGCCGGGGCGCGCCCGAGTCGCTCGCCGCGGGCCCGCGCACGCTCCGGTTCCGCCACGACGCGGCGGGCCGGGAGATCTGGCGCGGGCTCGGGGCCGCCGAGCTGACTCAGGAATGGGACGCGCGATACCGGTTGCGCAGCCAGACGGTCGCCACCGGGCCGGTCGCCGTCGCTCAGCGCCGTGTCTACGAATTCCGGGCCGACAGCGCTATTTCCGCCGTCGAGGAGCTGCTGGGCGGCCGGCGCGAGTTCACGCTCGACCGGATGGGCCGCGTCATCGGAGTGCAGGGCCCGAACGGTCCGGAGCAGTACCGGTACGACCGCGCCGACGCCGTGGCACTGCCGGACAAGCGCGCCGGCCGGTTCGACGCGCAGGGCAGGCTCGTCAGCCGCGAGGGCTGGACCTACGAGTGGAACGGCGAAGACCGGCTCGTCGGCGCCACGTCCCCGGACGGGCAGCAGTGGCGGTACCGCTACGACGCGCTCGGCCGCCGCGTCGCCAAGCAGCGCCTCGACGGCGAAACGGTCGTGTTCGAGACCCGTTTCGTGTGGAGCGACGACCTGCTCGTGGAGCAGATCGAATCGACGCCCGCGGGCCGCACGCGCAGCACCACGTGGGAGTGGCACCCGGACGACGAAACCCCGGTGGCGCAGACGGATCGCGCGTACGACGGCGACGCGTGCGTCGACGACCGTTTCCACGCGATCGTCGCGGACTTCCTCGGCGCGCCCGCCGAACTGGTCGACGAGACCGGGCGGATCGCCTGGCGCCGCGACGAAACGCTGTGGGGCGTGCCCCGCTCTGCTCCGTCCGGCCCGTCGACGCCGCTTCGGTTCCCCGGCCAGTACCTCGACGCAGAGACCGGACTGCACTACAACCGCCACCGCTATTACGACCCCGGCACGGCCCGCTACCTCAGCGCCGACCCGCTCGGGCTCGACGGCGGGCTGGACCCGCACGCGTACGTGCGCAACCCGCTCACCTGGAGCGACCCGCTCGGCCTCGCGGGCGGGTGCAAGAAGAACAAGCTCGACCTGCGGAACGGCAAGGAACGGAAGGGACAGACCGGCACCACGCCGTCGGGTCTGAGCTACGGCCCGATGAAGCGGGGCGGGCGCGGGGAGAAGAGCCGGGTCGACCACGTGGACCTGCACACCGACAACGTTCCCGGCAAGGCCGAACACGGGGTTTTCGGCACCCGCAACGGAAACGCGTGGAGCAAGGACAAGGTCGTCAAGGTCACCGACTCCGCCTGGCGAAGGGTCAAATCGGGCGACCCGCGCGTCACCAAGGAAGCGCAGGGCGACCGGACGGTCTACCTGGTCCCGATGGACAAGAAGGTCGGCTACATCGACGAGCGCGTCCCGGAGCGCGGGCCTTTCGACCACAACACCGGCCGGGCCGAGATCGTCCGGAACAGGCAGGGCGAGATCCAGTATCAGCGGGGGGAGAGCGGGAGCTACGTCCGGGAGCCGCACGACCTCGACCACCTCAGGATCGTGGTCGACAAGAACAACAACGTGATCACCTCCTACCCCGACCGCGTCCGCGACTACTGAGCCGCGGCGGCGGTCGGACCGGGTGACGCGGCGCCGGTTCGCCGGGAACGCCGCTCGCCGCGTCGCAGACGGCACGGGTCGCGGGAACAGCTCGTGTGCCAGTCCCGGTCGAGGACAGGCGGTCACCGGCCGGTTCGCGTCTTCGGCGGCTGCCGTTCAGGCGGGCACGTGCGCCCGGGCGAGCCGTCGTCGGCGGTGTGCGGCCACGCGGACCGGGGCGCCGGTCCAGCCGTCGTGGTCGCCGAGGCGTGGGACCAGTGCGAGGAACGCCCGGCCGCCGAGTACTTCGGTGCAGGCTTGCAGATAGTCGCCTTCGGGAGTGTGTTCGTGCAGCACGCCGAGTTCCCGGTAGGTGGCGAGCGTGCGGCGGCAGCAGCGGATTCGACGGCGAGGGCGGCGACGGCTGCCGGTTCGCCGGAGCGGTTGACGAGGATCCGCGCCTTGTTCCCAGCGGCCCACGGGTTTGGCGCGGTGGGTTCCGGTGCGCGCGAAAGACGTCGAACACCTCGAGCGAAAGCGGTCCAGCGTATCCGGCGGCGAGCACGGGGGCGAGGAATCCGGGCAGGCCGAACGCGCCTTGCCCCGAACCCAAAGCCCACTTGCCGCGCTTGCGTTCCTGGAGGGAGACTTCATGTCCCCGCGACCGTCCATATCGGACTGACCAGACGACCGGCTCGCCGACGCCTGTCTGCGCCGCAGCGCCCGGCGCGCTGCGGTCACCCGGGAAGCGGCGTGATCGACACCGGCGTGACCAAGACCCGGTCGTGGCCCGCTTCGCGGACCGGGCCGGTGAGTTCGAACCGGCCGGTGCAGGGCAGGTCGCCCGCGGACGGGCCGGCCAGGACCTCGATGGTTCCGGGCTCGACGATCCGGCGCAGGTCGAGTCCGGTGAAGCTGGTGCGGTCGGCGTGCAGCGCGAACGTGACCCTTGCGGCGCGGCCCGCCTCGAGCGGCACCCGGGCGAAGCCGGCGAGCTGCCGGACGGGGCGGGTGACCTGGGCGTGCACGTCGTTCAGGTACAGCTGCACGATTTCGTCCGCCGCGCGCTCGCCGGTGTTGCGGACGGTGACCGAAACGGACAGTTCGCCGTCGGTGGGGATCTCGGACGCGCTCAGCCGCAGGTCCGAGTAGGCGAACGTGGTGTAGGACAGGCCATGGCCGAACGGGAACAGCGGGGTCGGGTCGAGGTTGCTGATGCCCGCGCTGTCGCGGCCCAGCGGCGGAGCCAGGTAGGTGCCGGGCGAGCCGCCGGGCACGCGGGGGACCTGCACCGGCAGTTTCCCGGACGGGGCGGTCCGGCCGGACAGGATCCCGGCAACGGCGCCGCTGCCCTCCTCGCCCGGCAGGAACGCCTGGACCAGAGCGGCGGCGCGGCCGACGTGGCGGCCGAGGGCGTACGGACGGCCGGACACCACCACGACCACGACCGGGGTGCCGGTCGCCAGGAGCGCGTCGAGGAGTTCGTCCTGGACGCCGGGGAGGCTCAGGTCGGGGGCGTCGCAGCCCTCGCCGGAGGTGCCGAGGCCGAACATGCCCGCCCGGTCGCCCACGACGGCGACGCACACGTCGGCGGCTTCCGCGGCGCTCGCCGCGGCGGCGATGCCGGAGCGGTCCTCGTCGAGGATCGGGCAGCCTTGGTGCAGCGCGATCTCGGCCGCGGGCAGTTCGAGCCGCAGCGCATCGGCCAGGGACGGAACGCTTACGCCGAGGCCGAATTCGGGGTGGCGCGGCAGGACGTGGTTGGGGTAGGAGTAGCAGCCGAGGAAGACCAGCGGGTCGTCGGCGCACGGCCCGACGAGGGCGATTTTCCCGGCGGATTCCCGGGCGGACAGCGGAAGCGTGCCGTCGTTGGCGAGCAGCACGACGGACTTCTCGGCGATTTCCCGGGCGAGGGCTCGATTTCGCGGTGAATCCAGATCGACCGGTTCGGCCCGCGGCACCCAGTCCGCGTCGAGCAGGCCCAGCTCGGCCTTCTGCCGCAGGAGCCGGCTCGCGGCCCGGTCGACGAGCGCCTCGGGGAGCTCCCCGGAACGGACCAGCTCGGTCAGTTCCTTGCTGTAGCACAGGGTGTCCGGCAGTTCGACGTCGATCCCGGCGGCCAGCGCGAGCGCGCCCGCCGCACCCGCGCTGGCGGCCACGCGGTGCATGCTCTTGAGGAACGCGATCGCCCAGTAGTCGGAGACGACGACTCCGTCGAAACCCCATTCCTCGCGCAGAATCGTGGTGAGCAGCGCTTCGCTGGCCGCTGCGGGTACGCCGTCGAGGTCGCTGTAGGAGTTCATGACCGAGCGGGCCCCGCCGTCGCGCACCGCCATCTCGAACGGCGGCAGGACGACGTCGCGCAGCTCGCGCGGTCCGATCGAAACCGGCGCGTGGTTGCGTGCCGCCCGGGACGCGGAGTATCCGGCGAAATGCTTCAGCGTCGCGATGACCCCGGCCTTCTCCAGGCCGCGGACATAAGCGGTGCCCAGCATGCCGACGAGGTACGGGTCTTCGCCGAGGGTTTCCTCGGTGCGGCCCCAGCGGTAGTCGCGCACGACGTCGAGCACGGGCGAAAGCCCTTGATGCACGCCGACCGCGCGCATGTCTTCCGCGATGGCCGCGGCCATCCGCTCGACGAGACCGGGATCGAAGGTCGCCGCCCAGGCGAGCGCGGTGGGGTAGACCGTGGCGCCGAGGGTCGTGAAGCCGGTGAGGCACTCTTCGTGCACGATCGCCGGGATGCCGAGCCGGGTCTCGGAGACGATTTCGCGCTGCAGCGCGGTGATCCGGGCGACGCCGTCGGCCGCGCTCACCGGCGCGGTGCCGAACGGGCGGGTGAGGTGCCCGATCCCGTCCGCGCGCACCTGGTCGAACGGGACCTCGCCGCGGGCGAAAACGTCCTGCATGGGGGCGACGTTCCCGCTGATCTCCTGATTGCCGGGCCACGCGCTGCCCAGCTGGGCGACCTTCTCCTCGAGCGTCATCCCGGCCAGCAGCGCGTCCGCGCGTTCGGCGGGGGAGAGGGTCCGGTCGTGCCAGCGGCTCATCGTGCTCCTCGGTCGGCTGCGGGGGCGGTCGACTCGCGCACGACGAGATGGGTCGCGAGTTCGACGTGGTGGGAATCGAGCGTCTGCCCGGAAATCAGCTTGAGCAGGGTGCGCAGCGCGACCCGGCCCATGTCGTGCAGCGGCTGCCGGATCACGGTCAGCGGCGGGGTGGCGAGGCCGGCGAGCATGGTGTCGTCGAAGCCGACGACGCTCAGGTCCTGCGGCACCCGCAATCCCCGCCGCCGGGCGGCTTCCAGCACGCCGAGCGCGGTGGCGTCGCTGGCGGCGAACACCGCGGTCGGCGGATTTTCCATGGCCAGCAAGCGGTTTCCGATCTCCAGTCCGGCCGGGTGGCCGAAGTCGCCGTGGCACACCAGCTCCGGGTCGAAGGCGACGCCCGCGTTGTCGAGGGCGGCGCGGTACCCGTGCAGCCGGGCCTGGCTGCAGGAGGCCCCGACCGGCCCGCCGGCGAACGCGACGCGCCGGTGCCCGAGGCTCAGCAGGTGCTCCGCGGCGGCGATCCCGCCGGACCAGTTCGTCGCCCCGACGCTGGCGACCTCGGTCCTCGGCAGGTTGATCGGGTCGATGACCACCAGCGGCAGCCCGGCGCGTTCGAAGCTTTCGACCTGGGCGAGCGAGAGTTCGGAGGTCACGACGATCAGCCCGGCCCGGCCGTTGCCCTTGAGCCGGTGCGTCCACTGGTCCTCGGGGCTGAGCGGGCCGCCGGGCGCCGCTTCGGGCATCCGGCTCACCACCACGTCGGCGCCGAGTTCGGCGCCCGCGGCGGTCACCCCGCGCAGCACTTCGAGCGCGTACGGGCTGACGAGATCGTCGAACACGACGTCGACGATCCGGGTCGCGGGGGCGTTCCGGCTCCCGCCGCGCGGCACGTATCCGGCCTCCCGCAACGCTTGTTCCACTCGGGCGCGGGTGCGCGCGGCCACGTCGGATCGCCCGTTGAGCACCTTCGAGACGGTCGGCAGCGAGACGCCGGCGGCTTCGGCGACGGCCGCGAGCCTCGCGCCAGTGCGGGACGGCATCAGGCTCCCTCTTTTCGAAATGTTTCGAAGCGTGATTGTTGGCTATGAAAAGGGAATTTAGCACTTGACTGACCCGAATCACTACCCTAGATTTCGGCCAGCCTACGAGAAGTTTTCGAAACTTTTCGAACCTTCGGAGCGGAAGGTGCATCATGAAACTGGGTACTCGCCGGACGGTCCGCGGGACGCGGACGACGCTCGCGGCGACCGGGTTCGCGGCTCTGCTGGCGTTGACCGCGGCGTGCGGCACGAGCGGGCCCACGGCCGCCGCCGGCGGGAAAGCGACGGCATGGGCGTTGACCGGCGGCGACGAGCAGGTGTTCCGCGCTTCGTTCGCCAGCGGCGGCGTCGAGGGGCAGTTCTTCGGCAACGACGCGTACAAGCAGAAGATCCGCTCGGCCGTCGGCGCCGACCAGGCGCCCACCCTGGTGTTCAGCTGGGGCAACGGCGGGATGCTGAAATCCTGGGTCGCGGCCGGGAAAATCATGGATCTGACCCCGGAGGTGCGGAAGGATCCCGCGCTGACCGGCCGGTTCCTGCCCTCGGTGGCGAAAACCGGGGTGCTGGACGGCAAGACCTACGCCGTGCCGAACAACAGCATGCAGCCGGTTTTCCTGTTCTACAACAAGGATCTTTTCGCCCGGGTGGGCGCGCAGCCGCCGAAGACCTGGGACGAGCTGATGGCGCTCGTGCCGAAGTTCGCCGCCGCCGGGATCGCTCCGTTCTCCCTCGGCGGGCAAAGCAAATGGCCGCAGCTGATGTGGGAGGAGTACCTGGTCGACCGGATCGGCGGGCCCGGCGTCTTCGCCGCGATCGCCGCGAACAAGCCGGGCGCCTGGTCCGATCCCGCGATCCTGGACGCGAACCGCAAGATCCAGCAGCTCGTCGACGCGGGCGGATTCGCCAAGGGGTTCAATTCGATCAGCACCGACAGCAACGCGGACCTCGCCCTGCTCTACACCGGCAAGGCGGCGATGTACCTGATGGGTTCGTGGGCGTTCCCCACGATCAAGGAAGCCGACCCCGGTTTCGCCGCGGGCAAACTCGGCTACGTCGGCTTCCCGGTCGTGCCGGGAGGGAAGGGCGATCCGGCGGACATCGTCGGGAACCCGGCGAACTTCTGGTCGGTGTCCGCGCACGCCTCCGACGCGCAGAAACAGGCGGCGGTGAAATACCTGCGCGAGGGCGTCATGAACGATGCCTACGTCGACGCGCTGCTCGCCGGGGGCGCGGTGCCGCCGGTCAACGGGATCGAGGCCAAACTGGCCAAGGCACCGGACCCGGCGTATCTGTCCTATGTGTACGGACTGGCGCGGAACGCGCCGAATTTCCAGCTCTCCTGGGACCAGGCCCTTTCCCCCGGACAGGCCGACGCGCTGCTGAACAACCTGGACCAGCTCTTCCTCAAGCAGATCACGCCCGAGCAGTTCTCGGCGAACATGAACGCGACGGTCGGGAAGTGACGGTGTCCGCTGCCCTCGTGCGGGAGCGTTCCGGGAAGCGGCCGCGGTCCGCCGCGACGCCCGGCCGCGCCGGACCGCATCCGCTGACGGCCGTTCCCGCGCTGGCGTTCTTCTCGATCTTCGCGCTGCTCCCGCTCGGCGGGGTGGCGGTGCTCAGCCTGATGAAGTGGGACGGGATCGCCGACCCCGTCTGGACCGGGCTCGGCAACTGGACGGCGGCGCTAAGCGACCCGGCTACTTATCACGCGCTCTGGCTCAGCGTGCAGGTGATGGCGGCGAGCTGGTTGTTCCAGACGCCGGTCTCGCTTCTGCTTGGCGTGCTGACCGCGGGCCGCGGCCGGTACCGCGCGGTGCTGGGCGTGCTGTATTTCCTTCCGCTGCTGCTGTCCTCGGCCGCGATCGCGATCGCGTTCAAAGCCCTGCTCGACCCGAACTTCGGGATGAGCCGCGCTTTCGGAGCCGACTGGCTCTCCCAGGACTGGCTCGGCGAGCCGACACTGGCCCTGTACGTGGTGATCTTCGTGATCGGCTGGCAGTTCATGCCGTTCCACACGCTGCTCTATCAAGCGGGAGTGCGGCAGATCCCGGCCCAGCTTTACGAAGCCGCGCAGATCGACGGCGCGGGCCCGGTCCGGCAGTTCTTCCACATCACCCTGCCGCAGCTGCGCTACACGATCGTCACCTCCTCGACGCTGATGCTGGTCGGCTCGCTGACCTATTTCGACCTGGTCTTCGTGCTCACCGGCGGCGGCCCGGGCAACGCCACCCGGTTCCTGCCGCTGGACATGTACCTCAACGGTTTCTCGAACAACGACATGGGCCGCGCGAGCACTCTGGCCGTACTGCTCGTCGTCGCCGGGCTGGCGCTGTCGCTCGGCCTCTCCCGGTTCGCCCGCTTCTCCCGCGGCAGCCAGCAGGACGGTGTGTGATGGCCAGGAGCAGGCCCAACGTGCTCGGCGGGCTCGCCGGATTCGCCTGGCTGTTCGTCGTTCTCGTGCCCGTGTACTACATCGTCGTGACGAGCCTGCGCGGCCAGAGCGGGTTCTTCGGGGCCAACCCGTTGTCGCTGCCCGCAAATCCCACGTTCGAGAACTACCGGCTGGTCCTGGACAACGGCTTCCTGCGCTACCTGATCAACAGTGCGGTCGTCACGGCAGGCACTGTGGTTATCACCGTCGCGGTATCGCTACTGGCGGCCTATTACATCGTGCGCGGCCGGACCCGGTTCTCCGCGACCACGTACAAGATTTTCCTGCTAGGCCTGGCAATCCCGCTGCAGGCGACGATCATCCCGATCTATTACCTGATCACGCGCGCGCACCTCTACGACACCCTGCTCGCGATCGTGCTGCCCTCGGTCGCCTTCGCGATTCCGCTCTCGGTGGTCGTCCTGGCCAATTTCCTGCGCGACGTGCCGAACGAGCTGTTCGAATCGATGCGCGTGGACGGCGCCGGGCACGGGCGGATGCTCGTCAGCCTGGTGCTGCCCATGGTCAAACCCGCGATGGTCACCGTCGCGGTGTACGACGGCCTCAACGTGTGGAACGGATTCCTCTTCCCGCTCATCCTCACCCAGAGCGCCGACCAGCGCGTGCTTCCGATGGCGCTGTGGGCTTTCCAAGGCCAGTTCCGGGTCAACATCCCCGCGGTCCTCGCCGCGGTCGTCCTTTCCACCCTGCCGGTCCTCGCGCTGTACATCCTCGGCCGGCGCTACCTCGTCACCGGTCTCACCGCCGGCTTCGGCAAGTAATCCTTCGCCCGGCCGGCCGGCCTGCGGGGCACGTCCACCCCGCAGTGGTGCGACGTTGTGAGATATCGTTGCGAGGAAACCCCGAGCGGGGTCGTGCGACTCGCGGTGAGACACCTTTGAAATCTGTCGCACTGCCTGGTTCGTCGAGAGGGGCTGTCAAGGTTCATGGCCGGCACGTCACGTCCCCCGTCCTCCGGCACCTCGGGCAACCGGGAGCTGCCGTTGCAGCGAGAATTGCGGCAGGGCCCAGATCCGCGGGTAGGGGCGCTGGACGTGTTCCGGCTGGCCCGCGAGATGTTCCTGGAAGGCCGCCGGGTGGACATGAATCTGCTCGCGGAGACGCTCGGGGTGAACCGCGCGACGCTGTACCGCTGGGTGGGCGGCCGCCAGCAGCTGCTGGTGGAGGTGCTGTGGTCGCTTGCCGAGGAGTCGTTGCGTGCCAACCGGCGACGCGCGCGGGCTGAGTCGGCGAACTGGCTGGTGGAGGCCTTGGTCGGGTTCGTGGACGACTGGCTGAGCAATCCAGGGTGCCAGCATTTCATGCGCGAGGAAGCGGACCTGGCGCTGCGCCTGACGACGGTCCCGGAACAGGGTTTCCAGCCTCGGGTGCTGGAGGTCGTCCGCGAGTTCCTCGCCGAGCAGCATGACACCGGAGCGCTGGCGGCTGATCTGCCGTTGGACGAGTTCGCGTTCGTGATCGTGCGGGTCATCGAGTCCTACGCGCACATCGAGTACCTGACCGGCCGGTCTTCGGACCTCGACGCGTTGCGCCTGGTGTTCGGGACGCTGTTGCGCTAATACGGGCCCTCAGGCGCGGGACAGGTAACGGTCGCGGACTGCCAGTTTGAGCAGTTTGCCGCTGGGCGTACGCGGCAGCTCCGCAGTGAATTCCACCCGGCGCGGCACTTTGTAGTGCGCGATCCGGTCACGCAGGAAGCCGCGCAGTTCCTCGGCGAGTTCAGCTCCCGGCGAAGAACCCTGCGCGGGCTGTACGACGGCCACCACTGATTCGCCCATCTCGGGGTCCGGAATTCCGAACACCGCGACGTCGACGACTTTCGGGTGCAGTGCGAGCGCGTCCTCCACGTCCTGCGGGTAGATGTTGACGCCACCGGAGATGATCATGAAAGCCTTGCGGTCAGTCAGGAACAGATAGCCGTCCTCGTCCAGATAGCCGAGATCGCCGGTGGTGCTCCACGTGGCGTGCCGCGGATGGCGGGCGCGGGCCGAAGCCCTCGGATTGTTGTGGTATTCGAACGGCGGTTCGTCCCGTTCGAAGTAGACAGTCCCCACCTCGCCGGCAGGCAGCTCCGCTCCGTCGTCGGCGCAGATCCGCACGACGCCCACCGCCGCGCGGCCGACCGAACCCGGTTTGCGCAGCCATTCCTCGCTGCCGATGAGTGTCACCCCGTTGCCCTCGGTGGACGCGTAGTACTCCTCGATGATCGGGCCCCACCAGTCGATCATCCGCTGCTTGACGTCCGCCGGGCAGGGTGCCGCGGCGTGCACGGCGACCTTCATGCTGGAGTGGTCGTAACGCCGCCGGACGGTTGGACTCAGCTTCAGCATCCGCACGAACATTGTCGGCACCCACTGGCTGTGCGTCACCCAATGCCGCTCGATCGCGGCGAGCGCCTGCTCCGGTTCGAACCGCCGCATCAGCACGACGGTGCCGCCCAACGCGTGCACCGCTCCGCCGAATCGCAACGGCGCTGCGTGATAGATCGGTGCTGGCGACAAATAAACCGTGTCCGCGTCGAACCCGTACCGGCCGCCGAACGCGGCGACGTACGGGTCGCCAGGCTCGTGCACCTGACGGTCCGGAAGCGGCGGTTTGATTCCCTTCGGTTTCCCGGTGGTGCCCGACGAATACAGCATGTCCGCGCCCCGCGGCTGCGCGGACAGCGGTACCGCCGGGGTCGTGGCAAGGGCGTCGGCATAGGAACCGTGTCCGTGCACCGGCCCGCCGAACGCCAACCGGATCCGCACCCCCGGGGTCTGATCTGCCAACTCCTCGGCGAGATCGCGCAGCACCGCCGAGACGACCAACGCCTGCGCGCCGCAGTCCTCGACGATGTATGCCGCCTCCTCGGCAGTCAAATGCGAATTGATCGCCGTCAGGTACAGGCCGGATCGCATCGCCGCCCAGTACACCTCGAACGCGCGCGGAGAATTGTCGCTCAACAGCGCGATATGATCGCCTGGCCGCAGCCCCGCCTCGTGCAGGAACCTGGCCAGCGACAACGAGCGGTCCTCGAGTTCCCGATAGGACAGGACTTCTTCCTCGGTCTGGTCTTCGCCCGCGATCAGCACTGCGGGTTTGTCCGGAAATCGCGCGGTGTATGCGCCTGGGTACATTCGCCGTCCCTCTCGATTTCTCGTTTGACGTCGTTCCTGCCACCCGGATGATTCAGTTCGCGCCGCACCCCCGCGGATAGACGTAGCAGCGCAGTGGCGGTTCGGCGTCGACCGCGTCGCGCGGAAGGTTCACGACGACTCCGTTCGCATACAGGTTCGTGATCCCCGAAACCTGCGCGATCGGATTCGAATACGGCTGCCCCAATTGCGAACAGATCTTCCGGTCGACCCGGCTCGGATTCGCCGGCTCGTCCGGATGCCGCAACGCGTCTTCCACGAGCTGATAGGTCACCGCTGAACCCAAAGTCTGCCCGTGATCAGCTCCCAGCACGGCGGCGCTGAGACACACATCCTGAAGCGCGATGTTCCGGACGTTCGGCGCGGCCGGCAGCATCGACGCCTGCCCGGCGATGTTGGGCTCGTTGATGGTGTCGATCCGGGTGTAGATCACCGTGTACTGCACTTCCGGAAACGTCATCGCACCGGAGTTCAACGCGTCCAAGAACTTCGAGCCCACTCTCTGCTGCCACACCGCGGGCGGGCAGAGGGCGTTGACCAGTCCGCATCCCAGAGCGTTGGCCACGATCGAACCGTGGTTGGGCGGATCGATGGCGATGAGCCCGTTGACCATCGGGCGCACGTCCGGCCACCACCGCAGAGCCCACCGCGGCACCGGACCCGCCCCCTGGCTCCACCCCAGGATCTGTACCTTCCGCCCGGATTCCGCGTGCATCACCCGGATCGCGCGCACCGCGTACTCCGCAGCGGTCTGGATGTCGCCGTCCGCGTCCTTCGGCAATGTGACGGCACAGTACGGAACGCCTTCCGCCTTGAACGCCGGCAGGAAATTCCAGCCGAACACCGACTCCGGGTTGCTCGCTGTCCCCGGGATCAGCAACACCGGATCCTGCTTCGCCCCGCGCACTGACGGAGAACAGGAGAGCGCGTCGTCCACCGTCGACTCGGGAACCGTCAAGGCCGGACCGGGCTGATCCACCGGTGCGTAACCGCCCTGTCCAGCCGCGGTTGCGTGCCCGGGAACCGAAAACGCCAGAGCCGCAGCGAGAACGACAGCGAGCGGCGCCATCCGCCGAGCTCCGAACCTGGCAAACACAGACTGCGACATTGCATCCTGCTTTCTCGGTGTGCGACATCTTGCGTAAATGTCGCATGATGTGTACCACTTGCTCCCGAGGCGGTCAACACGCGCCGGACCTCGATCAGGGGTGTGTGCGCGGCGTTCCTCGGATTCCGCAGTGCCCGGTGATTTCCGCCGACCGGGACAGGTGGTCCTGCCGAGCGTCCGCAGCAACCTCTGCGCAGGATTCGCGGCCGAGCTCGACGGGCCGATCCTGGCGCGCTTTGGTGAATACGCAGGGTCCGGACGGCAGTGACCCACCGCGTTGTGACGGCCGAGGCGACGGTCCAGGGTTGCGTAAGCGAGCCTCGCCGTTATCCTGCGACTAAGCGGTCGCTTAGCGGTGGCTGTCCAGCGGCGGACAAGGAGACGGTGTGGTGGAGTCGTTCAAGGATCGCGTTGCCCTGGTCACCGGGGCCAGCCGGGGGATCGGGCTGGCTATCGCGCAGGGGCTGGTCGAGCGCGGGGCGAAGGTGTGCATTACCGCGCGCAAGCCGGAGCCGCTCGCGGAGGCCGTCGAGAAGCTCGGCGGGCCCGAGGTCGCGATCGCGGTGCCCGGCAAGGCCGACGACGCCGCGCATCAGCAGGAGGCGGTCGCCGCCGCGGTCGAGAAATTCGGCAGTCTCGACATGCTGGTCAACAACACCGGCATCAATCCGGTCTACGGGCCCACGCTGGACGTCGACCCGGCCGCCGCGAGCAAGATCTTCGCGGTGAACGTCGTGGCGCCGCTGTCGTGGATCCGCGTCGCGCGGGACGCGTGGATGGGCGAGCACGGCGGCGCGGTGGTCAACGTCGCCTCGATCGCGGGCATCCGCACCTCGCCGGGCATCGGCATGTACGGCGTCAGCAAGGCCGCGCTGATCCGGCTCACCCAGGAACTCGGCGCGGAACTCGGTCCGAAGATCAGGGTCAACGCGGTGGCTCCGGCGGTGGTCAAGACGCAGTTCGCGACAGCGCTGTACGAGGGGCGCGAGGAAGAAGTCGCCGCGGCCTATCCGATGAAGCGGCTCGGGGTGCCGGAGGACATCGCGGGCGCGGTGGCGTTCCTGCTGTCCGGCGAGGCGGGCTGGATGACCGGGCAGACGGTCGTGCTCGACGGCGGCGTGACGCTCGGCGGCGGTCTGTGAGCGCCGGAGTCGTCATCACCGGCGGTGGTGGCGGGATCGGGGCGGCACTGGCGCGGCGGTTCGCGGCGGACGGGGCTCGCATCGTGGTCGCGGACCTCGACGGGGACCGTGCCGCCGAGGTCGCGGCCGAGGTGGGCGGCACGTCGTTCGCCGGTGACGTCGCCAGCGAATCCGGGGTCGCCGACCTGATCGACACCGCCCGCGAAACGCTCGGTGAGATCGACGTTTTCTGCGCCAACGCCGGGGTCGCGCCGTTCGGCGACGCCCACGCGGACGAAGACGCGTGGTCGCTGGCGTGGGACGTGAACGTGATGGCACACGTCCGTGCGGCCCGGCTGCTGCTGCCGGCGTGGCTGGAGCGCGGCGAGGGGCGGTTCGTCGCGACGGTGTCCGCGGCGGGCGTGCTCACGAGCCTTGGCTCGGCTCCGTATTCGGTGACCAAGCACGGCGCGCTGGCGTTCGCGGAATGGCTGTCGGCCACCTACCGGCACCGCGGCATCACCGTGCAGGCGATCTGCCCGCAGGGCGTGCGCACCGCGATGCTCGAAGAGACCGGCGAACGCGGCAAACTGCTGATGGGCGCCAGCGCGATCGACCCGCCGCAGGTGGCCGACGCGCTGTTCGCCGCGATGGCCGAGAACCGGTTCCTGGTGCTGCCGCACGCCGAGGTCGCGGACTTCTATGCCTTGCGCGCCACCGAAACCGACCGCTGGCTCGGCGGGATGAACAAGCTGCAGCGGAAAATGGAGGAGCTGCCCGGCGACGCGTGACCCGATATTCTCCCGGGGCGGCACCGGGCCGCAGGGGAGAACAGGGAGCCGGAATGACCGCACCCGCGCGCACCGACATGTCGCGCATCGCCACCGCCAGTTTCATCGGCACCGCCATCGAGTTCTACGATTTCTACATCTACGGGACCGCGGCGGCGCTGGTGTTCGGGAAGGTCTTTTTCCCGACGTTTTCCTCGACCGCCGGGGTGCTGGCCTCGCTCGGCACCTTCGCGGTGGGATTCGTCGCGCGCCCGGTCGGCGCGATCCTTTTCGGACACTGGGGCGACCGGATCGGCCGCAAGTCCATGCTGGTCACGTCCTTGCTGGTGATGGGACTGTCCACAGTGGCTGTCGGGCTGGTGCCGGACTACGGCACGCTCGGCATCTGGTCGCCGATCCTGCTGGTGGTGCTGCGCTTCGTGCAGGGCATCGGCCTCGGCGGCGAATGGGGCGGCGCGGTGCTGATGTCAACGGAGTACGCGCCGCCGGGCAAACGCGGCCTGTACTCGGCTTTCCCGCAGCTCGGCCCGGCCATCGGATTCGTGCTGGGCAACCTGCTGTTCCTGCTGCTGGACGCGGTGCTCCCGCCCGCCGAGTTCCTGTCCTGGGGCTGGCGGCTGCCGTTCCTGTTCTCCGCGGTGCTGCTGGCGGTCGGGTTCTACATCCGGATCAAGATCGCCGAGACGCCGGTTTTCCAGGCCGCGTTGGACAAAGCCGGACAGGCGAAAGTCCCACTGTTCGAACTGCTGCGGAAACAGCCGCGGGTTCTGGTGCTGTCGACGTTGTCTTTCGTGCTCGCGCACGCGCTTTTCTATACTGTCACCACATTCTGTCTTTCGATGGCGACGACCACGCTCGGCATCCCGCGCACCACTGTCCTGATCAGCCTGCTCATCGCCGCCACCGTGATGGGCGTGGCGACGCTGGTGTTCGCGATGAAGTCCGATCAATGGGGCCGCAGGCGGCTGAGCGCGGCGGCCGCGGTTTCCGTTGTGGTGTGGGCGTTTCCGCTCTTTGCCTTGCTGCAGACGGGAAACCCGGTGCTGCTGACGCTCGGGTTCGTCGGCGGCCTGGCGTGTTTCGCGATGCTGTACGGGCCGATGGGCGCGTTCCTGCCGGAGCTGTTCCGGGTGCGGTACCGGTATTCCGGCGCTTCGATCGCGTACAGCGTCGCGGGCGTGATCGGCGGCGGGATCGTGCCGCTGATCTCGACCGATCTGTGGGCGTCGACCGGCTCGACGGTGCCGGTCGCCCTGGTGCTGGTCGTGCTCGGGGTGCTCAGCTTCCTGTGCGTGCTGGCCCTGCCGGAGACCCGCGACCACGACTTCTCCGACGGGCTCGGCGAGGGGACCGCCGCCGGCCGCCCCTGACTTTCGGCCCCACCCGGCCGGGGGAAATCCGGCCGGGCGCGGTGTTTCCGGCCCGGTGCGCCGTTCGGGCTGCGGCTCTTGACACGCCGATTTGGTCTAGTCCAGTGTGTGACGGCACCCTTCCGGGTGCACTCCTCCCGGGTTGATCCCGCCGCCTCAAACCGGAGGTGTTCCGTGGTGCTCGTGGGAGGAACACGATGAAATCAGTGCGTCGGCTGGCCGCGCTCGCGGCGGCGGCAGGGGCGGCTCTCGCGACCGCGGCCGGGGTGGCCACGGCCGCGCCCGCGTCCGCTCCGCAGGTGGCGGCCGCTCCGGACCCGGTGCTCGCCTCGCCGTACCTGTACCAGTGGGCGGGGCAGACCAGCGCGTCGGCGGCGATGTCCGCGACCGGGATCAAGACGTTCACGCTCGCGTTCATGCTGTCGGACGGCTCGTGCAACCCGAAGTGGGACGGCGACCGTTCGCTGACCGGTTCGGACAAAACCCTGATCAAGTCCATCCGCGACGCGGGCGGCGACGTCATCCCGTCCTTCGGCGGCTGGTCCGGCACAAAACTCGGCGCGAAGTGCTCGTCGGCCTCGGCGTTGGCGGGGGCGTACCAGAAGGTGATCGACGCGTACGGCCTGAAGGCGATCGACCTCGACATCGAGAACACCGACGAGTTCGAGAACGCGACAGTGCAGGACCGGATCCTGAACGCGGTCAAGATCACCAAGCAGAAGAACCCCGGCGTGCGCGTCGTGATCACGATCGGCACCGAAACGTCCGGCCCGAACGACTGGGGCAAGCGGCTGATCAAGCAGGCGAAGGCGATCGGCGCGCCGGTGGACGTGTGGTCGGTGATGCCGTTCGACTTCTCCAGCGGCGGCGACATGGCGGGCAAGACGAAGTCCGCGGTGGACGGTCTCGTGGGGCAGCTGAAGTCGACGTTCGGCTGGGACAGCGCCACGGCGTACCGCCATGCGGGCCTCTCGTCGATGAACGGCAAGACGGACAACCCCGGCGAGGTCGTCTCGGTGTCGGACTTCACCGCGATCCGCGACTACGCCTCCAGCCACCACCTCGGCCGGTTCACCTTCTGGGCCACCAACCGGGACTGCTCGGGCGGCGGGGAGTGCAGCGGAATCTCGCAGCCGAAGTACGCGTTCACGAAGATCGTGGCCGGGTACCACGGCTGAGCTGGTCCAGGCCGGTGACGAGGCCGCCGTTCCGAGGGGTGCGGCCTCGTCGCCACCTGCTCTGCGACTGGGTGGGGTACTCGGTGGGATTCGGAGCGGCCGGGCGATGCCGGGGGAGCCGCATTCGGCCGGGCGGACTGGATGGGCTGAGTTCTGGCGCAGGGGGACAGAGGTCGGGCTGAGCCGAGGTTGCGGCCGCAGCGGGTCCGGGATGGGCTCGGGACGGAACGGTGCGAAGAGGCCGGTCTGGGCCGCGGCAGCCCGTAGAGGTTGGCGGGCCGGGGCGATTGCCTCGGTTGCTGGAGTGGTGCCGTCTGGTGACTGCGATTGGTGGGGTTGCCGAGGGCGCAGGGTTTGGGGTGATCGCCGCGATTGCTGGAGCGGTGTCGTCTGGCGGCTGCGATTCCTAGGGGCTGCGGAGGGCGCAGGGTCGAGCGCGGCGGTGCGCGCGCGATGTGGCGGCCCGCGGTTTTGCGCAGGTGGTGCTGGGGCGGGGTGATCGCGGTGGCATGGTGCGGCGGCTGCGATTCGCGGGGGCTGCCGAGGGCGCAGGGTCGGGCAGGGTGAGCGCGGTGCGGCGGCTGCGATTCGCAGGAGCCGCTGAGGGCGCAGGGCCCGGCGGGATGATCGCCGGAGCACCCTCGACCGCAGAAGGCTCGGCGCAGAGGAGCTCGGCGCAGAGGTCGGTACGGTCGCGCGGTGGGGGCGCGACCGTACCGGTCTCGAACAGCGAGACTCGGCGCTAGCCGCAGCACACAGCCCTCAACCGCCCAGAACCCGGAGGACGAACTCCGTCTTCCCCGCCGTATACACCTCCCGATCCGTCACCTCCCCAGCCAGCCGTCGCTTCACCTCGGCGTACTCCTGGGCCAACCCGGGATCCGCCCGCAGCGCGTCCCGAAATCGGAGCTGTGCCTGCCACCGTGGATGTCCCTCCGGGAGCAGGTGCAGATGCGCCACCCGACGCCGTCCCGCCGCATCGGGCAGCACGAAGAACCGTCGCCACGGTGCCGCGACGTCCAGTTCCGGCGGCACGAAACACCAGCCCTCAGCGGAAAGCACCGGCACTACCGCCGAGACCGTCTCCGCGGACAGGTCCCGCATCGGGGCCATCACGTCGAGCACCGGTTTGGCTGCCAAGCCGGGCACCGCTGTCGAGCCGACGTGCTCCACCCGCCCGGGAGCTAGCCACGGCGCGAGCAGCCGCGCGACCTCAGCGCACAGCTTGGTGCCCCGGGAAGCCCACGTCGGATCCGGGGGATGGATTTCGGGCCGTTCGTAGGCCCAGGCCGGAGCATGGGGCGGGTCATCCATGCCGGGCCGCAAGGGAGGCCGGGGTTTCGTCCATGCCGATCACGTTAACCCCGGCCACCGACAAAACCGTCAGGCGGGAAGATCCACCAGATCAGCCAGCCGGGCCCGATGCCGTCCGGGAGTGCCGAAAGCGATCTGGTCGCTCTTGGCCCGCTTCAGATACAGATGCGCCGGATGTTCCCACGTCATCCCGATCCCGCCGTGCAGCTGGATCGCTTCCTCCGCCGCGTGCACCGCGATCGGCGACACCCTGGCCTGCGCCACCGACACCGCGATCGGCACGTCGTTCCCCGTCGCCAGCGCATCCGCCGCGTATCGAGCCGCGGCCCGCGCGTTGACCAGTTCCGTGTACAGATTCGCCAGCCGGTGCTTCAGCGACTGGAAACCCCCGACCGGACGGCCGAATTGGTACCGCCCCTTCAGGTACGTGACAGTCTCCGTCAGCGCCCACTCGGTGATCCCGGTCTGCTCCGAAGCCAGCAGCCCAGCCGCAGTGGTCAGGGCGCTGTCCAAAGCCTCGGCAGCAGCGGAACCGGTGCAAATCGTCTGTGCGGCAACGGAATTCAGAGTCACATCGGCGACCCGGCGAGTCAGATCCAACGACACTGCCTCGGTCACGGTCGCCGCGGAAGCGTCCACGGAGTAAAGACCAGGGCCATCAGGGCCAACAGCCGGAACGATCAGCAGATCGGCGACCGAAGCATCGGCCACTGTGGACACCCGGCCGGACAAGGTTCCGTCGAGAAACGAAACAGCAGAGGGGAAAGCAGCACCCGGAGCGGTCGACAAAGGCACCGCCAAAGCGCCGATCACCGAGCCGGAAGCGAGCTGGGGGAGCAGGTCCGAACCCGCGGCGAGCAAGGCAGCCGTCGCGAGCACTGCACTGCCCAGGTACGGCACCGGAGCGACACTCCGGCCCAGCTCCTCCATCACGACCGCGACCTCGCGCGTCGAAGCGCCATGCCCGCCAAGGGATTCCGGCACCATCAGTCCGGCCGCACCGAGATCGGCGGCCAGCGTCTTCCACAGCGCGAGGTCGTACGGCGTGTCCGTTTCGACCCGCGCCAGCAGCGCCGTCGGCCCGGCCCGGTCGGTCAGCAGCGCGCGCACCGACGACCGCAGGTCCTCTTCCACATCCGAGTACAGCAGGTCCGGCGTGCTCATCGCGGCAGGTCCTTCCAGGCGACGTCCTTGTCCACCCGCGGCTCGGACGGCAGCCCCAGCACGCGTTCGGAGATGATGTTCCGCAGCACCTCCGAGGTACCGCCCTCGATCGAGTTTCCCTTGGCGCGCAAGTACCGGTACCCGGCGTCGCGGCCGAAGAAGTCGACCTGTTCCGGACGGCGCATCGTCCAGTCCTCGTAGCGCAGGCCCTCTTCGCCGAGCAGTTCCAGCTCCAAACCGGACAGCTGCTGGTTCAGCTCGGCGAACGCCACCTTCATCGCCGAACCTTCCGGACCCGGCGCGCCCACCGCGAGCTGCTGCCGCTGCCGCATTCCGGCCAGCCGCAGCGATTCCGCCTCGACCCAGTGCTGCACGAGCCGGTCGCGCAATTCCGGCGTGCGCAGCTCCGGACGGTCCCGCCACGTCTTCGCGACCAGCCCGATCATGCCGCCCTCGCGCGGCATCGCGGTGCCGCCGATCGCGACGCGTTCGTTCATCAGCGTGGTCTGCGCGACCTTCCAGCCCTCGCCGACCGCGCCGATCCGCTGCGCGTCCGGGATCCGCACCTCAGTGAGGAAGACCTCGTTGAACTCCGCCTCGCCGGTGATCTGCCGCAGCGGCCGGACCTCGACGCCGGGTGCCGTCATATCGCACAGGAAGTACGTCATGCCCTGGTGTTTCGGCACGTCCGGGTCGGTGCGGGTGACGAGGATGGCCCACTGCGCGAGATGCGCGCTGGACGTCCACACCTTCTGCCCGGTCACGACCCAGTCGTCGCCGTCGCGGACCGCGCGCGTGGCCAGCGCGGCGAGGTCGGAGCCGGCGCCCGGTTCGCTGAACAGCTGGCACCAGACCTCCTCGCCGGTCCACAGTGGACGGAGGTAGCGCTTCTTCTGCTCCTCGGTGCCGAACGCGAGAATGGTAGGCGCGGCCATGCCGAGCCCGATGAGGATCCGGCGCGGGTTGTTGTCCGGTGCGCCGGCAGCGGCGAATGCGGCTTCGACCTCGCCCTGCAGCGCACGCGGAGCACCCTGGCCGCCGAGTCCTTCGGGGAAGTGCACCCAGGCGAGCCCGGCGTCGAACCGGGCCCGCAGGAACTCCACAGTGGACAAGGAAGCCGGATCGTGCGCGGCGAGGAACGCGTCGACCTGCGCCCGCAGCTCCTCGGCGGTCACTTGCCCGCCTCCGTCCGGTACTTCTTCAGCTCGCGCCGCGCCAGCGAACGCTTGTGCACCTCGTCCGGACCGTCGGCGAGCCGCAGCGTGCGCACCCCGGCCCAGATCTCCGCCAGCGGGAAGTCCTGCGAGACGCCGCCCGCGCCGTGCGCCTGGATCGCCTTGTCCAGGATCCATTCGACGGTCAGCGGGGTGGAGATCTTGATCGCCTGGATCTCGGTGTGCGCGCCCTGGTTGCCGACGGTGTCCATCAGCCACGCGGTCTTGAGCACCAGCAGCCGCTGCTGTTCGATCCGCACGCGCGCCTCGGCGATCCAGTCCTGCACGACGCCGGAATCGGCGATCGGACGCCCGAACGTCTCGCGCGACAGCGTGCGGCGGCACATCGCCTCCAGCGCGCGTTCCGCCATGCCGATCGCGCGCATGCAGTGGTGGATGCGGCCCGGCCCGAGGCGGGCCTGCGCGATGGCGAACCCGGAACCCTCGTCGGCGATCAGGTTCTCCGAGGGCACCCGCACGTCCTCGAACAGCACCTCGGCGTGCCCGCCGTGGTCGCCGTCGGTGTAGCCGAACACCTGCATGCCGCGCACGACGGTCAGCCCCGGCGTGTCGCGCGGGACCAGGATCATGCTCTGCTGCTGGTGCGCGGGCGCGTCCGGATCGGTCTTGCCCATCACGATGAAGATCTTGCAGTTCGGGTTCATCGCGCCGGTGATGTACCACTTGCGCCCGTTGATGACGTATTCGTCGCCCTCGCGCCGGATGCTGGTCGCGATGTTGCGCGCGTCCGAGGACGCCACGTCGGGTTCGGTCATCGCGAACGCGGAGCGGATTTCCCCGGCCAGCAATGGTTCCAGCCACTGCTTCTTCTGCTGGTCGCTGCCGAACATGGTCAGCACTTCCATGTTCCCGGTGTCCGGCGCGGCGCAGTTGACCGCGGCGGGCGCGAGGTGCGGGCTGCGGCCGGTGATCTCGGCCAGCGGCGCGTACTGCAGGTTCGTGAGTCCCGCGCCGTGGTCGCCGGGCAGGAAGAAGTTCCACAGCCCGCGTTTGCGCGCCTCGGCCTTCAGCTCGTCGACGACCGGCGGCGGCGACCACGGGTCGGTGCGCGCGGCCAGTTGCTCGTGGAAAACAGCCTCGGCGGGGTAGACGTGCGAGTCCATGAATTCGAGCAGCTGCCCGCGCAGTTCCTCGGTGCGGGCGTCGAACGCGAAGTCCATCAGTTCTCCTTGCTGAGCGTCTTGGCGCCCTGCTCGATCAGGGGAGCGACGGCGGCGCCGATCTGGTCGAAGCCCTCGCCGACGGTTTTGCCTTGCTGGAAGCGGAAGTAGATGCCCTCGAGGATCACCGCGAGCTTGAAGAACGCGAAGCTCACGTACCAGTCCAGCGCCGACAGATCGCGGCCGGACCGCTGCGCGTAGCGGGCGATCGTCTCGTCGGTGCCCGGATAACCGGGCGCGCTGCTGGCGTTGGACACCATCGGCAGCGAGAGCTGGTCCCGCTGCGCGTAGGTGATCATCAGGCCGAGGTCGGTGAGCGGGTCGCCGAGCGTGGACATTTCCCAGTCCAGCACCGCGGTGATCCGGTCGTCGCCGTCGACGAGCACGTTGTCCAGCCGGTAGTCGCCGTGCACGATCGCGGGCGGGCCGGATGCCGGGATCGCCGCGGCGAGCCGGTCGTGCAGCTGGTCCGCGCCCGGCAGGTCGCGGCTGCGCGAACCGTCGAGCTGCTTCTTCCACCGGCGCAGCTGGCGTTCCAGAAAGCCTTCCGGACGGCCGAAATCGCCGAGCCCGACCGCTTCCGGATCGACCGCGTGCAGGTCGACGAGCGTGTCCACCAGCGAATCGGCGATCGCCCTCGTCCGCTTCGGGCCGAGCTGCTCCAGCTCCTCCGCGGTGCGGTACGGCGTGCCCTCGACGAACTGCATCACGTAGAACTGCGCGCCGAGCACGTCCGCGTCCTCGCACAGCAGAACGGTTTCCGGCACCGGCACCGGAGTCCCGGCGAGACCGCTCATCACGCGGAACTCGCGGCGCATGTCGTGCGCGGTCGGCAGCACGTGGCCGAGCGGCGGACGCCGCACGACCCAGCGCTGCGTGCCGTCGGAGACGAGATAGGTGAGATTGGACCGCCCGCCCTGCACCACTTCCGCGGTGAGGGCTCCGGAGACGAGCCCGGGCCGCTCGCGGTCGAGATGGGCGCGCAGCCTCGCCAGATCGAGGCCGGGCGGGTCGGTTTCGGTCATCGGAAGGACTCCAGTTCGTGCGAGGTCGGGGCTTGCGCCCCCATGCCGCGTCGGGTGCGGGGGACGCACCGGACGCCGCATCGGGGCGCGGGCGGGGCTCAGAGGATGAGCCGGGAAACCATCTCGGCGACGCAGGCGGGTTTGTCCTCGCCCTCGATTTCGACGGTCCAGCGCACCACGGCCTGCTTGCCGCCGGGCACGTCGGTCAGCTCGACCAGCTCGGCGGTCCCGCGCACCCGCGAGCCCACCTTCACCGGCTGCGGGAACCGCACCTTGTTGAGGCCGTAGTTGATGCCCATCTTCAGGCCCTCGACCCGGTAGATCTCCGGCAGGAACGCCGGGATCAGCGACAGCGTGAGGAACCCGTGCGCGATCGTCGTGCCGAACGGGCCGGCAGCGGCCTTCTCGGCGTCGAGGTGGATCCACTGGTGGTCGCCGGTGGCGTCGGCGAACAGCTGCACCTGCTCCTGGGAGACGGTGTGCCATTCGCTCGTGCCCAAGGGCCCGCCCACTGCTTCGGCGAGTTCGGCGACATCGGAGAACACGCGCATCGGGATCAGTCCTTCGGTCCGCCGGCGACGTAGATGACCTGGCCGGACACGAATCCCGCGCCCTCGCTGACCAGGAACGACGCGACGTTCGCGATGTCCTCGGGCGTGCCGACGCGCTGCACCGGGATCTGCGAGGCGGCCGCGGCCTTGAAGTCCTCGAAGCTCATGCCGACGCGCTCGGCGGTCGCCGCGGTCATGTCGGTGGCGATGAACCCGGGCGCGATCGCGTTGGCGGTGACGCCGAACTTGCCCAGCTCGATCGCCAGCGTCTTGGTGAAGCCCTGCATGCCGGCCTTGGCCGCGGAGTAGTTGACCTGCCCGCGGTTGCCCAGCGCCGAGGTGCTGGACAGGTTGACGATCCGGCCCCACTTCTCCTGCGTCTGGTACTTCTGCACGGCGCGGGTCATCAGGAACGAGCCGCGCAGGTGCACGTTGAGCACCGAGTCCCAGTCCTGTTCGGTCATCTTGAACAGCAGGTTGTCGCGGGTGATGCCGGCGTTGTTGATCAGCACGGTCGGCGCGCCGAGCTCCTCGGCCACGCGGGTCACCGCGGCCTCGACCTGCTCGGCGTCGCTGACGTCCAGCGCGACGCCGACCGCGCGGCCGCCGTCGGCGACGATCGCCTCGGCGCCCTGCTTGACCCCGGCCTCGTCGAGGTCCAGCAGGCCGACGGCGAACCCGTCGGAGGCGAGGCGGCGGGCGACGGCGGCGCCGATGCCACGGCCTGCGCCGGTCACGATGGCCACACGGGAAGCGGTCACGGGGATCTCCTCATCGTCGAGAAAGCGGTTCGGCAGCGGCGCTAAGCGTACGCTTAGTACGAGAATTTCGCGAGACCTCGGAAGGGCGGTTCGCCGCGTGCGGCCGGAATTGTCGGTCCGGGCCGGTAGGGTCGCCGCCGATGAAGATCACGAGCGCGCCCCTCGTCGCGGCGGGACGCGCGCTGGGGGAGGCGGTCGCTGGCGGCGGCGGTCCGGCGGTCGCGCCCGGCCGGACGCACCAGGTGCTGACCGGGCTCGCGGCGCTCGTCGCCGGGGTGCTCGCGTTCTTTCCCGCCGACCGCGCGACCGAGGGCGCGCGGGTGCTGGCGGCCGCGCTGACCCTGTTCGCGGTCGGCCTCACGCTGGTGCGTCCGCTGTGGTCCTGGCGGGTGCTGATCGTCCTCGTGGGCTGCGCGGACCAGCTGTACGGGATCCACGCCCGGTTCGGCTGGCCGTGGAGCGAGGGGTTCGCGTTCGCGGCGATCCCCGTGCTCGCCGCGGTCGGCCGCAACCACCGGCCGGGCGTGCTGGCGTGGGTCTGGCTGATCTCCACCGGGGTCAGCGCCCTGCTGGCGAACGTGCGCGGCGAGCTGGTCGTGATCTCCGTGCTGCTCGCGGTGCCGCTGGCGTTCGGCTGGCTGGTTTCGCGGCTGCGCGGCGCCGAACGCGACCTGGAAGCGGAGTCCACCCGTCGCGCGGTGCTGGAGGAACGCGCCCGGATCGCTCGCGAGCTGCACGACGTGGTCGCGCACCACATGTCGGTGCTGGCCATGCGCGCCGACTCGGCGCGCTACCGGTTTCCCGGCCTCGACGACGGGCTGCGCGAGGAGTTCCAGTCGATCCAGGACACCGCCCGCAACGGGATGACCGAAATGCGCCGGCTGCTCGGTCTGCTGCGCGCCGGGCAGGCCGGACAGGAGATCGAGCCCCAGCCCGGGGCCGAGCAGATCGAACAGCTGGTGGAACGGGTCCGCGCGGCGGGCACCGACGTGCGGTTCGAGCTGCGCGGCGATTACCGCGGGCTGCCCGAGGGCGTCGGGTTGTCCGCGTACCGGATCGTCCAGGAAGGGCTCAGCAACGCGGTGCGGCACGCGCCCGGCGCACCGGTCGAGGTGTTCGTGCACGTCGGACCAGGTGAGCTGCGGCTCGTCGTGCAGGACACCGGTGCCGTCGCGAGCGCTCCCGAGGACACCGCGGGGCGGGCGAAACACGGACTGCTCGGGATGCGGGAACGCGCGGCGGCGCTCGGCGGTACGTTCTCCGCGGAGCGAAGGGACGGCGGCGGATTCGCCGTCGTCGTGACCGTTCCGCTGGACTAGGGGACAGCCATGGCGGTGACGGTGGTGATCGCCGACGACCAGACCATGGTCCGGCAGAGCTTTCGCGCGGTGCTGGCCGCGCAGCCGGACATCGAGGTGGTCGGCGAAGCGGCCACCGGGACCGAGGCGGTGGCCGCGTGCCGCGCGCTGCGCCCGGACCTGGTGCTGATGGACATCCGGATGCCGGACCTCGACGGGCTCGCCGCCACCCGGCTCATCCTCGGCGACGGCGAGGACGCCAGGCCGCGGGTGCTCGTGCTGACCACGTTCGACGCGGACGAATACGTCTACGGCGCGCTCAGCGCCGGTGCCAGCGGTTTCCTGCTGAAGGACTCCCCGCTGGACGATCTGGTCGTCGCGGTCCGGATGGTGGCGGCGGGCAACGCGCTGTTCGCGCCCGCAGTGACCCGCCGCGTGATCGAAGGGTTCGCCGGGACGCGGCGGCCGACCCAGGACGTCGGCAGGCTGTCCGAGCTGACCGCGCGCGAACTCGAGGTGCTGCGGCTGATCGCGCGCGGACTGTCCAACGCGGACATCGCCGCGCAGCTGGTAATTGCGGAACAGACCGCCAAGACGCACGTCAGCCGGGTGCTGGGCAAGCTCGGGGTCCGCGACCGCGCACAAGCCGTGGTCATGGCCTACGAGGCGAAGTTCGTGGTGCCGGGCCAGTGATACGCCGGTAGCACTCGCGGGCGGGGACGCTACCGGGGGAGCAGCCGAAGACAGCTCCGCGGACCGACGCTTCCGGGGCACTCGTCTCCCTAGCTTTCCCTTGTGCGCCAAGAGAAAAGCATTGTCGTCGTGGTGATTGCCGCGTTGACCGGGATCGCCGTCTTCCGCTGGCTCGGCGGAGCACCGCTCGGGGTGGACAGCGCGGTGTACCGCGCCGGTGCGCTGGCCGTGCTGCGCGGACAGCCGCTTTACGAGCCCCTGCTCGCGCTCGACCCGAAGTCCGCGCTGGAGTTGCCTTTCACGTACCCGCCGAGCGCGGCGTTGCTGTTCCTGCCGCTGGCCGCGCTCCCGGCGCACTTCGCGTGGCTGCTGATCGCGGTCGGCTCGGTGCTCGCGCTGTGGTCGGTGTCGCGCCGGTTCGCCCGTGAACGGCCGCTGCTGGCGCTCTGTCTCCTGCCCGTGCTGGAACCCGTGTGGCGGATGATTTCGCTGGGCCAGATCAACGGCGTCCTGATGGCCATGGTCGTGCTGGACGCGCTGCCGGTCCGCAACCGCAGATCCGGCGGAATGTTGATCGGACTCGCGGCGGCGGTGAAGCTGACCCCGCTGATCTTCGTCCCGTACCTGCTCCTGACCGGCCGCCGCGCCGACGCGTGGCGCGCGCTGGCGACCTTCCTCGGAGTGAGCGCCGCCGGAGCGCTGCTCCTGCCGGGCGACTCGATCCGGTACTGGACCTCGGCCATGCTGGACAACCGCAACGCCGGAACCCTCGACTGGGTCCTCGACCAGTCCCTGCACGGCATGTTCGCGAGGTTCGGCGCGACCTCGCTCGGCTGGTACGCGGCGTCGGCCGCAGTGTGCCTGCTGGCGGGCGCGCTGCTGGTCCGCGAGTTCCACCGGCGCGGCGACCCGCGAGCCGCGCTGCTCGTGACGGCGGGCTGCGGGTTGCTGGTGAGCCCGCTTTCCTGGACGCACCACTGGATTTGGGCGGTGCCGCTGGTCGGTTTTCTGTCGGGCAAACGGGCCGGGCTGATCTGCGCCGGAGCGGTTTTCAGCGGGATCGCGCTGGCTGTGGTTCCCGAAGGCGGGCACCGGGAGCTGTCCTGGAACCCGGTCGAGATGGTGCTGGGCAACGCCTATGTGCTGAGCGCGTTGGCTGTCGGCGCGGTCCTCAGCGTCCGGCTGCTGACCCGACGGTCGGGGCGGCAAGTGCGGCCAGTGCGACAAGTTCGGTGAGCGCCATCCCGCGTTCGACGAGGCCGAGCGGGATGAGCAGCCACCAGCGCTGGTCGGTCAGCGCGGCGACGGCGACCGCGCCGAGGATCACCGCGAACCAGGCGAGCGACGCGACGGCGAGCGCGCGGGCGAGGAACCGGCGGCGCGGCGAGTCCGGAAAAGCTGCGCGCGCCGAGACGAGTACCGCGAGCGGAAGGCAGACGAAGGCGACGACACTGGCGATCCGGTGCAGCGTGCCGCCCGCGCCGGTCGCGGCCGCGTTGGCCCAGTCGGTCTTCGGGAACGCGATGATCACCAGCAGCCCGGCTGTCCAGAACGCTCCGAGCACGGCCGCGAGGACCGGCAGCCTTCCTTGCAGTCGCAGCACGGCGAACGCGACCGCCGAACCGGCCGCGACCAGCACGATTGCCAGGTCGAACACCCATTTGTGGTCCGACCGCCCGTACTCGCTGATGGTCCGCCAGGTCGCGCTGATCTCGTCGGTCGGCGGCACCAGTTGCAACAGCAGCATCAGCACGGCGCCGAGAGCCAGCGCGGCGATCCCGGCCAGCGCGAGCAGGACGGGGCGGCGGTCGGCGCGCACGGTTGTCATGCACTCACAGTGACACATGCCGGATATGTCCCGGGTGAATCAGGCCGCCCGGCCGGATCCGGTGACCTGCGCGCGCACCGTGCGCAGCGCGTTGTGGTCCACAGTGGACGGTTCGGCGGACAGCCAGCCGCCGATCTCGTGCAGGAACTGCTCCGGCGTCATCGGCGGGCCGGGTTCGCCGTCCGGTTCGGCGGTGGTGACCTCGCCGTCGCGGCTCGGGTACACGATCATCGCGCCGCGCAGCGCGACGCCGGGCAGCAGTTCGCGGTAGCGCTCCAGGCTTTCTTCCAGCTGGCTGCCGCCGCCGCGGAACGGGCGCCCGTTGCGCAGCAGCCGTCCGTCCTCGGCGGTTTCGTAGTGCCCGGGCAGCCAGAGCTTCGATTCGACCAGCACCAGGCGTTTCCCGCACAGCACCGCGTGGTCGACGTCGGCGAACACCGAACCGGGCCACGCGAGACCGTGGAAGATGCGCGCGCCGGGCAGCCGGGTCAGATAGCGCTCCAGCAGGTCGGCGGTGAGCTGTTCGGCCAGCTCGTCGGCCTCGGCGCCGGGGGCGCCGAACACCGCGCTGCCGCCGAATTCCTCCGCGAACTCGTGCCGGGCGCGGCGCGCGGAAAGGAAACCGCGGGCGAGCCGGTGCACGAGCAGCGCGGTGCCCGCGGTGAGCGCGAGCCAGACGATCAGCACCGGCGGCGTGAAGTCGATCCCGGCGAGCAGCGGCAACAGCACCAGCACCGTGCCGGCAACGGCCGCGACGACCGGCGTGTGCCCCGGCCCGCGCCGCCGCCCGTGCCGCATCCGCGGGTCGGCCGCGGCGAACGACCACCACTCCAGGGTTTCCGGATCGATCTCCGGCGCCTCCGGGCGGTAGCCGGGCTGCTCGCCGAACCGCCGCCGCGGCCGCGGTTTGGGCACCGAGGCGGCCGGGACGCCGGCGTCGTAGCGGGCGCGTTCGCTGGGGTCGGCGAGGGTGTCGTAGGCCTCGCGCAACAGCTGGAAGGTGCCGACCGTGCCGCCCGCGTCCGGGTGCAGCGTCTTGGCCAGCCTGCGGTAGGCGGCCTTGATCTCCGTGGGGGACGCGGTTTTCCCCACGCCGAGTACCGCGTAGTAGTCGGGCACGGTTCGGGTTCCACCTCCGGACGGCTGCTGCGCAACGATATGGGGTCGCCGGGGCGGCGTGCCATCCGCCTCCGCGGCGCGCCGGGGTGAACGTGTTTCCGCTAGGTGCGGGCCAGCCACTCGTCGCGGGTGAGCGCGTACTCGACGGCGTGCCGGTCGTCGCCTGGCGCGAAGTAGTCGGGATCGTCGGAGACGAAGTCGCGGATGTGGCGGAGCCCGATCGACGCCATGGTCGCCAGGGAGGCCTTGTTGCCCGCTGCGGTCCCGGCGAAGATCCGGTCCAGGCCGACCTCGCGGAAGCCGTACCGGAGCAGTTCGAGCGAGCCTTCCTTGGCGAGTCCTTTGCGCCAGTGCTTGCGGAGCAGCCGGTATCCCAATTCGGCGTCTTTCGGGGCTTCGGCGGGGCGTAAGGCCCAGTAACCGGCGAACTCGGCTTCGAGGAACCCGGCCCAGCAACCGAGCCCCGGCTGGGTGCCCGCGAGCAGTCTCCGAAGCGCTTCGGCCGACTGTTCCCGGGTCCGCACGCCGCCCAGGTAGCGCATGACTTCCGGGTCGGCGGACATCTCGACCTCGTGCTCGAGATCTCCGGCGGACAACGGGACCAGCCGGAGGCGTTCGGTGCGCAGGACCGGTTGGGACATCAGGCGAACTCGCTAGCCAGCCACTCTTCGCGGCCGACGGCGTACTCGACCGCGTGCCGGTCCTCGCCCGGCGCGAAGTACTTCGGGTCGCCGATGAAGTCGCGGAGGTGCCGGAGCCCGATCGAGGCCATCGTCGCCTGGGAGGCTTTGTTGAGCACCGCTGTCCGGGCGTAGATCCGGTCGAGCCCGACGTCGCGGAACCCGTGCCGGAGCATCTCCCGTGCCCCTTCCTTGCCGAGTCCCTTGCGCCAGTACCCGCGAAGCATCCGGTATCCCAATTCGGCCTCTCCCGCGGTTTCGCCGGGACGCAGCGACCAGAAACCGGCGAAAGCGCCGTCGATGAAGCCGGTCCAGCAACCGATCCCGCCCTCGGCGTACGCGAGGGTTCGCCGAAGCTCGTCCGCTGACTGCTCAGGGGTCTGCACACCGGCCAGGAAGCGCATCACCTCGGGGTCGGCGGAGAGTTCGACCAGGTGCTCGAGATGTCCGGCGGACAACGGGACCAGGCGGAGGCGTTCGGTGTGCAAGATCGGTTGGGACATCAGGCGAACGCTCCCGGGTCGGCGGACGACGGGAAGCAGTCTGGCAGTCGCGCGGTCCGCCCGTCAGCCGGTTTTCCGCTCGCTCGGCACGGCTCCCGGTCAGCGGCGCCATCCCGCCGGAGCGCCCGCCCGTGTCGCGAGGAGCCGTGCCTGCGGGACCCGCGCCCCACCGTCCCCTTCTCCCACTCCCGCACCGGTTTCGGCAACTTTCCGGACGCAGCCCTTCCGCACCCCGTTCCTCTTATGTTAAGAAGCTTTACTAACTATTGGATGGAGGCACGACGTGAGCTCACCCACCCGCCCGGGGGACTCCGCGACCCTTCCGGGGAACGGTCTCGAACGCCGGATCGGGCCGCTGCAGGCGACCGCGATCAACATGACGCAGATGTGCGGGATCGGCCCGTTCGTCACGATCCCCGCGATGGTCGCGACCATGGGCGGCCCGCAGGCGATGTTCGGCTGGATCATCGGCGCGATCATCGCGCTCGCCGACGGGCTGGTGTGGGCCGAACTGGGCGCCGCGCTGCCCGGGGCCGGCGGCACCTACATCTACCTGCGCGAAGCGTTCCAGTACCGCACCGGCAGGCTGATGCCGTTCCTCTTCGCCTGGAGCGCGGTGCTGTTCATCCCGCTCATCATGTCCACCGGCATCATCGGGCTGGTCCAGTACCTGGGCTATCTGGTGCCGGGCGTGACCGACGCGGGCGGCGTCACCCCGCTGGGCAAGGTGATCGGCATCGGCCTCGTCGTGCTGATCGTGCTCGCGCTGTTCCGCCGGATCGGCCAGATCAGCAAGCTCACCACCGCGCTGTTCCTGATCATGCTTTTCGCCGTCTTCGCGGTGATCATCGCGGCCTTCTCGCACTTCGACGCGCACCAGGCGTTCGACTTCACCCCGGGCGCCTTCGGCTCGGGCGGCGCGTTCTGGTCCGGTCTCGGCGCGGGCCTCGTCATCGCCGTCTACGACTACCTCGGCTACAACACGAGCGCGTACCTCGGCGGCGAGGTCCGCAACCCGGGCCGCACGCTCCCGCGGTCGATCATCTTCTCCATTCTCGGCATCATGACGCTCTACTTCCTGCTGCAGGTGGGCGTTCTCGGCTCGCAGCCGCTGGAGTCGATCAAGAACGCGACGTCGGTGGCGTCGTCGGTGCTCGAGCAGGCATGGGGTTCGGTGACCGCGAAGATCGTCACCGTCTTCATCGTGATCGCCGCGGTCGGTTCGGTGTTCGCCGGGCTGCTCGGCGGGTCGCGGGTGCCGTTCGAAGCCGCGCGCGACAAGGTGTTCCTGCCGGTGTTCGGCAAACTGCACCCGAAGCTGAACCTCCCGACCGCGGGCGTGCTCGCGATGGGCGTCATCACGGCGATCGGTTCGCTGTTCACCTTGACTGACGTCATCAACGCGGCGGTTACGGTGCTGGTGATCATCCAGTCTCTGGCGCAGGTCGCGGCGATCGTCGTGCTGCGCCGCCGCCAGCCGCACCTCAAGCGGCCTTACCGGCAGGTGCTGTATCCGGTGCCGACGATCATCGCGCTCGTCGGGTGGGTTTACGTCTACGTGTCGGCCAGTTGGCTTTCGATCTGGCTTTCGGTCGCCTGGATCGTCCTCGGCGTCCTCGCCTTCCTGATCTACGCCTCGAAGGAAAAGGTGTGGCCGTTCGGCCCCAAGGAAATCCGCGAGGCGTTCGCGTCCCAACCGGCCGCGGGGGTGGAGTCGTGAGGAAGCCGCTGATCGCCGGGATCACCGCGCTCGTCCTCGTCCCCGGCGTGGTGACCGCCGTGTCGAGTACCGCTTCCGCGCAGCAGCCGGAATCGGTGGCATCGCGTCCGCAGGGGCAGTCGACGATCGGCCTCGGCGGCTGGCAGGTGCTGACCACCGCGCAGGTCAAGGACGGCGGCACGGCGGTGTCGAGGCCTGGCTACCCGACGCACGGCTGGTTGAAGGTGAAGCCGGACGACGCGGGCGCACCGGGCACCGAGATCAACGCGTTGGTGCAGAACGGCAAATGCCCGAACGTGTTCTACTCGGACAACATGCGCAAATGCTTCGGCTACCAGGCGAAGCGCGGACCGGTCACCACGAAGCAGTTCAAGGACCCGTGGTGGTTCCGCACCGATTTCAACCCCGGTTTCCGGCCAGGCAAGAACGCGAAGCTGACCATCCCCGGCGTCGTCGGCGAGGGCGACGTGTGGCTGAACGGCACGCTCGTCGCGGGCAAGGACGTGGTGAGCGGCGCGTACGCGGGCCACACCTTCGACGTCACGAAACTCCTGCGGCCGGGCAGGAACACGCTCGCGGTCAAGATGTACCCGAACGACCCGAATTCGATGTACACGCTCGACCAGGCCGACTGGGCACAGATCGTGCCGGACAACAACACCGGCTTGCAGTTCCCGCCGACACTGCAGCTGTCGGACGCGCTGAGCGGCGACAACGCGCATGTCGTGCAGGACAACGCGGCGGATCTGTCGACGTCATCGCTGACCGCGAAGGTCGACGTGACCAACAACGCGGACACGCCGCAGACCGGCGAGGTCGCCGCGACGGTCACACCGCCGGGGCGCGGGCGGCCGATCGTGGTGCGGCAGAACGTCACGATTCCCGCGCACGCCAAGCAAACCGTGACGTTCACGCCGGCCAAATTCCCGCAGTTGAAGATCGTGAAGCCGCAAGTGTGGTGGCCGTACTCGATGGGTGCACAGCCGTTGTACACCTTGGGTACGACAGTTTCGCAGGACGGCGCGGTGTCGACGTCGTCATCGGAGACGTTCGGGATCCGGACGGTGACGTCGAAGCTGATCGGCAAGTCCCCGGCGCTGCCGGACGGCGCGCGGAAGTTCGCGGTCAACGGCCGCGATTTCGTGTTCCGCGGCGGCGGTTTCGCGCCGGACCTGTTCCTGCGCTACGACAAGGCCGACATCGCGCACCAGCTCGCGCTGATCAAGAACATGGGCCTGTCCGGCGTCCGGCTCGAGGGCCACGACATGCCCGCGGACTTCTACGAGCAGGCCGACCGCGCCGGACTGCTGGTGCTCGGCGGATTCCTCTGCTGCGACGCCTGGCAGCCGGAGCATCCGGAGAAACTGACCGACCGCGACTACCGGATCATGCACGATTCCGCGTATTCGATCGCACAGGCCGAACGCAGCCATCCCAGCGTGATCACCTACGGCTGGAGCGACAACGAGCCGATCCCGCGGCAGGAAACCGAGACGCTGAGCGCGTTCAAGGCGGCCGACTGGGACGTGCCGGTGATCGCGTCGGCGGAGTACAAGAGCACCAAGACGCTCGGTCCGTCGGGGGAGAAGGAAGGCCCGTACGACTGGGTCCCGCCGACCTATTGGTACGACTCCTCGACCTTCGACAAGACCGACCCGAGCCGCACGAACGCGGGCGGCGCCTGGGGTTTCGCGAGCGAACAGAGCGCCGGGCACACCGTGCCGACGCTGGATTCGCTGCGGCGGTTCCTGTCGCCGGAGGAGCAGGCGAAGCTGTGGCAGGACCCGGCGTACAACCAGTACCACGCGAATTACGAATCCGGGCACGGCGGCTACAAGTTCGGCACGCTGTACACCCTGGACGAGTCGATCGCGCACCGGTACGGGAAATGGGATTCGCTGGAGTCCTATGTGGAATCCGCGCAGATCGCGAACTACGAGAACACCCGCTCCCAGTTCGAGGCGTTCCTCGCGCACGCCAACGACAAGAAGAACCCGTCGACCGGCGTGGTGTACTGGCAGCTGAACAAGGGCTGGCCGACCCTGCTGTGGTCGCTGTACAACAACGACGGCGACCAGCCGGGCGCGTATTTCGGTGCGCAGAAGGCGAACAAGCCGTTGCACGCGCTGTACACCTATGACACCGGCACGGTCGCGCTGTCCAACCTGGGTGCCGCGCGGCAGAACGGGATTTCGGTCCAGGCCAAGGTTTACGACACCGCGGGCAAGGTCCTCGACGACCAGACCGCTCCGGCGGTTTCGCTGGACAGCCAGGGCGTCGCGACCGGGTTGCTGAAGCCGAAGGTCCCGGCGGAGACTAAGGCTCCCGCGAAGGCGCAGGTGTACTTCGTGGAACTGCAGGTGCGCCAGGGCGGGAAGGTCGTGGACCGGAACGTCTACTGGATGTCGACGCAGAAGGACGTGGTCGACTGGGCGAAGACGCTGCAGAACCCGCAGGCGACGATGAGCCAGTACAGCGACCTCACCGCGCTGCGCGATCTGCCGAAGTCGCAGGTCAGTGTGACCGCCTCGACCCGACCTTCGCGGGGCCCGGACGGCACGGACACCGCGACCACGGTCACGATCGCCAACACGTCGAAGACCTCCGCGGTCAGCTTCTTCCTGCGCGCGGACTTGCGCCGCTCCGCGGACGGGTCGCAGCTGCCGGCCGCGACCTGGGACGACAACGACATCACGTTGTGGCCGGGCCAGTCGCAGACGCTGACTGTCCGCTACCGGGCCGCCGACCTCCACGGCGCGGCCCCGACCGTCAGCGTCGACGGGTTCAACACCGGCAGGGTCGTGGTGCCCGCCGGTCCGCACCGGGACGGCCAGGAGGCTGTCCCGCCGGTCATCGAGGGGACCCGCGAGTGACATCGGAAGACCTGATCCTGGGCATCGACTTCGGCGGCACGAAAGTGGCGCTGGGTCTGTCCGACCGGACCGGCGCCCTGCTGGCCACGCGCCGCCTGGACACCGACGCCGAAGCAGGCGCCGAACAGGTGGTCACGCGAGCTTTGGCCGCCGCCGCCGAGCTGGTCGCCGGCGCTCCGCTGACCGCGATCGGCGTGGTCAGTCCCGGAATCGTGCTGCCAGACCGGATCCTGCTGGCCCCGAACGTGCCCGGCTGGGAAGAACTCCACCTGGCCGACCTGGTGTCTGAAGCCTTCCCCGACGTTCCGATCGCGGTCGGCACCGACGCCAAAGCCGCGGCACTGGCGGAATGGACCTGGGGCACGCTGAAGGGAGCCGACCCCGCGGTCTTCCTCTCCCTGGGCACGGGAATCGCCGCCGCGGTCCTCGTCGGAGGCCACCTGCTGACCGGCGCGAACGGGGCGGCCGGGGAGATCGGGTACAACCTGCGCACCCCCCAAGACGCCGACGGATTCGCCAGCGGAGCGGCGCCACTGGAAGAAGCCGTCGGAGGCCGGTGGCTGGGCACGCGGGCAACCGCGCTGCTCGGCCGCCCGGTCACGGCGGGGGAGCTGTTCGCCTTGGCGCGGGAGAACACGGAGGCCAAGGAACTGGTCGCTTCGGCGCTGGACGAGCTCTCCATGCACGTCGCCAACCTGGCCATCGCCTTCGACCCCGCCCGGATCGCAGTGGGCGGCGGGTTGGTCCGGTCGGCTGATGTGCTGCTACCCGCCCTACGAGAACGCCTGACGGCTGCGGTGCCGTTCCCACCGGAGCTGGTGCCTGCGCGGTTCGACCAGGACGCTTCACTGCTGGGCGCGGTGGCTTTGGCGTTGCGAGAGTGAGACTTCCGTGACCGGCGGGGTAGGGCTGACGCTTCGCCGGTCACGGGTACCAAATCGGTTGGCTTGTTTGCCGGTTGTGGTGGGTTGTTTGTTAGCCGCGCTGGGCTGGCTGGGTTTGGCAGCGTTGTTTGCCAGCTGTGGCGGGCTAGCGGCTGTTTGTTAGACGCGTTGGGCCTGGTTGGAGTGGCTAGCTGCTTTTGCCTGCACTGTTCGGCAGCTGCGTTCGCCAGCCGTGGCGGGCTGACGGCTGTTCGTTAGGCGCGTTGAGCTGGCTGGGTTTGCCAGCTGTGCTCACCAGCCGCGGCCGCCAGGGCAGTGGGCTCGGAGCCGTTCGCTCGCCCGTGCTGGGCTGGCTGTGTTTGCCTACGGCGTTTGGCGGCATTGTTCGCCAGCTGTGGCAGGCAGGCGGCTGTTTGTTAGTCGCCCTGGGCTGGCTGGGTTTGCCAGCTGTGGTTCACCTGCTGCGGCGGGCTCGAATCCGTTTGCCGTGCAGGCTGGCTGTGTTTGCCTGCGGCACTTGGCAGCTGCGTTCGCCAGCTGTAGCGGGCTGGTTGTTTGCTGGTCGCGCTGGGCTGGTTGCGTTGGCTAGCCGCCTCTGTCTGCGGTGTTTGCCAGCTGCGGCGGGCTAGGAGCTGTTTGCTAGCCGAATTCCCCAGCCGCGCTTGCCTGCGGCGTTCGCCAGGCGCAGTGGTCCCGCGTTTCCGCCACCCCTCTGGCCAGCTTCGAACGGCGATGCCCCGCGCTCACGCTCCCACGGCGAGCTCCGTGGGTGGTTGCGGCTGACGAGAACCGCGGCGCGGCGCGGCCAGGAGCCTGCCCCCACCCCGTAGCGTTGCCACGCGCTCCAATTCGCCGAACCTGCCCAGCCGCTAGCCGTGCCAGATCGCGTCTCGCACCTCCGTCGACGCCGCCCGTTCCTTCTCGTCCGAGGCTCGGCCAGCATCCGTTCGCACTCAGCGAGCCTCGTGCCCCCGTAGGTCGCGCAGCCCGGCCCCCTAACCCGCCAGACCGCATCTCGCGCTCCTTCCCCCGCCCTCCCGCCACGCACTTCGCCCCTCTCACCGGGCCCCTGACCAGCCAAAACGCCCGCTAGATCGAACCTGGCAGCACCGCGCACCGATCTGGCGCCCAAGAAGTGTGGACGAGGAGCTGCGGGTAGCCGTGCTCGTCGCCAGCACCCGGGAGGGCCGGGTCGGCGGCGAGATCGGCCGATGGTTCGTCGAGCGGGCCGCCGGGCACGGCGGGGTGGTGCTCGACGTGCTCGACCTCGCGACGTTCGCGATCCCGGCCCGGTTGCCAGCCGAGCCGACGGCCGGCATGGCCGGGTTCGCGAAGCGGATCGCGGCGGCCGAGGCGTTTGTGGTGGTCACGCCCGAGTACAACCGCAGCTTCCCGGCGTCGCTGAAGCAGGCGATCGACTGCGCGTACGAGGAGTGGCGGGCCAAACCGGTCGGCTTCGTCTCCTACGGCTACCGCGCGGGCGGCCGCTACGCGGTGGAGCATCTTCGGGATGTCTTCACCGAACTGCACACGGCGACGGTGCGGGATTCGGTGTGTCTCGACCTGCTCGAGCACGAATGCGGCGACCCCGGCGCGGGTCCGCACGGCGAATCCGCAGGCCACGCGGCCTCTGCTTTGCTGGACGAACTGCTCTGGTGGGGCCTCGCGCTGCGCGACGGCCGGCGCGCGCGGCCGTATCGCGGATGAAGAACTGAGGGGAAGGACAAGACATGAGCAACGCTGCCGGGGAACCGGCGATCGAGACTTCCGGGCTCGTCAAAGTGTTCGGCGAGACCCGGGCGGTCGACGGGGTCGACCTCGTGGTGCCCGCCGGAACCGTGTACGGCGTCCTCGGGCCCAACGGCGCGGGCAAAACCACCACTGTCCGGATGCTTGCCACGCTGTCCCGTCCGGACGGCGGCGAAGCGCGGGTGTTCGGCCACGACGTGGTGCGCGAGGCGGACGCCGTGCGCAGCCGGGTGAGCCTCACCGGCCAATACGCCTCGGTCGACGAAGACCTGACCGGGCAAGAGAATCTGGTGCTGCTCGGCAAATTGCTGGGACATCGCACCGCCGCCGCGCGCGATCGGGCGGCTCAGCTGCTCGCGGCGTTCGGGCTCACCGACGCCGCGCGCCGGCAGGTGAAGAACTACTCCGGCGGGATGCGCCGCCGGCTCGACATCGCGGCGAGCATCCTCAACACCCCGGACCTGCTGTTCCTCGACGAGCCGACCACCGGCCTCGACCCGCGCAGCCGCAATCAGGTGTGGGACATCGTCCGCGCGATCGTCGCGCAGGGCACCACCGTCCTGCTCACCACGCAGTACCTCGACGAGGCCGACCAACTGGCGTCGCGGATCGCGGTCATCGACCACGGCCGCGTCATCGCCGAGGGCACCAAGGGCGAGCTGAAATCCTCGGTCGGAGTCGGCGCCGTCCACTTGCGACTGCGGGACGCCGACCAGCGCGCGACCGCCGCCGAAGTGCTGGAACGCGCGCTGTCCGCCACCGTGCAACTGGATCCCGACCCGGTCGCGATCACCGCGCGGCTGTCGTCGGACGCGCACGAAGCCGCCGCCGATCGCGCGTCGCGGGCTCTCGCGGAACTCGCGAAGGCAGGCGTCACCGTCGACACGTTCTCGCTCGGCCAGCCCAGCCTCGACGAGGTTTTCCTGGCCCTCACCGCCCGCACAGCCACCGAGGAGGCGGCGTGACCACCGTCAAGGAACCCGATCTCGACCTCGCGGCCCCGAAACCGGACGAGCTGACCGCGGTCCTGCTCGCCACCGAACGCCCGCCGCGGCCGAGCGCGTTGTCCGCGTCGTTCTCCTTCGGCTGGCGGGCGGTGCTGAAGATCAAGCACGTGCCGGAGCAGCTGTTCGACGTCACCGCGTTCCCGATCATGATGACGCTGATGTTCACCTACCTGTTCGGCGGCGCATTGGCCGGTTCGCCGACGCAGTACCTGCAGTTCTTCCTGCCGGGCATCCTCGCGTCGAGCGTCGTGATGATCACGATGTACACCGGCGTCGCGGTGAACACCGACATCGCGAAGGGCGTGTTCGACCGCTTCCGCACGCTCCCGATCTGGCGGCCGGCCCCGATGGTCGGCTACCTCCTCGGCGACGTGCTGCGGTACTTGATCGCGTCCGTGGTGATCATGGTCGTAGGCCTGATCCTGGGCTTCCGCCCGGACGGCGGCGTCGGCGGCGTGGCCGCGGGAGTCCTGCTGCTGCTCGTGTTCTCGTTCGGGCTGTCGTGGGTGTGGACGATGTTCGGGCTGCTGCTGAGGTCCGAGAAATCGGTGATGGGCGTCAGCATGATGGTGATCATGCCGCTGACGTTCCTCAGCAACATCTACGTCGACCCGTCCACCATGCCCGGCTGGCTCCAAGCCGGCGTCTCGGCCAACCCGATCAGCCACCTGGTAACGGCAGTGCGCTCGATGATGTCCGGCACCTGGGACGGCGGTGCCATCACGTGGACGTTGATCGCGTCGGTCGCGCTGACCGCGGTGTTCGGGACGCTGACAATGCGGCTGTACAACCGAAAGTGACTCTGCTTGGCGGGAGGCCGTGCGGTCGCGGACCGGACGGCCTCCCGGACAGGCCGGGGCTTTAGGCGGCGGGGGAGAGGACGTAGGAGAATCGGCGGACGGCCGGAATCCAGCGCTGGAATCGGGAAAGGGTGTCGATGCGCAGCGTGGCCGACACGTGGCCGACACTTGGGTGAGGCCGCGATGCAGCTGACGCCAGTCCCGCTGCGTCGCATTTCCTCAGCGACAACACCGAATCTGGTGACTGCCAAGCAGTCGTGGTTCCGCTCGGTCTGCTCGCCGCGCCGGGGCACTTTTCCCTTCTTTCCCTTCCCCGGTGCCCGGCCTGGTCGCGGCAGGACGCACCGGCGGTTACAAGCGCCAGGCCATAGGCGTCTCCGGTTGGTAGCTGCAGGACGAGCCGGTCGTGATGGTGTGGCGGAGGTGGTCGGCCAGTTCCGGGTGGAGGTCGGTCAGTTTGCGGAGGGTGTCGCGGATGCGGGCGGTCACGGCTTTGCGGGCGCGTTCCGTTTCGTCGCCGAGGCGGCGGGTTCGGCCGGCCAGGCCAGTCGACGTTCGGAGTTCGTCCAGCAGGGCGGCGCGTTCGGTGTCCAAGGTGGCGGCTTTCGCGTCGTCGCCGCGGAGGGTGGCGGCGTCGATGGCTTCGTCCAGGTGCTCCAGGCGGCGGCGGTAGGCGGCTTTCGCGGTGTCGTCCAGGATCGGGTCGCCGCTGAAAGTTCGGGCGGCTTCGGATTCTTGGCCGCCGTCGGGGGAGAGCAGTTGTGCGGCGGGGATCTCGGTGCCTGGTCTGCTCAACAGGAAGTTCAAGTCTCGCAGGCCTTTTGCGTCTGGCATGCGTACTTCGCGGTCGGCGAAGCGCAGGGTCCAGACCGCGTCGGTTCGGTGGAATTCGTTTGTGGCGGCAGGTGGTGGCGGCGTCGCGGGGCGGGGGTGGGCGGTGATGTGGTGCAGGCCCAGTTCGGCGGCTTCTGCGGTGACGGCATCGGCTAAGGCGGTGGCGCGGTCGGTGTCGCCTAGGCCCAGCAATGTGCTTGCCAGGTGGTTGCGGGCTTCGACGGCCCACGGACGGGCGCGCAGCCGGTCTGCGGAGCGGGCGGCGGAGGTGAAATGGGCGGCGGCTGTTTCGTGATCGCCCAGGGTTTTGTGCAGCAGGCCGGTCCACAGGTCCACCGGGCCGCTCAGTTCGCAGCCGTACAAGGAGACCAGCCATTCTCCGGCGTGTGGGGAAAGCTCGTGCAGCAAGCGTTCGGCTGCTGCGCGGTCTTTCAGCACGACGGCGGCTTGGGCTTGGCAGCGCAGCCACAGCGGGGTGAAGACGCGGGCGTATGGGCCGTCTGCGAGTGCTTCGGACAGTTCGTGCCGGGTGGTGGCGGCATCGCCGGCGAGGGCCGCGGTGAGGGTGCGCAGCAGGGCTGGGTGCGGGAAGCCGGTGTCGGCCATTTTGGCGGGGAGTTCAGCGGCTTCGGCGAAGCGGCCTTGCACTAGCAGCGCGCTCCAGCGCAATTGGTCGGGCAGGTAGCCGTAGTCGTTGCTGCCGAAGATTTCCGGGGCGGCCAGTGCTTCCTCGAGTGCTTCGTCCGCTTCGGCGAAACGGCCGCGGAAGGTGCAGATGATGCTGCGGTCGATCGCTTCCGCCAGTTTCGCGGCTCGCACGCCTTCGTCGGCGATCCCTTGGAACAGGTGGAATTGGTCCAGGTACCGCGGATCTCCCTGTTCCAGCATCGCGACCCACTTGAGCGAGGCTGCGAAGAACTCGTTCTCCCGGTCGCCGGTGCGCCGCGCGATGGCGGCGAGTTCGTCGGTGAGCCGTTCGCGTTCGGCGCCGCTGCCCAGGCCCCAGATCGCGTCGTGTCTGGCCCACAAGGTGAATGCCAGCGCGTCGTCGTCCTCGTCGTTGCGGGCGAGGATCGTGGCGCGGGCGGTGAGTTCCAGCCGGATGCGGTCCAGCGAGAGGGGTTCGGCCGCGTTGCCGCCGCACAGTTTTTCGTGTGCTTCGCGGAGAACTTGAACGGTGAACTCGTGCCGGACGCCGCCGGTGCTGAATTTCGACAGGGTGAGGGCGGCGCGGGCTAGGAGGTTCGCGTTGTCTTCTTGGCGAGCCAGGGCGACGGCTTCCTCGCAGAGCAACCAGGCTTCGTCTTTCACCTCGAAGCGCCACAGTGCGGTGGCCAATTCCAGCGCGACGACTGCTTGGCTGCGTTTGTCCGCCGCTCGTTCGCGGGCTCGGCGCAGGTGCGCGATGGATTCCTCGAAGGCCATCCGGGCGCCTGCGTCTTTGGCCGCGGCGAGCAATAGCCGGACTGCTTGCTTCGGGTCGAGGTCGGTATGGGCGAGGTAGGCGTGCCGGGCGCGTTCGGCGACGCCGACCAGGGCCGGGGTGTGTTCACCGGCGCGCACGACCGCTGCGTGGCGGCGTTGTGCTTCGGCGGGCGTCAGTTCGGCGTATCTCGACTCCCGTACCAGGTCGTGCGCGAAGGAGAAGCGGCCTTCGCCGAGTGCGATCACGAGCCGGGCGGCTACGGCGCGGGTGAGCAGGTGGTCGACCTGTGCGGCGGGCGCACCGGCGGTGGCGGCGAGCAGGTGGAGCGAGAACTCGCGGCCGAGCACCGCGGCGTTGGTGAGCAGATCGGTGACTGGGCGGGGGAGCAGGGACAGCCGCCGCTGGAGTGCGTCCGCGACTCCGGGCGCGACCGCGGACACTGTGCTCCCGCTGCGCCACAACCGTGCCGTCTGCTCGACGAAAAACGGGTTGCCGCCGGTGCGGCGCTGCACGTCGGCGGCCAGTTCGGCGCCCGGCTCCGCGCCCGCGGTGCGGATCATCAGCTCGGCGACCCCGGTTTCGTCCAGGCCGGTGAGCGTGATCGTGGTTGCTTTCGCGACCAGCGGCAGCATCAGCTCGTGCAGCGGATGGCTGGGCGCGTCCACCTCGACGTCGCGGTACGTGCCGATGAGCAGCAGCCGTTCGAACCACGTGTGCCGGGCCGCGAATTCGAGCAGCCGCAGCGACGCCGGGTCGGCCCAGTGCAAATCGTCGAGGATGACGACGACCGGGCGGTTTTGGGCCACCGTGACCAGCGCGCGGGTGACCGCGTCGGGCAGCTGGAACCCGTCGTCGGCCGATTGTTCGGGGGATTCGCCGAGCAGCGCGGACAGCGTCGGCGAACTGGCGACGGCCCATTCGTGCGGCGCGGCCTCCCGGCGCAATGAGCGCATGACCTGGACCCATGGCCAGTAGCCCGGCGCGGCCCCGGACTCCCAGCACGTGCCGCCGAGCACGAGCGCGCCTGCCTCGCGCGCGTCGTCGGCCAGTGCGCTGACCAGCGTGGTCTTGCCGATTCCGGCCTCCCCGGTGACCAGGGTGAGGCCGCCGTGGCTGGCGGTGGCGCGCGAGAGCTGCGCACGCAAGGTCGCGGCGGGGTGAGCCCGCCCGATCAGCGCCGCAGTCATGTCCGGTTCCTCCCTTTCTCTCCGAGCCTCTCACGGGACTCGCCTCGTCGTCGCGTGCTTTCACCGGCTGCGACCGGCTGGTCACGCAGGTCGCTGCCGATGCGGGCCATTCTGTCCGGGGGGTCTGACAATTCCGGGAACCCGTCACCTGGCCGGGTGACGGGAGTCCACAGTGGACTCGCGCTGGTCACAGGGTGACGGGCGTCTCCGCCCGGGACCGGCGGAAGGGGTGGTTGCGGTACTGTCGCCGCCATGGGGAGTATTCGTTCGCGCGTCCTCGCTTGGGCCGGCCGCAGGTACATCGCCCGCCAGCAGAAGCGCGGCTTCGATCTCGAGAAGATGGCGCTGCTGCCGGATTCGGCGCTGGAGCCGTTGCGCCGCCAGGGCCTCGACCCGGTTCCGGACCTCGGCCGGCTGCGCGGCGAGGTGCCGATCAGCAAGCTGGACCTGCCGTTCGGGATGAACGCCTGGCTCGTGACCGGCTACGAGGAGGCCAAGGCCGTCCTCGGGAAGGGCGCCGAGTTCAGCAACGATTTCACGAACCTCGTCGGCAACGCGGGCGTCACCGAGGACCAGAACCCGGGCGGCCTCGGATTCGCCGACCCGCCGGTCCACACGCGCCTGCGGAAGCTGCTGACGCCCGAGTTCACGATGCGCAGGCTCTCCCGGCTGACGCCGCGGATCGACGAGATCGTCGCGGACCAGCTGGACGCGATGGCCGCGGCGGACGGGCCGGTGGACCTGTGGGAGCAGTTCGCGCTGCCGATCCCGTCGCTCACGATCTGCGAGCTGCTCGGCGTGTCCTATGAGGACCGCGCCGACTTCCAGCGGCTGAGCACCGCGCGGTTCGACCTGTTCAGCGGCGCGGGCGCGTCGCTGGGGGCGATCTCGGAGTCGCTGGGGTACCTGCTGGAGATCGTGCGCAAGCAGCGCGAACAGCCCGGCGACGGCCTGCTCGGCATGCTGATCAAGGAGCACGGCGACGAGATCGACGACCGCGAGCTCGCCGGTCTCGCGGACGGCATTCTCACCGGCGGCCTCGAGACCACGGCGAGCATGCTGGCGCTGGGCGCGCTGGTGGTGCTGCGCGACCCGGCAGCGTTCGAGGCGGTCCGGGGCGACGACGATTCGGTGCACCGGTTCGTCGAGGAGCTGCTGCGCTACCTGACGGTGGTGCAGATGGCGTTCCCGCGGTTCGCGAAGCAGGACATGGACATCGCGGGCGTGCACATCAGCGAGGGCGACATCGTGCTGGTGTCGCTGTCGGTCGCGGACCGCGACCCGGTGCTCGGCAAGGGCGACATGGACCGCTTCGACCCGACCCGCGAGCCGTCCTCGCACCTGGCGTTCGGGTACGGGATCCACCGGTGCATCGGCGCGGAGCTGGGCCGGATGGAGCTGCGGGCGGCGTACCCGGCACTGGTCCGGCGGTTCCCGAACCTGCGGCTGGCGGTGCAGCCGGAGGAGCTGGAGTTCCGGAAGGTGTCGATCGTGTACGGGCTCGATTCGCTGCCGGTGCTGGTGGACTGACTCCGGATTGCTGGACGGCCGGGGTGGCTCGGGTGGTTGCCTCGGGCGGGCCGACTGGGACGCGGGTCTCGTGCGGCTGGGGTCGCACCGGCAGCGCATTCGTGACCGGTGAGGTGGCGTGGTCGAACCGAGCCCAGCCCAGTCCCGCCGCTCTCTCGCGGCACCGTCATCATCGGCTTCTCATCGCACCCCTCTCGGCCGGAATTGGATGCTGATCCTCGGCCCCACCGCGCGGGACGTCTTCGGAATCGCGTGTTCCCAGGTCCGCTGGCAGGACCCGCCCATCACGATCAAGTCTCCGTGGCCCAGTGGGTACCGCACTGAGTCGCCGCCGCCTCGTGGGCGGAGGGCCAGGTGTCGGGCGGCTCCGACGGACAGGATGGCCACCATGGTGTCTTCGGTACGGCCGCGGCCCAGGTCGTCGCCGTGCCAGGCGACGCTGTCCTGGCCGTCGCGGTAGTAGCAGAGTCCGGCCGTGCGGAATGGTTCGCCCAGTTCAGCTGCGTAGTGCGCGGTCAAGGCTTCCCGGGCCTCGGTGAGGACTGGGTGCGGCAAGGGCGCGTGTTCCCGGTAGAAGCACAGCAAACGCGGCACGGCGACCACGCGGTCGTACATCTGCCTGCGTTCCGCGTACCACGGGACCTCGGCCGCCAGGTGTTCGTACAGCTCGTCCGAGCCGTCGAGCCACCCGGGCAGCACGTCGATCCACGCGCCTTGACCCAGTTCGGTGCGCTGCACGCCGGACAGCGAACCCAGCGTGGCCGGCCCGCTGGCACCGAACAGCGAGCCCTGAAATGCCTGACTCATGCCTCCAAGCTACACGACGATCGAACACCTGTTCGGGCGAACTACTCGGCGGGTTTGGGATGCGCGGTGACGACGAGGCGGTGCAGGCGGGCGTCGGGGGCGGATTCGTTGTGGTAGCGGGACACGAGGTCGGTTACCAGGGTGGTCAGCTCGTCGGTGAAGGCCGACCGGTCGCGGGCGGACGCGAAGGCGATCTCCGTGTCCAGGGTCAGCGTCGAGAGCGGTTTGCCTGCGCGAGCCGCGCGGCGGGCCAAGCCAGCGACTTCGCGCAGGGTTCGGCCGGCGACGGCGAGCAGGTAGCTCACCGATAGGCGGTCCGCCTTCACGTGGGCGGAACCGGCGGCGCCGAGGGCGGCGGGGGAGACCAGGTAGGCGCTGGCGGTGGCGGCGAAAAGGCGTTCGGTGAGGCCGCCCCACTGCCGGGTTCCGGCCGGTTCGACCAGGCCGTGCGATTCGAGCGCGCGCAGGTGGTAGTTGACCTTTTGCCTGGTCAGGCCCACTCGCGCGGCCAGCGCCGCGGCGGACGCCGGTTCGGTCAGCGCGGCCAGCAGGCGGGCGCGCACCGGGTCCAGCGCGGCCGCCGCGACGGCGGGGTCCTCGATCACTTCGACGTCCTGCATTCCCTGAGCCAAGCAGTGACAAACAAAGTCGTCAAGGGATGCGCTCTTGTCCGCGACCGGCCGGGGACCTACAGTGATCAGCCAGTGGTCTGGACCTGTACCGCTACCGCCGCCCTGAGTTCCACGGAGGTTGGCACGTGCGCACGAGAACCCGGATCGGCGGAGCACTGGCGGCGGCGGTGTGCGGGCTCGCGATTCTCGCCCCGGTCGCGGACGCCCAGGTCGGCGGCGGCACCTGGAAATCCTGGTCGCCGGGGTACAAGGAGCAGCAGAAGGGCTGCGGCCAGATCAGCGGGCTCACCTTCAAGCTGACCTGCTCCGACGGCAGCGGCGAACAGCGCGCCGAGCGCCGCTACGAGACCTACACCGGCGGCGCGCACCAGTTCGAGGGCTCCTTCAAGATCACCAGCATGGGCGGTTCGCGGATCAGCCTGAAGCAGACGTTCCGCGACGGTTCGAACGCCGGGCCGTACTTCCTGCTGGCGGTGGAGAAGGGCGGCCGCCTCTACACCGTCGAGAACGGCCAGACGGTGGCGACCGGCGCGACGGTCGGGACCTCGGTGCGGGTGAACACGATCAATCAAGTGGGCAGCTCCCACAAGGTATACATCAACGGCTCGCTGAAGCAGACCGACGACAGCCCATCGGGTAGTTATTACGACAAGTTCGGGTCGTACCGGACGGCGAGCGGGGCGGGGCCGATCACCGTGCAGTGGAGCGGAATCAAGTTCTGGACCAGGTGATCGCCCGCGCGGGTGCCAGCCGCCGCCTGGCACCCGTCCGGCGGGAATTCCGTTGCCTCTGCAGAGAAACTCGGTCACTGTTGCGCGCATGACTTTGGCTGAGCACTACGACACCGAGACCTCCGAGGACACGCGGCTCGTCAGATCGCCGCACGGCAGGCTGGAATTCCAGCGCACCCAAGAACTCGTGCGCAGAGCGATCCCGGCGACCGGGCAGCGAGTCCTCGACGTCGGCGGGGCGACCGGGGTGCACGCGCGATGGCTGGCCGCGGACGGACATTCGGTGCACGTAGTCGATCCGGTGGCCACGCACGTCGCAGCGGCAGCCGGGATCGAAGGCGTCACCGCGGAAGTCGGCGATGCGCGAGCTTTGGCATGGCCGGACAACAGTGCGGACGTCGTGCTGTTAATGGGTCCGCTCTACCATTTGACCGAATCCGGTGACCGCCAGCAGGCGCTTGCCGAAGCCCGTCGCGTTCTTCGTCCGGGCGGCATTTTGTTCGCCGCTGCGATCAGCCGCTATCTCTCGGCCATGGAGACCGGAACCAATGGTCGGCTCACCGAACAGATGACCCCGGCGGTAAGAGCCTTGCTCGATACGGGCAGCTACGACGGTCACGTCGGCTTCGTGCCCGCGCATTTCCACACCGCCGACGAGCTCCGCGATGAGCTGGAAACCGCTGGCATGAACGGGATTTCCGTGTACGGAGTGGAAGGCCCGGCCTGGCCCGCGCTGGACGTGGCCGGGATCGAGGAATTCGACGCGCGCGTGGACGCGGCCCTCCGCTGTGCCCGGCTGGTCGAACAGGACCCGCTCTTGATCAACGCCAGCGCGCATTTCCTCGCGACAGCGGTCAACTAGCCCATTCTTCGAGCGAATCCCACGCTGTGAGCGTCCGGCGGCTGGTGAACCGGCGGTGCTCACCGGTCAGCGGATCGTCGAATTCCAGCACTTTCGCCAGCAGCTGCAACGGTTTCGTGAAGTCGTCGAGCGGTTTCTCGTGCAGTTCCGGATAGAAATCGTCGCCCAGGATCGGGATCCCCAAAGAACACATGTGGACCCGCAGCTGGTGCGTGCGTCCGGTGGCGGGCGTGAGGCGATACCGGCCCAGTCCGTCCCGGTGTTCGAGAAGCTCCACTGTGGACTCCGCGTTCGGCGGCCCGGGAAGTTCCTGCGCGGCCAGCACGCCGCGTTCCTTCACGATCCTGCTGTGCACCGTCCGGGGCAGCTCGAGCGACGGATCGTATGGCGCGATCGCCTCGTATTCCTTGTGCACCAACCGATCGCGGAACATCGTCTGGTACGCCCCGCGCGCGGACGGCGTGATCACGAACATCACCAGCCCCGCCGTCACGCGGTCGAGCCGGTGGGCGGGGGAGAGGGCGGGCAGGTCCAGCGAACGGCGGAGGCGCACCAACGCGGTTTCCAGCACGTGCCGTCCGCGCGGGATGGTCGCCAGGAAGTGCGGTTTGTCGACCACGAGCAGGTGGTCGTCGCGGTGCAGGACGGTGACGTCGAACGGCACCGGGACCTCGTCCGGCAGGTCGCGGTGGAACCAGATGAACGAACCGGGGACGTACGCCGCGTCGATTCCCAGCGGACCGTCCTCGCCGTGGATCCGCTGCTCGTGCAGCATTTCCTCGATCCGTGCGGGGGAGACCCGGGGCAGGCGTTCGACCAGGTGCTCCAGCAGCGTCGTCCACGGACCCTCTTCGGGCAGCCGCAGCCGTGCCGGGTCTAGGCCGTGCCGAGGCGGGATCGGGGCCGGGCGCTTGCGTCTCATCGGCTCCCGAGTCTAGTCGGCGGAGTTCTGCCGGTAGGCCGCGATGTAGCGGGCGGTCGCCTCGGCGTTGGCCTCGGCGGCTTTCTCGCGCCGGACGCGCTTGCCGGTTCCGGGCGGGAAACCGTTGCGGGACAACCGGTGGTCGATGCTTTCTTCCATGTACGCGCACGAGTAGAAGTACGACACCAGCGCGGCCATCAGCACGATCGCCAGCCGCAGCCCGAGCGGCGCCGGCAGCAGAAGCCAGACCAGGCACAGCGGCGCGATGCCCACCGTCGCGCGCAGGACGTGCCGGGCCTTCCAGTGCTTGGACGTCGCGTCGTGCAGCAGCCAGTCGCGGTAGCGCTCGGGAAGCCGCCCGCTCACGGCATAGGCGAACCAGCGGAGAACGCCGGGCCGGTCGGTCATCGTTCCTCCTCGGGGTCTACGGCAACAGTACCCTAATGATTAGTACACTAACTAATAGTGTGGTGCAGCCCGCGCTAGAGTGGGCCCGAGCACGAGGAGGACGAGTGGCCGAGATCGACCTTGGCGAGGACCCGCTGAAGCTCGACCGGCAGGTGTGCTTCGCGCTGTCGGTCGCTTCGCGCAGCGTGATCGCGATTTACCGGCCGCTGCTGGAGCCGCACGGGCTGACTCATCCGCAGTACCTGGTGATGCTGGCGCTGTGGGAGCAGTCGCCGCGGTCGGTGAAGGACCTCAGCACCGCGTTGCGGCACGAGCCCGCGACGCTGTCTCCGCTGCTCAAACGACTGGAAGCGATCGGATACGTGACTCGAGGCCGCAGCCGGGCCGACGAGCGCCAGCTGACCGTCGAGCTCACCGAGAAGGGCCGGGAGCTGCGCGTCGAGGCGGAGAAAATCCCGTATCGCGTCGTGGAGCGGCTCGGCATGGAGGTCTCCGAACTGGAGGCGCTGCACACCGCGCTGGGCCGGGTCATCGAAGCGACCGCCGGATAAGGAAGAACTCGCGCCGGGATCCGGTTCTGTCGAGGGGAACGTGCCGACAGAGCGGAGCGAGCGTGGACAAGATCCGGGTGGGGGTGGCTCCGGGACTCGGGACCGGGCCGACGGAATTCACCGGTTTGGCCGAGCTGACGGAGGCAGCGGGCGTCGACTCGCTGTGGCTGTCGGAGGTGGTCTATTCGCCGGATGTCGACCCGTTGATCGGCATGACGCACGCGCTCGCCCGCACCGAGCGGCTCAAGCTGGGCACGGGCGTGGCGATCCTGCCTGGACGGAATCCGGTCCTGGTCGCGAAGCAGCTGGTCACGCTGGCCGGGCTGGCTCCGAAACGGGTGCTCCCGGTGTTCGGCCTGCTGCCCGCGCAGCCTGCGGAACGAGCGCTGTTCCCAGTGCCGGAAGGCCGGCGCGCGGCGGTTTTCGACGAGTCGCTCGCGCTGCTGCGCCTGCTGCTCGAACAGGACAACGTGTCCTTCGACGGCGAGTTTTTCCAGGTCGACGGCGTGACGATCGGGCCGCGTCCGGCGAAGCGGCTCGACGTCTGGGTCGGCGGGGCCGCGCCTGCCGCGTTACGTCGCGCGGGCCGGTTGTCCGACGGATGGCTCGGCAGTTTCCACACTCCCGAGCAGTCCCGCGCGGCGCGGATGGCGATCCAGGAAGCCGCCGCCGAAGCCGGCCGGGAGATCGAATCGGACCACTTCGGGCTGAGCATGGTCCTTGCGCTGCACGGGATCCCGGAACGGCTGCGCGCCGTGGCGCAGCAGCGCAATCCGGGCCGTCCGGCGACCGATCTCGTGCCCACCAGCTGGGCCGAGGCGCGCCGGATGATCGAGCAACACGTCGAGGCCGGACTCACGAAATTCGTGGTCCGGCCGGGATACTCCGGCGACTACCGGCAGTTCCTCGACGATTTCGTGCGCGAACTCGTGCCGCTGCAGAACTAGAACGTCAGCTGCTCGGTCTTGCGGGGCATGAGCAGCAGCGCGACGACACTCACCACCGAGACGGCGACGATCGCGAGGAACACGTTGTGCGTGGCCCCGGCGAGCGATTCGCGCACGTACGCCGTCGCCGGTGAGTTGTGGTGCGTTCCGCTGAGGATGCGGCTGGTGGCGTCGACGCTCTGCGGCAGGTGTCCGGCGACCTCCGCGGGCGGGTTCGCGAACCGTCCCGCGAGGGTCGCGTTGGCGATCGCGCCGAAGATGGCCGTGCCGACCGCGCTGCCCAGCGAACGGCTGAACATGTTGGTCGCGGTCACGACGCCGCGGCGCTCCCAGCCGACGGTGGACTGCACGGCCACGACTGTCGGGCTGGAGGAGAGCCCGAGCCCGATGCCGACCACGAACACGGCCGCCGCGGCCGTCCAGACCACCGAGTCCAGGCCGAGGAACGTCGCGATGACGGTCCCGACGAGCAGGAATCCGGTGCCGATCAGCGCGGTGTCGCGGAATCCGATCCGCAGGTAGATCCTCCCGGACAGCGACGCCGCGATCGGCCAGCCGATCGTGAGCGCGGCCAGCGCGAAGCCCGCGGTGAGCGCGTCCGTGCCGAGCACGCCCTCGGAGTAGGTGGGCAGGAACGAGCTGAAGCCGAGCAGCACCGCGCCGGTGACGAGCGCGACCAGGTTCCCGCCGATCAGCGTGCGGCGCGTGAACACCCACAGCGGCAGCACGGGTTCCTCCGCACGCCGTTCGACCAGCACGAACGTGACCAGCATCAGGACGGCGACGGCGAAGATCGCCAGGCTCGGCGCCGACGTCCAGCTCCACGCGACCCCGCCTTCCAGCAGGGCCAGGATCAGCAGCGCGCAGCCGAGCGTCAGCAGGGTCGCGCCGGCGTAGTCGACCTTGTGTCGCGTTCGGTTCACTTGCTCGGTGAACTTGCGGTAGAGCATCCACGCGGCGAGCGCGCCGAGCGGCAGGTTGACGAAGAAGATCCACCGCCAGCTGAGGTATTCGGCGAACACGCCGCCTAGCGTCGGCCCGATCACCGAAGCGACCGCCCACACCCCGGCGAGGTAGCCCTGCACCCGGGCGCGCTCCTCGACCGTGTACAGATCGCCGACCATCGTCATGCTGATCGGCTGGACCGCGCCCGCGCCGATGCCCTGCACCGCGCGCGCCGCGATCAGCACCGGCATGCTCCACGCGACCCCGCACAGCACCGAGCCGAGCAGGAACGCGGCGATGCCGAAGAACATCACCGGGCGGCGGCCGAGGACGTCGGCGAACTTGCCGTACAGCGGCACGGTGACCGCCTGGGTGAGCAGGTAGATCGAGAACAGCCACGGGAACTGGGAAAACCCGCCGAGGTCGCGGACCACGGAGGGGACCGCGGTGGCGATGATGGTGCTGTCGAGGGCCACGAGGCCGGTGCTCAGCATGACGGCGGCGAGAACGGGTCCCCGCTCGGATCGAAGGCCCACGGCGGCGCGTTTCGCCGCGGGCGGACTGCTCGTGCTACCCATGCCGGGAATAAACTCCTTCGCCCCGGCAAGCATTCCCCAGCCGATCGATCGGTGCCCGGGTGTTCGCCTGGCCGTCATCATGGAGGGATGGACAGATGGGTGCGGCCGATCGGCCGGGGCTGGGTCGTGCAGGGCGCGGTACCGGGCCCGGATGTCGACGAGTTCGCCGAACCGGAGGCGGTGACGAGGGCGCTCGCGGCGGCGGAAGGGGACACGCTGCTGGCCGCGCAGCATCCGGCGCGGACGCCCGCGGCGCTGGCGGCCGGGCTGGACGTCGAAGCGGCGCTGCCGGAGGCGCGGGCGACGCTCGAACGGCTGCTGACCAGGCATTACCGGCCGGAGACCGGGTTCGTCGCGGCTTACCGGATCGGCGAAACCATCGCGGGCGTGCTGTGCGTGGTCGACGTCCGGGAGCTGACCTCGGGCCAGGCGCACGTGAAGCACACCGAGGAGGTCTATCCGGAGGTGGTCGCCGAGCGCGCGGCTGTGCTGGACGGCCTCGGGTGCGCGACGAGCGCCGCCCTGCTCGTGCCGGTCGGCGACGCCGCGGAGCTGACCGCGGCGGTCAAGGAAGCGGCGAGTTCGGCGGATCCTGATGTGTCCACTGTGGACCGGGCAGGACTGGCGCACGAGCTGTGGGTGGTGCGGCCGGGGGAGATGCAGGAACGGCTGCTGGAGGCCGCGTCGGCGAGCGATTTGCTGGTGGCGGACGGGAATCATCGCGTCGCGGCCGCGGCGGGGAGCGGTCAGCTGCTGGCGTTGGTCACGGCGGGTTCGCAGCTGGAGATCCGGGCGATCAACCGCGTGCTCCTCGGTACCGGGCACTCCGCGGAGAGCCTGTTGGCGGCTTGGCAGGAAGCCGGGCTGGACGTGACCTGGTCGGATGACGCGACCCCGCCGTCTTGCCCCGGCACGGCCGTCGTGCAGGCGGGCTCACGCGTGCTGCGAGTGCGGCTGCCTGCGGCGGATCCGCTGGTGATCGACCACGAGGTCGTGGAACAGACGCTCCTCGGCTCGGCGCTCGGCCTCGACCCGGACGGTCCGCACGTGCGCCCGCTGCTGCCGGGCAGCCCGGTTCCGCCGAGCGCGGACGCGGTGGTGCAGCTGGCCCCGGTGCCGTTCGAGACAGTGCAGGCGGTGCACGCGGCGGGACGGCGGATGCCGCGGAAGGCCACGTACTTCACGCCGAAGCCGCAGGGCGGGCTGGTGCTGGCGCGCTGGTAAAAAGGTGCAGGTCAGCGTCTGTTCCGCTTAGGATCGCGCAGGTGGAGTTACCGCTGATGCCGCCGGTGCGGCCGATGCTCGCCAAAGCTGTGCACGAGGTGCCGCGCGACGGCGGGTTCTGGTACGAGCCGAAGTGGGACGGCTTCCGGTGCGTCGTGTTCCGCGACGGCGACGAGGTCGAACTGGGTTCGCGCAACGACCGGCCGCTCACCCGGTACTTCCCGGAGCTGGTCGAGCTGCTGCGCGACGCGTTGCCGGAGAAATGCGTCGTCGACGGCGAAATCGTGCTGGTCACGCCGCGCGGGCTGGACTTCGGGGCGTTGCAGCTGCGGCTGCATCCGGCGGCCAGCCGCGTCCGGAAGCTCGCGGAGGAGACCCCGGCCAGCTTCGTCGCGTTCGACCTGCTCGCGCTCGGCGACCGGGACCTGACCGAGAAACCGTTCGCCGAGCGGCGCCGGGAGCTGGAGGGCATTTTCGCGCCTTCGACCGGCTTGCAGCGGGTGCACCTGACGCCGCTCACGACGGATCCGGACACCGCGCAGGACTGGTTCACCCGGTTCGAGGGCGCGGGCTTCGACGGCGTCATGGCGAAGCCCGCCGATCTGCCGTATGAGCAGGACAAACGCGTCATGCTGAAGGTGAAGCACGAGCGCACCGCGGACTGTGTCGTCGCGGGTTTCCGGTGGCACAAGGACGGCAAGGGCGTCGGATCGCTGCTGCTCGGGCTGTACGACGACGAGGGTTCGCTGCACCACGTCGGCGTCGCGAGCAGCTTCACCGCGGCGCGGCGCCGGGAGCTGGTCGAGGAGCTGGCCCCGTGGCGGGAGAACGCGCTCGACGGGCATCCGTGGCGCACCTGGGCGGAATGGCAGGCCGACGAGGTGCGCCGGCCGGGCGCCAACAGCCGGTGGGCTCCGGACAAGGACCTGTCATGGGAACCGCTGCGCCCGGAACAGGTCGCCGAAGTCCGCTACGAACATCTCCAAGGCGGCCGCTTCCGCCATGGCGGGCGATTGGTGCGCTTCCGCCCGGACCGGACGCCGGAATCGTGCACCTACGCGCAACTGGACGAAGCCCCGCCTGCCGAGTTGGCGGATCTGTTCGGGGAGGCCCGATGAGCGGGGTGACACTGGAACTGGACGGCGTAGAACTGACCATTTCCAGCCCCGACAAGGTCTATTTCCCGGAACGAGGCGAAACCAAGCTCGATCTCGTCCGCTATTACCAAGCTGTCGCAGGCCCTTTGCTAGCTAGACTCGGCGGCCGCCCCCTGCTGCTGGAACGCTATCCGGACGGCGCGGGCGGAAAATCGTGGTTCCAAAAACGCACGCCCAAGAACGCGCCGTCTTGGCTGACCACCGCCGTCGTTTCCACACCCAACGGCACCACCAGCGACGCACTGGTGGCAGCAGACCTGGCCCACGTGCTGTGGGCGGTCAACCAGGGTTGCCTGGGCTTCCACGTGTGGCCAAACCGCGCGGCAGCACTGGAAATCGCGGACGAACTGCGCATCGACCTGGACCCGTCGCCCGGAATCGGGTTCCCGCAACTGCGCGAGGCAGCGGTTCTCGTGCGGGAATTCCTCGCCGACTTGGGAATCGAGGTCTACGTGAAGACCTCCGGTTCGCGCGGCCTGCACCTGTATTCGATACTGGAACCGCGCTGGGACGGCTACGAAGTGCGGGCCGCCGCGGTGGCGCTGGCAAGGGCGTTGGAACGGCGGCATCCCGACCTGATCACCGCACAATGGTGGAAGGAAGAACGCGGCTCGCGAGTTTTCGTAGACTTCAACCAGAACGCCCCGTATAAAACGGTCTTCGGCGCTTGGTGCGTGCGCCCGAGGGTCGGCGGACAGGTCTCCACGCCGATTTCCTGGGACGAACTGGCGACAGTGGAACCGGACGCCTTGACCCTGTCGACGGTCCCCGCGCTGGTCGCGGAACGGGGAGATCCGTGGGCTGGTGCGAACGATCGGCCGCAATCGATCGAAGCGCTGCTGGAGATGTCCCGGGAAGATCTGGCCAGCGGCCTGATGGACGCGCCGTGGCCGCCCGTGTACCCGAAGATGCCGAACGAACCGCCCAGAGTCGCACCAAGCAGAGCGAAAAAGACCCCCGCCGAAGGGTGACTCCGCGAGTCAGCAGGAAAGTCCGTGAGGGTTCCCCTCATTGACTCTGATTCCCTCAGGGTTCCCCTCACGACCCTCGGCGGGCCGTGAGGGGCTCCTTCACGGACTTGGATTCCCTCAAGGAGCCCTTCACGGCTTTTTCGCGTGCGTGAGGGCCACCCTGAGGGAATCTGATTCCGTCAGGGTTCCCCTCACGACCAGCTCGGCCGGTCCGTGAGGGTCCCTTCGCGGACCTCGGCTCGCCCGCCGCGCCGCCCGCTCGGGATACCGCCCCAATGCGGCATTGGGTGCGTCCCACGCACCGAACGCCACATTGGGGGCGTCCCACGCACCGAACGCCACGTTGGGTGCGTCACATGCACCCAATGCCACATTGGGGCGCTAGCCCCGACCTCAAGCAAACCGCCGCCGATGCACCCAACGTTCGGTGCACCCACACCACCCCCGCACCCCGATACGAAGCTCTTCTGCGGTCTGAGGGTGCTTGTCAAGGCATCTTTCCCGCCTTGACAAGCACCCTCAGACCGTCAGCACAATCAAGCTTCGGGGTGCCCCACGCAACCGCCACGGCAAGGTCGCCGCCAGGCGACGAGCCGCTGTCACCCCAACGGCAGATCAAACGCCAACTGCTCCTGCCCGCCAACCCCCACCGGCACCCCGGCCAGTGTCCCCGCACACCCAGCACAAGGCGTCACATGCCCAGTCCCAGGCGCGGTCAAATCGATCGGCGTCCAAGTCCGCGATTCCCGCTCCCCGCAAGCAGACCGCCGATACCGCAGATCATCCGCCCGGGTCATCACATGCGCGACCGGATCGTCCTCCGGCAACGCACCCACGAGGTACCACCGAGCCGCAATCGTCTCCGCCATGGAACGAGTCCTCCAAAGAGGCTGGTCCGAGCTACGAAGACATAGTGCGACCACACCACCGCGAATCCGCGCGTTTACCCGTCTTCGGCGTGGCGCGCCCCATCCTCGGGTTCATCGAGATACCGGAGAAACCGCAAAAGCCCCCGCTCGTCCGGCACCTCATCCTCCGCCACACAAGCCGCAAGCTCCCGCTCAACAGCCGCAGAATCAATCCCAGCACCAATCAAAACGAGCTCGGTCCGCCGCGGCCCAGCTCCCCAGCTCGACCGCTCTACCTGCACAAACGCCCCAACAGTATGCAATCCGAACCGAGACCGAGACTCCGGAGCCCCGAGATCCACCTGCCCCTTAACCCGATACAACCCAGCAGGACGGCTCTCCAGAAACGCCAGAAACCGCCGAGGCGAAAGCGGTCGCTCAGCACTGAACACGACACTCTCATACCGCGCGTGCAAATGCTCGGAATGATCATGTTCGCGCAGATCGTCAAAAGACAACTGCCCGTAACTCTCCCGAGGCCGGGGATCGAAAAACAGCCCCGGATCAACCCGCCCCCGCTCGGTCTCCAGCACCGGCACCCCGGGCGCGTACTCCTCGACCACTGCCCGGACCTTGGCCAGCACGTCCGCCTCGGCCCGGTCGACCTTGTTGAGAACCACCAGGTCGGCCACCCGCAGATGCTCAGCCAGCTCCGGATGCCGCGCCCGGGTCGCCTCGAACTCGACCGCGTCGACCACCTCGACCAGCCCGCCGTACCGGATGTCCGGGTTCTCGCTGGCGATCATCAGCCGCAGCAGGTCGCGCGGCTCGGCGATCCCGCTCGCCTCCACCACGATCACGTCGATCCCGGCTTCGGGGCGCGACAGTTTGCCCAGCATCGCGTCCAGCCCGCTGGCGTCGACCGCGCAGCACAGGCAGCCGTTGCCCAGCGAAACCATCGTGTCGACCTGCCCGGCGACCGCGAGCGCGTCGATGTTCACCTGGCCGAAGTCGTTCACCACCACCCCGACCCGGACGCCCTGGCGGTTGGCGAGCAGATGGTTGAGCATCGTGGTCTTCCCCGCACCGAGAAAACCCGCCACGAGCACTACCGGAACCCGCTGCCTGGCCACGCGTCACCCCTCCTGTCGTCCGGGCAGCCGACGATACCCGCAGCGGGCGCCGGGCCGTGGCAGCCCGGCGCCGTGCTCGGCGAAAAGCAGTTGGCGCAGTGTGCCGTCGTGGCAGGATGAGCGGATGATCTGGACGCCGGGCAGGGAGGACCGGGTCGACGGCATGCCGACGGCCGGAGAGTGGCGGCAGTTGTCGGTCGTGCCGGAGAAACGGGAGGTCTTCGGCTACGACCTGTACTTCCGCGAGGGCTGGGCGGACGTGCTCGCGGTGTTCGGCGGCGACGCGACGAGCGTGCTCGGCGGGCTGGCGATGCTGGTGGTCAAACCGGACGCGGTGGTCGGCCGCAGGCTCGGCCCGATCATGGATTACCTGGCGGACAACGGTTTCGTGCCCGTCGCCGCCACCCGGTTCGGCTACACGCGGCATTCGATGCGCGAGGTGTGGCGCTACGACTGGCACATCTACACTGTCGACCGGCTGCAGTTGTGCACTTTCTGGTATCTCACCAACGATGTGCTGCTGTTCCTGGCACGCGACGTCCGCCCGGTAGCGGGATTGCCCGCGACGGTCCGGCTGTGCGAGCTGAAGGGCGTCGGCGATCCGGCGCAGCGCCGGCCGCACCATTTGCGCACGAAGCTGAACCCGCCCAACCGGATCCTGAACTTCGTGCACGTCGGCGACGAGCCGGCGGACATCGTGCGCGAGCTGACGATTTTCCTCGACCGCCCGGAGCGGCTCCGGTTTCTCGAGGAGTTGCGGGCGCATCTCGCCGAGGACCGCACGGCGCAGGCACGAGCCGAGATCGCCGCCATCGAGGCGGATTGCCCGGCGCACGACCTGGACATCGACGCGACGCTCGCCCGGCTGGCTCCGACAGCGGGCGACGCCGCGGTTTCCCGGTTGCGGGACGTCGTCGAGGGCGGGGACCGGATCAGCTGGGACGAGCTGGCCGAGCTGGTGCCTTTCGAGAAGGCCGACCGCTGGGACGTGATCGTGACCGCGTCGTTCGTGGTGCACAACGAGCGCCCGGTGCCGCATGCGCTGCTGCCTGCCGTTTCGGCGGAGGCGTGGACCGCACAGGTGCGGTAGCGCGCCGCCTACAAGGGACGTCGGGCCCGGGGCTTGGCCCAGTGCGCCGGATCCGGGTTGGAGATCAGCTTCGCTTCGCCGGGCTCGTCGCATTCGATCAGCCCGGCCCCGACCGCGGCGAGATCCCAGCGATCGACCTCGGCTCCGCTTTCGGCGACCGCGTCGGCGACCTCGATCCAGGGCACGGATTCCCCGAACCGCAGGCGTTCCAGCAGCTGGAGCGCCCGGCTGCCGTGCTCTGCCCGCTTGAGCGCGTCTGCCACCGCGTCGGCGGCCGTGCTGGCGTCGAAGGTCCGCGGGGTGGAGGCGGCCTCGGCGGCGAGTGCTTCTTCGAGAAACGGGAGACCGGTTGGGCTATCGACGGCCAATGCGTTCAGCGCTTCCCGTCGCTGCGACGGGTCGAGCAACAGGCCGAGTTCCCGGATCAAGTCGGCGGGCTCGTCGGCGACGTGGATGTAGCTGAAGTTGCGATTGTGCTGCTGCAGCAAGGCGCGTAGTCTGCCGGGTTTTTGCTGCGACAGATCGGCTGAGCCTTTCAACGCGGCCAACCGCATCGTCGCGGGCATCGGCCCGGGCTGCTCGTCGCGCAGGAGCAGCAGTAGGGCGGAGCCGCGGTAGATCAAGTCGTTCAGTGCGAGCCGGTCCACGGTGGCCGACGTCAGCTGGTACCGCCACATTTCCCGCCACCGCAGGCCGTCCAGTTCCGGACGCTGTACTGCTTGGACGGCGAATCCCTGCTCAGCCAGCCAACCGAGCACAGGGCGCACCTTGCCCGCGGCGATGCCGTCCGGTTTGACCAGGAGAAGCGCGTGCTGGCGCAGGATTTCCGCAGCCCGGTCGCCGAGGAACCGGGCGGTGTCGCGGGCACCTTCCCGGAAGTAGGTCTCGCGGCGGTAGGCAATGCGCTTCGCGGGCATGCGCGTGAGCGCGGCCCAGTCCATGTCGTCGATCTTCTCCCCCTTGGCCGATGCCGGATCAGGTGATGTTATCCCGGCTCGCGGGGGCGTCGCGGAGGAAGCGCCGATGGGCAGTTCGCCAAGAAAGGTCGAACGTCTTCGGAAGCGTGCCGCCGTGCGGGTGAGGGTCCGGGGCCGGAATCGGCGGATCGGTGTACGACCGCTGTGGCGTCCGGGCGAACCGGTTGATTCCATTCCCGAACGTCCCGCGCGCCAATCGTCTACTGTGGACAAAGCAGCTTCGGTTGTGCTGCCGAATGTTCCGGGTGATCTAGTATTGATATCGGTCGCGTATTGCGCCGGATGTCGCAGGCGGATTGGTCGGTTCCGAGTCTTGCCTCGACGAATTCTCCGCTATTTCGCGAATTTGCGGAGAAAATTGTTCACTCGGATGGACGCTGCCCGGGTTGGGGCGGCATCCATAGAGTTCTGGGCGGCAGTGCACCGGAGGGGGTGCCGTGAGTCCGAGGAAGATCATTCCCGGAGGGCCGGAATGCACCGATTGCTCGAGTACCGCAGCACCACGCTGACCGCCCAGCAGGAGGCCGCAACATTCGGCACCGGCTGGCGTGCCCGCGCTTTCCGCGACGTCGAGTCCCGGCTCACCGGCCGCGGCTTCCCCTGCGTCTTCTCGAGAAACGCCTTCCGAAAGGGATTGTTGTTATTCTCGTTCGCCGAGGGGGCCGGGCCGGACGCCATCGCGCGACTTGGAGTCGAACTCGCCGATTACGTCGAGCTTTCCCGGAATTGGAACGGCCTGCTCGACACGGCGTACCCGTTGCTGATCGTGTTTTCGCCCGCGGCGGTGTCCGCCGGATCGGTCGCGGAGTACCAGGCGTTCGGCTGGGAAGTGCTCCAGAAGCTGCACCACGTCGATCCGGCGCCGTGGCCGGAGAACGTCGGCACCGACCCCGGCGAAAGCTCGTGGTCTATGTGCTTCAACGGAATGCCGTTGTTCGTCAACATGAGCAGCCCCGCCCACGAGGTCCGGCGCAGCCGCAATCTCGGCGTGCATTTCGTGCTCGTGATCAACCCGCGCGAGCGGTTCGACGTCGTCGCGGGCGACACCCCCAGCGGCCGCAACGTCCGCGACAACATCCGGGCGAGGATCGACCGCTACGACGGTGCCCCGCGCGCTCGCCAGCTCGGCTCTTACGGTGTCGCCGGGCTGGAATGGTGGCAGTACGGCCTGCCCGAAGACGATATTGACCGGACGGACGCCTGCCCGTTTTCCTTCCGGGAAGCCGAAACCGCGCGGCCCCGTGTCTGATCGGAGAGAGAGACTTTGCGGCTGGTGTCGCGACCGGACTGAGTCCATTATGGACATGACCGCGCGGGTGTTCGTGATCGTGGCGGTGCGGTAAACCGGCAGCCGGACGGTCGGCAAGGCTGTTGCCGACTCAGCACCCGACCGGGCAAGATCGGTGAGGTCGCCCGACGCTGGGCGGAGTGCTCCGGTGGCGGGGGAGAGGTTCCGATGATCGACGACCCGGTTCTGCTGCCGGCCCGGCCCGCCTCCGCGCTCCTCGGAGCGGTGGCCGCATGACCGCCCGTCCCGGGCCCGTTGCCCCCGAACGCGCGACCCCGCTGCGTCCTGCGCTCGTCCTGATCGGCGTCCTGCTGATCGCCACGAACCTGCGCGCCGCGATCACCTCCCTCGGCCCCATTTTGGGTCTCGTCCAGGCCGATCAGGGGCTTTCCTCGGTAGCCGCGTCCGTCCTGGTCAGCGTGCCGCTCGTCGCCTTCGCCGGGTGTTCCCCGATCGCACCCAAGGTCGCCGCGAAGCTCGGGCTCGAGCGGTCGCTTGGCGCGGCGGTGCTCCTGCTCGCGATCGGGATCCTGCTGCGCTCGACCCCGCCGCAGTTGTTGCTGTGGACCGGAACCGCGCTGCTCGGAGTCGCCATCGCGATCCTGAACGTCCTGCTCCCCGCGCTCGTCAAACGCGATTTCCCGACCCGGATCGGGCCGATCACCGGCACGTACACCGCGGTCCAGTCCGGCGTCGCCGCGATCGCCGCCGGGGTCGCGGTCCCGCTCGCCGGGCAGGAGGCTGGCGGATGGCGGCTTTCGCTGGGTGTCTGGGCGGGGCTCGCGCTGATCGCTCTCGGGGTTTTCCTGCCGCAGCTGCGCCGGTCCGCCGCCGCACCGCCGCTCCTGCGGACGACCGGGGCGGCACGGCCGTGGACGAACGGGCTGGCCTGGCAGGTCACCCTCTTCATGGGGCTCCAGTCGCTCGCCTTCTATGTACTGGTGACCTGGCTGTCCTCGATCGAACAAGCCGCGGGCATCAGCTCGGTGACCGCGGGGTTCCATCAGCTGCTCTTCAATCTTTGCGGCCTGGTCGGCAGCTTGGTGAGCTCCATGCTGATCCACCGGTTGCCTGATCAGCGTCCGGTCGCGATCACCGGGTCGTTGCTGTTGACGGCCGCGCTGACCGGGCTGCTGGTCGCGCCGGGGATCGCGGTGCTCTGGGCGGTCTTCGCCGGGTTGGCCGGCGGGAGCACGCTGGCGTTGGCGTTGTCCCTGTTTGGGCTGCGTACGAAGGATTATTCCGACGCTGGGGCGTTGTCGGGGATGGCTCAGTCCGCGGGTTACACGCTCGCGGCGCTCGGGCCGATCGTGATCGGCGCGATTCACGACGCGGCTTCGTCCTGGACGCCTGCGCTCGGGGTGCTGATCGCGCTCGCGCTGGTGCAGACGACGTTCGGCGCGCTGGCCTCTCGCCCGAAGACGATCGGCTGACGGTCTGGGCCGCTGTCGGACTTCGGCCGGGCGCGGTCCGGCGATGGGGTGGAGAATGAAGGCATGATCAACGTCCTCGTCGCGTACGCGGGCAAGCATGGCGGCACCCGCGAGATCGCCGAAGTCGTCGGCGAGGAGTTGCGCGCCGCCGGGTTCGCTGTCGACGTGCGTGACGCGGGCGAGGTCGACAGCGTCACGGGGTATGCCGCGGTGGTGGTCGGCAGCGCCCTCTACTACGCGCGGTGGCGGCCCGAAGCGGTGCGGCTGCTGGAACGCAACACCGAGGCGCTGCGGGCGCGTCCGGTTTGGCTGTTCCACAGCGGGCCGTGCGGCCCGGGCGCGAATCTGACCCGGGTGAGCCTGCCCGCTCGGGTGACGTTGCTGGCCGCCGCGATCGACGCGGGGCGCACCGAGACGTTCGGCGGGCGGCTCGACCCGGCGCTCGCCGAAGGCGTGCTGGAAAAGCTGATGGCGCGCGGCAGCCGGGCGGGCGATTTCCGCGACTGGGACCGGATCCGGGCGTGGGCGCGGGACATCGGTCGCCGGGCCCATTCTCGCGTGGCGATCTGAGCGTCAGGACGCGCCGAGCACGCGCAGCACCGTGGCGGACAGCTCGTTTTCGGCTTCGGCCGGCGAAAGCCGCCCCGCGTCGGCCTCGCCCGCGGCTGCGTGGCCCAGCTGGATGATCACCGTGACCAGCCAATCCGCCGGCGGCTGCCGGTCGAACTCGCCGGCGAGCTGCCCGCGTTCGACAATCCGCCGCAACCGCTCGGCGACCGGCTCGTGCTGCTCGCGTCCGTCCTCCGCTGAGGACGCCGTGGAGGAGAACCGGCGCAGCAGCGACGGATAACGCGAGGACGCCCGGCGCGCGGCGTCGAGCACCCGCAGGATCGCGTCCGCCGCCGGCCCGGTGTCCGGCCCCGCGGCGTCCATCGCCTCGACGGCTTCCTCCGTGAGCCGGTCGAGGACCGCGGCCAGAAGCCGTTCGCGGGAAGGGAAATGGGCGTACACGGTCTGCCGGGTCACGCCCGCCGCCGTGGCGATGCCCTCGACGCTCGCGTCCGGATCTGTTTCCAGCACACGGAGCGCCGCGTCGAGGATCGCGGCGCGGCTGCGCTGGGCGTCCGCGCGGAGTTTCGCCATCTCTTACACCTTGTCAAGGTTAGCTTGAACGGATATCTTACAGGGTGTCAGAGTTTATCTGGGAGGGGTTCATGGGCACACTCGAACACGCTGATCCGAAGGCATTCATCGCGCGCTTCTTCACTTCTTTCACCGACGATCTGGTGCACACCGACGAGGACGCGGCGACGGTGGTCGACCGCTATCACACGCCCGACGTCGTGCAGATCGTCGACGGGGTGCGGATCGACCGCGCGCGGCTGGTCGCGCATTGCCGTCCGGTGCGGAAGAACCGCCCGGACAGCCGGATCGAAGTCCACGACGCGATGGCCGACGGCGACCGCGTCGCCGCGCGGTACACGCTGCACGTTCGCCAGCGAGGAAAGGAGCTCGAGATCGAGGTGTCGTTCTTCGGCCGGTTCGCCGAGGACGGCCGGATGCGCGAGGCGCACCTGCTGACCCATTCGGCGAAAGCGCCCGAGTAACCCGATTTCTCCGCTTTTGCTTGGTATGTCAGTGATGTGCTGAGTCCACATGCGACTCTTGCCTCTCCGCCGCACCGGGTGTAGACCAAGCCGGTGACCGAAAACGCAGCCGGGGGCAAGGGAAAACGCAAGCTCAGCGCCGATCAGCGGAACTCGTTCCTCGCCGCGTGGCTCGGCTGGAGCATGGACGCGTTCGACTATTTCCTCGTCGTGTTCGTGCTCGCGGACATCGCGAAGGACAAGTCGTTCGGGGCTACTGCCACCCAGCTGGCGTTCATCACCACCGCGACGCTCGTGATGCGCCCGGTCGGAGCGCTCCTGTTCGGACTGTGGGCGGACCGGTCCGGACGGCGTATTCCGCTGATGGTCGACGTCCTGCTGTATTCCGCGGCGGGCGTGCTGTGCGCGGTCGCGCCGAACTTCACCGTGCTCTTGATCCTGCGGTTCATTTACGGCATCGGCATGGGCGGTGAATGGGGTCTGGGCGCGGCGCTCGCGATGGAGAAGATTCCGGTGGAGCGGCGCGGGTTCTTCTCCGGACTGCTGCAGGCCGGTTACTCCGCCGGGTACCTGCTGGCCGCGCTGGCGTACCTGCTGTTCCACACCGCGCTCGGCCTCGAGTGGCGGTGGATTTTCGTGCTGAGCATCTTCCCGGCGCTGATCAGCCTGCTGATCCGGGCGCGGGTCAAGGAATCCGAGGTGTGGGAGGCGGCGCAGGAGAAGATGCGCGTCACCCGGACGTCGGTCAAGGACGTCCTGTTCAACCCGAAGGTGCTGCGCCGGTTCGGGTACCTCGTGCTGCTGATGACCGCGTTCAACTGGATGTCGCACGGCACGCAGGACGTGTACCCGACATTCCTGAAGGCGACCGAGCACGGCGGCGCCGGCTTGAGTGCGGCGACCAGCACGTGGATCGCCGTGCTGTACAACGTCGGCGCGATCATCGGCGGCCTGGTCTTCGGCTCGCTGTCGGAACGCTTCGGCCGCCGGATGACGATCGTCGGCGCCGCGGTTCTCGGGTTGCCGATCATCCCGATCTTCGCCGTCGACCACGGAGCCGGGATGCTCGCGCTCGGCTCGTTCCTGATGCAGGTCATGGTGCAGGGCGCGTGGGGCGTCATCCCGGCGCACCTCACGGAAATGTCGCCGGACGCGATCCGCGGGTTCTTCCCCGGCGTGACCTACCAGCTCGGCAACCTGCTGGCCGCGCTGAACCTGCCGATCCAGGAAAGCATCGCGCAGTCGCAGGGGTACACGGCCGCGCTGCTGTGGACAGTGATCCCGGTGCTGATCGCGGTCGCCGTGCTGACCTCCCTGGGCAAGGAAGCGAAGTCCATCCGCTTCGGCGGCGAGGGAGCGACCACCGCGCCCGCCGGGTCTTCCTGACCCTTTCTGTCCCTGCTGGGTCCGGGCGGCCTTGCCGTCGAACAATCGCCGATATATCGTGGTCATATCGGCGATCGTTCGACGGAGGAGGAAGACATGGCGAGGACCGCAGGCGGAGACCACCTGTTCCGAGGCTTCGGCGGCCCGGAACGCTTCGGCGGGCACGGAGTGCCGTTCGGTTTCGGCCGCCCGGGGCCGGTTCGCCCTGGTGACGGGGGCCGGGGTGGGCCGTTCGGCAGGACGGACGCGCCGGGCGACGGGAGGGGGCGACATCCGGGCGGGCCGGGGGAAGGACACGGGTGGCCTTGGGGAGGCGAACCGGACGAGGAGCGCGGGCGTCCGGGCGGCTTCGGCGGCCAGGATGCCTGGTTCGGGCTGGGCGGACGCGGCTGGGCGGGCTTGTTCGGCGGGCGAGGCTTGGGCGTCGGCCAGCATGCGGTGTTCGGCGGGCCTGGTGCCAGGTACGGGCAGACCGGATTGTTCGGGGGGCCGGGAGTCGCCTTCGGCTGGCCTGCTCACGGGGGTGAGCACCACGGCTGGTCGAGCGAGTCAGGCGAGCACCACGGTTGGCCGGGGGAGCACCACGTCGACCCCGGTCGTCCGGGCGAGGCGGGCGAACACCACGTCGACCCCGGTCGTCCGAGTGAGGCGGGCGAACACCACGTCCACCCCGGTCGTCCGAGTGAGGCGGGGAAACGCCACACGCACCCCGGCCGTCCGGGCGAGGCTGGTGAGCACCATGTGCACTTCGGCTATCCGGGCGAGCATCCAGGACACCCGGGCTACTCGGACCACCTAGGACGTCCAGGCCTTCCCCGTCACCCGGGCCACCCCGGTGACGGGGAAGCCTGGGACGGCACGGTCTTCGAAGCCCGTGGCGGTTTCCCGCCGGGGCCTCCCGGTCCTCCTGGGCCGCCCGGGCCGCCGCATCGGCCGGGGTTTCCCGGGTTCCCTGGGTTCCCGGGCTTCCCCGGGTTTCCCGGCGGTCCGGGAGGTCCCGGCGGCCCTGGCGGTCCGGGAGGGTTTTTCGGTGGCCCACCCCGCGGGGGTCGGGGACCGGCGCGGCCGGTGCGTCCGGCAGTGCTTGCCTTGCTCGCGGAGGAACCCCGGCACGGGTATCAGCTGATGCAGGAGATCCGGCGTCGCACGAATGACGAGTGGCGGCCCAGTCCCGGGTCCATTTACCCGATTTTGCAGCAGCTCGAGGACGAAGGCCTGGTCCGCACTGCGGAGGAGGGCGGCCGTCGGGTCGCGCATCTCACGGAGGCGGGGCGGGAGCACGTCGCGGGGCGCGAGGAGGAGTTCGCCGCGCTCTGGGCGTCTCCGGCTCGTGACGAGGATCCGGGTGCGGACCGGTTCGCGGCGCTGTATCAGCAGATCGGCGAGTTGGCCGGGGCGGCGGCGCAGGTCGCGCACACGGGCAGCGAGGCGCAGTGCGCGGAGGCGCGCAAGGTGCTCCGCGAAGCCCGCCGCCGGTTGTATGCGTTGCTCGCGGACGACGACTCCGAAGACTAGAAACCATCGGTTGGCGAGTCCGTTGTGGACTCGCCAACCGGCGGTCACCTCGGGCTACAACCGGAGGTGGTCCGAGCGCGCGTGTCGGTTGTTGGACGGCGGCGCGGTGCGGCGGGTCCAATGCGGCCATGCCATCGTTTGTCCATCTGCATGTCCATACCGAGTATTCGATGCTGGACGGTGCGGCGAAGATCGGTCCCTTGTTCGCGGAGGCGGCGCGGTTGAACATGCCCGCGGTGGGGATGACCGACCACGGGAACATGTACGGCGGGGACGAGTTTTATCAGACGTCGAAGAAGCACGGGGTCAAGCCGATCATCGGGATTGAGGCGTATGTCGCGCCGGAGTCGCGGTTTCACAAGAAGCCGGTGTTCTGGGGGCAGGCGTCGCAGCGGGGGTCGGACGAGTTCGGCGAGGGCGGCGACGTTTCGGGTGGCGGTGCGTATACGCACATGACGATGGTGGCGGGGAACGCGACGGGGTTGCGGAATCTGTTCAAGCTGTCGTCGCTGGCGTCGATTCAGGGGTATTACCGCAAGCCGCGGATGGACCGGGAGCTGATCGCGGAGAACGCGTCCGGGATCATCGCGACGACGGGGTGTCCGTCGGGCGAGGTGCAGACGCGGTTGCGGCTGGGGCAGCGGGAGGCGGCGATCCAGGCGGCCTCGGATTACAAGGACATTTTCGGGGCGGGGAATTTTTTCCTGGAGCTGATGGACCACGGGTTGCCGATCGAGCGGTCGGTGCGGGAGGGTTTGCTGGAGATCGGGAAGCTGCTGGATCTCCCGCCGTTGGCGACGAACGATTCGCATTACGTGACGAAGGACCAGGCGGACACGCACTCGGCGTTGCTGTGCGTGCAGGCCGGGAAGACGTTGAACGACCCGACGCGGTTCAAGTTCGACGGGGACGGTTATTTCCTGAAGTCCGCGGAGGAGATGCGGGAGTACTGGGACAAGGAAGTTCCGGGGGCGGCGGACAACACGCTGTTGATCGCGGAGCGGGTCGAGTCGTACGAGGACGTGTACACGCACAAGGACCGGATGCCGGTCTTCGACGTCCCCGAAGGACACACCGAAACCACCTGGCTCCATCATGAAGTGATGTCCGGGCTCGAGCACCGGCTGCCGGACGGAGTGCCCGGCGAATACCGGGAGCGCGCCGAGTACGAGCTCAAAGTCATTGTGGAGAAAGGGTTTCCCGGGTACTTCCTCATCACGGCTGACCTCATGACGCACGCCCGCGCGGCGGGAATCCGCGTGGGGCCGGGACGCGGGTCGGCGGCGGGGTCGCTGGTCGCGTACGCGCTTCGCATCACCAATCTCGACCCGATCCGGCACGGTCTGCTGTTCGAGCGATTCCTGAACCCGGAGCGAGTGTCCATGCCGGACATCGACATGGACTTCGACGACCGCCGCCGCGGCGAGATGATCCGGTACGCCACCGAGAAATACGGCTCTGACCGGATCGCGCAGGTGATCACCTTCGGCACCATCAAGACAAAGGCGGCGATCAAGGATTCCGCACGGGTCCACTTCGGACAACCAGGGTATTCGATCGCGGACCGGATCTCCAAAGCTTTGCCGCCGCCAGTGGCTGCCAAGGACATTCCGTTGTCGGGCATCGTGGACGCCAAGCACGAGCGCTACGCGGAAGCGGCGGAGGTCCGCACGCTGGTCGAGACCGACGAAGAGTGCAAGACAATCTTCGACACCGCCCGCGGTCTGGAGGGGCTGATCCGCAACGCGGGTGTGCACGCTTGCGCGGTGATTATGTCCAGTGAACCGTTGATGAACGCGATTCCGTTGTGGCGCAGGGATGACGGGTCGATCGTTACCGGCTGGGACTATCCGTCCTGCGAGGCCATCGGCCTGCTGAAGATGGACTTCCTCGGCCTGCGCAACCTCACCGTCATCGGCGACGCGATCGACAACGTCCAAGCCAACCGCGGCGAAGACATCGACCTCGACCGGCTGGCCACCGATGATCCCGAGACCTTCGCCTTGCTGGTCCGGGGCGACAGTCTCGGAGTGTTCCAATTGGACGGTGGCGCGATGCGGGATCTGTTGCGCCGCATGCGTCCCACCGGTTTCGAGGACATCGTGGCCGTCAACGCGCTCTACCGGCCGGGTCCGATGGCGATGAACACGCACAACAACTACGCCGACCGCAAGAACAAGCGGCAAGCCATCGAACCGATCCATCCGGAACTGGAAGAACCGCTGCGCGAGATCCTTGCCGAGACGCACGGTCTGGTGGTGTACCAGGAACAGATCATGCAGATCGCGCAGAAGGTCGCCGGATACTCGATGGGCCGCGCGGACGTCCTCCGGCGTGCGATGGGCAAGAAGAAAAAGGAAGTCCTGGAAAAGGAATTCGAGGGCTTCCGTGCCGGGATGATCGGCAACGGCTTCTCCGGCGAGGCTGTGCAAGCGTTGTGGGACACGATCCTGCCCTTCGCGGGCTATGCGTTCAACAAGTCGCACGCCGCCGGCTACGCGCTGGTCGGGTACTGGACTGCCTACCTCAAGGCGAACTACACCGCGGAGTACATGGCCGCGTTGTTGACGTCGGTGGGTGACAACAAGGACAAGTCGGCGATCTACCTGTCGGAGTGCCGTCGGCTGGGGATCAAGGTGCTGCCGCCGGACGTGAACGAGTCGGCGTTGCGGTTCGCGGCCGTCGGGAACGACATCCGGTTCGGTCTGGGCGCGGTGCGCAACGTGGGCGCGAACGTGGTGGAGTCGATCATCAAGACGCGCGAGGAGAAGGGCAAGTACTCCTCGTTCACCGAGTTCCTGGACAAGTCGGAGCTGGTGGCCTGCAACAAGCGGGTGATCGAGTCGCTGATCAAGGCGGGCGCGTTCGATTCGATGGGGCACACGCGGCTGTCGATGATCCAGGTGCACGAGGACGCGGTGGAAGCCGTCGTCCCGCTCAAGCGCCAGGAAGCGATGGGCCAATTCGACCTCTTCGGCGGAGAAAACAAGGAACCGGCTTCTTCGCCGTTGGCGCACGTGAAATTCACCGCCGAAGAGTGGCCGCGCAAACAGTTGCTGGCGCACGAGCGGGACATGCTCGGCCTCTACGTTTCAGCGCATCCCTTGGACGGGGCGGAAGGCGTCCTCCGCAAACACGCGCCCCGCACGATCGCCGCGATCATCGACAACCCGCCGAAGGAAGGCGAACTCGTCGTCGCCGGGTTGATCACTTCGCTGGAGCGGCGGGTGAACAAAAAGGGCGAACCTTGGGCGATCTGCACGGTCGAGGATTTGGACGCGTCGCTCGAGGTGTTGTTCTTCGCCAAGTCGTACGCGGTGTGCGCGGCGGATCTGGTGGAGGACAACGCGGTGCTGGTGAAGGGCCGGGTCAACTGGCGGGAAGACAAGATGTCGGTCTTCGGGGCGGATCTGGCGCCGCTGGACCTGACGGAACTCGGGGAAACGCCGCTGGTGCTGCACACGCGGGCGGAGAAGGTGACGCTGCCGGTGGTGCTGGAGCTCAAGCAGACTTTGCTGGCACACCAAGGGAATACGCCGGTCCATCTGCACGTGGGGGAGCAGCGGTACGCGCTGGACGGATACTCGGTGAAGGTGACTCCGGCGTTGCTGGGCGAGGTGAAAACGATCCGGGGGATCACCGTGGCCTCGTGAGTGCTGGCGCCGGTTAGAACCGGCGCCAGCACTCACGAGGTTCCCTCAGCGCTTCAATCCGTGCTCGATCGCCTCGATGATCCGCGGTCGGAGCTGCGCGGTGCTGACGATCGCGTCCACCGACCCGACCTCGACCGCGCGCTGGATGCTGTGCACCCGGTCGAACTCCGACGCCACCTCGCCGAGCTTCTCTGCCCGCACCGACGACGTGACCTCCGCCAGCTCGGCCGCGCAAGCGGCCCGCTCGGCCCCGCTCAGTTCGCCGAGCCGCTTCTGCAGACCGGCCACCCGCGGGTCGTTCGCCGTCCGGGTCTTCACCTCGCCGGCGAACACCACCGCGGCCGCCGGAGCGCCGCCGAGCACCGAAGCGAACGAGCCCTCCAGCGCCAGCACCGTCATGTTCGGGTTCAGCGCCTTCGAGAACACCACGAACGCGCCGCCGTGGTAGCGCGAGATCACCGTGAACACGATCGGGCCCTCGAAGTTCACGATCGCGCGGCCGATCTCGGCCCCGTACTCCAGCTGGAGCTTCTTCATCGACTCCGGCGAGCCGTCGAAGCCGGACAGGTTCGCCAGCACCACCAGCGGACGGTTGCCGCTGGCCGCGTTGATCGCGCGGGCCGCCTTCTTCGACGACTTCGGGAACAGCGTGCCCGCGGTGAACGTGTCCGGGCCGTCGGTGGGCGGGAAGCCGCGGCGGGGCACTGAACGCGATTCGATGCCGAGCAGGCACACCGGGTGGCCGCCGATGTGCACGTCCTGCACCGCGGCGGTGTCCGCGTCCGCCATGCCCGCCCAGCGTTCCAGCACCGGGTGGTCCTGGTCGGAGAGCGCGCGCATCACCGTGCGGATGTCGAACGGCTTCTTGCGGTCCGGGTTGTGCTCGGCGGAGAAGATCTGGCCCACCGTGGCGAAGTCGCTGCCGACGACGGCGTGCGGGTAGTCCGACACGTCGCGGCCCGTCGGGTCGCTGGTGACCGCCTTGCGCGGGCCCGCTTCGCCCGGCACGACGTAGGTGTGCGCGTAGTGCGCCATCAGCACGTCGCGCGCCCCGGCGAGGTTCGGCGCCCAGTACTGCGCCTGCCCGTTCGGGCCCATCACGCGGTCGTAGCCGCCGATGCCGAAGTTGTCCTCGGCCGACACGCCGCCGGAGAAGTCCAGCGACTGCTTGCCGGTGAGCACCATCGCCGAATCCGGCGTCATCACCAGGATGCCCTTGGTGTGCATGAGCATCGTGGCCTCGGCGTTCCAGTACGGCTGCGCGCCCACGGTGATCCCGGCGACCACGATGTTGATCTCGCCGCCGTCCTGGGTGAACTCCACGATCCGCTTGAGCGCGGCCGCGACCCAGTCCATGTTCTCGGTGCCGGACTCCATCGAGATCCGCGCGCCGGACGACAGCGCGAACCACTCCACCGGGACCCGCAGCTCCTGCGCCAGGTTCAGCGCCGCGATCACGCGCGTGCACTCCGGTTCGGCCAGCGCGCCCAGCGACTTCGTCGGGTCGCCCAGCAGCACCACGCGCTTGACGCCCTCGGGCACCAGGTCGGTCGGCGTGCTGACCACGCCGGCGACGAGCCCGGCCTTGTTCTGCCCGCGCGGCCGGTCGACCGGCACCAGCGCGCCGGTGTCGTCGAGGTCGTGCTCGGTGAAGGTCCCGCCGCCGGCCAGCAGTTCGGTGAGCTCGTACGGGTACACCGTGTCGCGGCGAGCCGCGCGCAGCACCTTCTGCCGGTAGTCGTCGAGCGGTTGCACCGGTTCGGTGCTCGGGGCCTCGACCGACAGCCGCACGCCCGCGCCGACCTCGTTGCGGACCGTCACCGCGATGTCGGTCAGTTCGCCGGTTTCGGAGTTCCGCTGCCGGACGAGGAACTGGATCTCCTCCAGGCCCGCGCCGGCGGTCGTCGGCAGCACGCGGCGGGCGAGCAGGTTCAGCTCGTCCATCGTCAGGTCGCTCGGCGGCCACACGTAGATGACGATCCGGTTGGTGTCGAACCGGTTCTTCGCCGGACGCCGTGCCTGCGCGTTGCGGACCGCGTCGAGGCACGCGGCGAGCGTGTCCTCGGCCGAGGGCAGCGACACGAGCCTGCCGTCCGCCTCGCGCAGCGGCGTCAGGTCGCGGACCTGCGACATCGCGATCAGCCGCTCGTCGGCCGGGTTCGCCTTCGCGGTGCCGGTGAACAGGTACACCTCTTCGTCCGCCGACGGCAGCCGCGTGAGGTCGAATTCCTGCAGCCGCTCCAGCTGGAGGCGCTCGGCGACGCGCGGGTGCAGCCCGCGGATCACCCGGTCCTCGGCGAAGCCGGATTCGGTCCGGCGGAAGGTGAAGTGGTGGTGCATCACCGCGCCGCCGCCGCCGGCGACGGTGGTGACCACCCGGTCGACGTCGGCCGGAAGCGGTTGCGCGGCAACGATTTCGCCCAGCTTCGCGGCCATCGCGTCGCTGTCGGGCTGGTCGGTCCACTTGAGATACACGTCCGCCGCGACCGGCACCCCGGCGCCGTCGGACAGCTCGGCCACCGCGCGCATCGCGTCCGGCAGCTGCGGGAAGTCGACCGCGGTGGTGACCACGCGCGCCGGCTCCGGATGCGACGCGGTGACGAACGAGCAGCCCGCGACCTCGCGCACGCGCACGTCGGTGAGCGCCTTGTTGCCGTAGTAGCGCCGGCTCAGCACCTCGAGCATCGGGGCCGGGTCCGCACCCGGCCGCCCGATCCGCTGGCCGAGCAGCCGCACCAGCGGCTCGTTGCTCGACACCATGCCGGAGATCCGCTCGGCGCGGTCGGCCGCGTCCGGGTTGCGGTCGAGGTAGCGCAGGTGGCCGCGGATCTCGACGTACACCTCGGCGCGCGCCCGGCGCAGCATCGGCTGCGCGAACCAGCGGAACACCACGCCGCGGGCGAGGTCGCTGACCGCCGGGAACCGCAGCTGGGTGGCGGCGATCAGGTGCTCGAGCGCGAGCCCGGCCGTCTCCCGCAGCTCGGCCGAGGGCGGGGCCTCCGTGAGCCACTGCCGCAGCAGCGCGGAAACGATCGCGCTGTCGCTCGAAGCCCGTTGCTGGGCAAGGAAAATCCGGAAGACCGCCTCTTCCAGCTCAGGCGTGCGCTCGAGGTCGCCGACGCCGTAGTGGCCGAGCACGCGGCGCAGCCTGCCCTGGAATTTCTCCGGCAGCCCGGCGCGCTCGACGTCGAGGCTCTGCAGGTAGGTGTGGAAGTACTCGCGGGCGCTGTGCACCGGGCTCGACGCGCTGAGGTCGTCCGCCGCCGGCTTGTTCCGGCTCAGCTCGGACAGGTCGGCGAACACGTCGAGCAGTTCGAGCTCGCCCTCCAGCGGACGCGCCGGCAGCTCCGCGCGCGCCGCCAGGTAGCCGCTGAGCACCCGGCCCTGGTCGTGCGGGTCGACGTCGAAGCCGAGCAGCAGGCTGCGCAGATCCTGCCTGCCGCGCTCGACCAGGTCGGCCGCGCTCGTGCCGTCCTGTTCGGCGGGCAGGTCGATCTCGGCGGTCTCGGCCTGCGCGGCGGCCTCGTCCTCGGCCTCGTCGGCCAGCGGTTCGAGGCGCAGCAGCGGAGCCCCGGTCTCCACCTGGCTGCCGATCGACACCGGGAGTTCCTTGACCCGGGCCCGGAACGGCGCGCGCAGCACCGTCTCCATCTTCATGCTTTCCAGCACGAGCACCGGCGCGCCGGACTCGACCTCGTCGTCCACCGCGACCGGCGTGGCGACCACCAGCGCGGGCGCGGGGGAGCGGACGACGCCGCCCTCGTCGCGGCTGATCCGGTGGGTGATGCCGTCGACCTCGACCAGGTGGGTCGGCCCGTGCGTGCCGGTGACGAGCCGGAATCGCGTGCCGTTGACGGTGATCTGCCCGCTGTACTCGTCGAACCGCTCGAGCTCGACGTCGGCCGGGTGCACGTCGCCGCCGCCGCTGACGCCGACCCGGAACCGCTTCGGCCCGGTGCGCGCGACAGTGACGCGGTAGGACGCGCCGCGCAGTTTCAGGTCGAGCGGACGGATTTCGTGGCGCACCTGCGGACGGCCGCCGAACGCGGTGGAGAGCAGACGCTGCCTGCCGACCTCCTCGTCGTCCTCGTAGGCCTCGATCGCCGCCGCGGCGAGCGCGACCGCGGAATGCCGCGTGGTGACGAGACGGCCCTCGGCGCGGACGCGGTCGATCCAGCCGGTGTCCGCGCTGGCGTCGATGACCTCGGGCTGGTCGAGCAGGTCGAGCACGAAGCTCTTGTTGGTGGCGCCGCCCTCGATGAGCACGGACGTCTCGGCCATCGCCCGGCGCAGCCGCGCGAGCGCCTGGTCGCGGTCGCGGCCGTAGGCGATGATCTTGGCGATCATCGAGTCGAAGTCGGCGGGGATCGTGTCGCCCTCGCTGACGCCGGTGTCGACCCGGATGCCGGGGCCGGCGGGCAGCAGCAGCCGCGCGATGCGGCCGGGGGACGGCGCGAAGTCGCGGTCCGGGTCTTCGGCGTTGAGCCGCGCTTCGACGGCGTGCCCGGACTCCTCCGGCTGCGCGCCTTCGAGCTTGCCGCCGGACGCGACGTGCAGCTGCAGCCGCACGAGGTCGGTGCCGGTGGTGATCTCGGTGATCGGGTGCTCCACCTGGAGGCGGGTGTTGACCTCGAGGAAGGCGAACATCCGGTCGCCGGGGTGGTAGAGGAATTCGACGGTGCACGCGCCGCGGTAGCCGACCGCGACCGCGAGCCGCTCGGCCGACGCCTTCAGCTCGGCGGTCTGCTCCGCGCCGAGCACCGGCGACGCCGACTCCTCGATGATCTTCTGGTTGCGCCGCTGCACCGAGCAGTCGCGGACGCCGAGCGCCCACGCCGTCTCGCCGTCGGAGATCACCTGGACCTCGACGTGCCGCGCGCCGGTGACCAGGCGCTCCAGGAACACGACGCCGCTGCCGAACGCGCGCAGCGCCTCCTGGCTGGTGCGCTCGTACGCCTCGGTGAGGTCGCCCGCCGACTCGACCTTGCGGATGCCGCGCCCGCCGCCGCCCGCGGTGGCCTTGAGCATCAGCGGGTAGCCGATCTTGTCGCCCGCCGCGAGGGCTTCCTCGAGCGTCGCGACCTCGCCGCCGCTCCACGGAGCGACCGGGACGCCGACCTCCTCGGCGATCAGCTTCGCGCCGATCTTGTCGCCGAGCTTGCGCATCGCGTCCGCGCTCGGGCCGACGAAGGCGACCCCGATCTTGTCGCACAGCTCGGCGAACGCCGGGTCCTCGGCGACGAAGCCCCAGCCGACCCACGCGGCGTCGGCCTTGGTGTCGACCAGCGCCTTCTCCAGTTTGGCGAGGTCGAGGTAGGGCCGCGCGGAGGCGGGGCCGAGCGAATAGGCGACGTCGGCTTCGCGGACGAAAGTCGCGGTGGCGTCCGCGTCCGTGTAGAGCGCGACCGTCTCGATCCGTCGCCCGGTCTCGGCGGACAAGTCCCGGACGGCGTGGATCAGCCGCATCGCGGCCTCTCCGCGGTTGACGATGGCGACGCGATTGAACACGGACAAAGCCTCCCAGTGAACCTGACTGCACCACGCACAGCAGGCGACGCCGGACCCGCCGGAACGTCGCCTGTCTTCGTCGTACACATTGCTCCCTTACCGCCGGGTACACCAATGTCGCGGATGACGCATGCCGCGCCTGCCGGTTTGTAGGAACCCGCCAAAAACGGCTCGTGTCACGTCGTCCGGGCCTCGTTTATCGCGAGGTATGCCACAAATCACGCCCGGCCGGCCAGGGGTGGAGGCAACTGGACGGCCAGGCGTTTCCAGGGGGTCGGACAGGGGTCACCCGCAGTTCAGGCGGCGGAGCGGAGCGTGCCCGGCGGAACCGGAGCCGAGGCTCCCCTGAACTGGGAAAATGTGACCCTTGACACTCCGGCGGGGTGCCCCTACCGTCGCGGGTAATCGATTTCTCGACGTGGGGCGGGCCGAGAGGGCGGGGCATGGGCGACGGCGTCGCGCTGGCCGAGCTGGCCGGCGTCAGCAAGACCTACGGCGGGGTGCGTGCCCTGGGCGCGGTGGACTTCACCGCGGCGAAGGGGGAGGTGCACGCGCTGCTCGGCGAGAACGGGGCAGGCAAGTCCACGCTGCTGAAGATCTTGTCGGGGGAGATCGCCGCCGGGGAGGGGGCGATCCGGATCGCGGGGGAGGCGGTCCGGTTCGCCCGCCCGGCCGACGCGCGCCGCGCCGGGGTGGCGATGATCCATCAGGAACTGGACCTCGTTCCCGCGCTTTCCGTGGCGGAGAACGTCTTTCTCGGCCGCGAACCGCACACCCGCGGCGGCACGGTCGACCGGCGGCGGATGGTCGCGGCCACCCGCGAGGTGCTGGAGCGCTCCGGCGTCGACCTCGATCCGCGCACGCCGGTCGAACGGCTGCGCACCGGCGAACAGCAGCTCGTCACCATCGCGAAAGCGCTGTCGCTGGACGCGCGGATCCTGCTGATGGACGAACCCACGTCGGCGCTGTCGCCGCGCGAGGTGGAGCGGCTGTTCACGGTCATCGACCAACTGCGCGCGGACGGGGCGGCGATCGTTTACGTGTCGCACCGGATGGACGAGATCGGGCGGGTCGCGGACCGGGCGACGGTGCTGCGCAACGGGGAGGTCGTCGCGGAGTTCAGCGCGGCCGAGCTGACTGCCGAGCGGGCTGCGGAGGCGATGGTGGGCCGTCCGGTGCACCTCATGTTCCGCGCGGACAGCGTGCCCTCGCCGAGTCAGGACGAGGTGCTTCGCGTCGAGGATCTCGTGATGCGGCCGCGCGCCGGGCGGCGGGAGCCGGACGGGATCAGTCTGACCGTGCGGGCCGGAGAGATCGTCGGTGTCGCCGGATTGCTCGGCGCGGGACGGACCGAGCTGCTGGAGGCGCTGTACGGCGCTGCCGGGGGAAAGTTGTTGAGCGGGCGGATTTTCCTGCGCGGCAAGGAGTTCCGGCCGCGCTCGCCGCGCGGGTCGCTGAGGTCGGGGATCGCGTTCGTGCCCGAGGACCGGCGGATCGCGGGGCTGGCGCTGGAGCATTCCGTCGTGGCGAACACCGTGCTGTCCATTGTGGACCGGCTGGCGCGGTTCGGGATCGTTCCCGGCAGGCGCGAGCGGGCGGTGGCCGGGGAAGAAGCGGGGAGGCTCGGGGTGAAACTGGGGTCGCTCGCCGATCCGGTGGGTTCGCTGTCCGGCGGGAATCAGCAGAAAGTGGTGCTGGGACGGGCTTTGCTGACCGAACCGGCGCTGCTGTTGCTCGACGAGCCGACGCGCGGGGTGGACGTCGGGGCGAAGGCGGAGATCTACCGGCTGCTCGGCGAGGCCGCGCGGAGCGGCGTCGGGGTGCTGCTGGCGTCCTCGGAACCGGCCGAGCTGGTCGGCGTGTGCGACCGCGTGGTGGTGCTGCGCGGCGGACGCAGCGTGCACGAGCTCGACACGGCTCAGGCCGGCGAGGCGGAACTGCTCGCCGCGTCGATGGGAGACGTCCGGTGAACGGGCGTTCGGTGCTGGCCGCGGTGTTCCGGTTCCAGAGCGTCTTCGGGCTCGTGCTGGTCTTCGCGGCCGCGATCGTCTTCTCCCCGCACCGCGACGGGGAGCTGGTGTTTCTCGGCAGCGGCAATCTGTTCAACGTCGTCCGCGCGATCTCCGAGATCGGCATCATCGCGGTCGGCATGACGCTGGTGATCCTGGTCGGCGGCATCGACCTGTCGGTGGGCTCGGTGATGGGGCTGGCCAGCGTCGGTGTCGCGCTGCTGCTCACCAGCGGCGGCTGGGGACTCGTGCCGGGCGTGCTGCTGATCCTCGCGCTCGGCTTCGGTTTCGGGCTGCTGCAAGGGATCGCGAGCGCGCGGTTCCGGATCCAGTCGTTCATCGTGACGCTCGCCGGGATGCAGATCGCCCGCGGGATCGCCCGGATGTGGTCCGGCGGCGAGGGCGTTTCGATCACCTACGGCACCGGTCCCGGCCAGGCTCCGGTGCCGTTCTCGCTGCTGGGCGAGCGGACGTTCGGCGGCGTGGTGCCGATCCCGGCGCTGTTCTTCGTGGTCGTCGCGGCGCTCGCGGTGCTGGTGCTGCGGGCGAGCGCGTTCTCGCGGCACGTGTACGCGATCGGCGGCAACGAGAAGGCCGCGGTGCTGTCCGGGGTACCGGTGATCCGGGTGAAAGTGCTGGTCTTCGGCCTGTGCGGGCTGCTCGCCGCGCTGGCCGGGATCGTCCACGCGGGACAGTACAACTTCGGCGGGCCCAACGACGGCACCGGTTACGAGCTCAACGCGATCGCGGCCGTCGTGATCGGCGGGACCAGCCTGTCCGGCGGGCGCGGGTCGGTGTCCGGCACCGTCGCGGGCGCACTGCTGGTCGGCGTGCTCGACAACATCCTCCAGCTCAACGACATCGATTCGAACGTCCAGCTGATCGTGGTCGGCGTGGTGATCGTGCTGGCCGCGGGCCTGCAGCGGCTGCGCCCGGCCACGGCATAGGCGTCCGGGAAAAGGGGAGCAGATGTCCGGCATCATCCGCGGCGGGGCGGTACTGGCGGGGCTGGCCCTCGTCGCCGCCTGCGGCACCACGCACGAGAACGCGCCGGGCGCGTCGTCCGGCACCGCGCCGGCCGCGAAACAATGCCACGGCCCGAGCGGGAAATACAAAATCGGGATGAGCCAAGCGAATCTCGCCGAACCGTATCGCGTCCGGATGGACGACGACATCCGCAAGGCCGCGGCCGGCGTGCCGCAATTCAGCGTCAGTTACGCGGATGCCGCGCAGGACAACGCGAAACAGGTCGAGCAGGTCAATACGTTCCTGACCCAGGGCATCGACCTGCTGATCATCAGCCCGAACGAGGCGACGCCGCTGACTGGAGTCGTGAAGAAGGCTTACGACCAGGGGATCCCGGTGCTGGTGCTGGACCGCAAGGTCGACGGCGACGGGTACACGTCGTTCATCGGTGCGGACAATGTGGACATCGGCCGTCAGGCGGGGAAGTTCTTCGCCGAGAAATTGCTGCCACAGGGTGGGAAAGTCGTCGAACTCAAGGGTCTGGCCGGATCGACGCCCGCCAAGGAACGCAGCGACGGATTCAACCAGGGCATTACGGACCGCAATATCACCGTCGTGGGCAGCGCGGACGCGGATTGGTTGCGGGACAAGGGACAACAGCAGGCGGATGCGTTGCTGAAAGCGCATCCGGACGCGCAAGCGATGTTCTCCGAGAACGACCCGATGGCCGAGGGCGCGCGCATCGCCGCGCAGAACGCGGGCCGCGCGGACCTGCCGATCGTCGGCATCGACGGCCTTCCGGTGCCCGAAGGCGGCATCAAAGCGGTGGAGGCCGGACGGTTGTCGGCCACGTTCATCTACCCGACCGGCGGCAAGGAAGCCGTTGCGGCAGCGAAGAAACTGCTCGTCGACTGCCAGACCGTGCCCAAGACGCAGACCCTGCCCACCCGCCTGGTGACGCGCGACAACGCCGCCCAGGTGTACGCCGAACTGAACCGGAGCTGACCTATGGCGCGAATCGGTGTCCTCGCCGTCTCCGACGGGCGCGACCACGTGCACCGGCGGAACACCGGCTTCATCCGGTCCAAAGTGGACGAGTTCACCGCCGCCTTGACCGCGGCGGGCCACGACGTCGTCACCGGAGGACTGGTAGCCACGAACACCACCGCGACCGCGGCCGCGCGCTCGGTCGCCGCGAGTTCGGTGGACGTGACGGTGCTGTACTACGCGGTGTGGGCGTTTCCGCACTTCACCATGCTGGCCGCGGACGCGACCCCGGGCCCGCTGCTGCTCGTCGCGAGCACCGACCCGACCGAGCCGGGGTTGGTCGGAATGCTCGCCGCCGGAGGAGCACTCGACCAGATCGGCCGCACGCACACCCGCTTGTGGGGCTCGCCGTCCGCCCCGGAACTGATCGCCGAAGTCGGCGCGCACGCGAGCGCCGCCGCTGCCGTCGGTTCGCTGCGCGGTTCGACCTTCGGCCGCTTCGGCGGACGGCCGATGGGCATGAACACCGCGGTGGCCAATACCGATCAGTGGATGCGCCAATTCGGTGTGGACGTCGAGGAAATCGACCAATACGAACTGGTCCGCCGCGCCGAATCCGGCCCTTCTTCCGCGGCTGTCGACGGCCGGAAATGGCTGGAACAACATGCCACCGTGCACTACGATGGAGATCGGCTCACCCCGGAGTTGCTGGAACGCCAACTGCGTCTCTACCTTGCCGTGCGCGATGTCGCTGCCGAACGCCACCTGGATTTCTCCGGTATCAAGGCACAACCGGAGCTGACCGAGCACTTCGCGACCGCCGATGTCGCCGAGGCGCTGCTCAACGATCCGTACGACTGGAACGGCCCCAAAGCCGTGCACGTCACCGCCACCGAAGCGGACATGGACGGTGCGCTGACCATGCAGCTGATGCATCGGATCACCGGGACGCCCGTGCTGTTTGCTGATGTCCGGCACTACCACCCGGACCGCGACGTATGGGACCTGTGCAACTCCGGCCAGCACGCGACGTGGTTCGCCGCGCGGAGCGAGGACCCGGCGGAGAATTTGGCGCGAGTGCACCTTTATCCGGAGGTGTTCTTCTTCCCCGCGGGCGGGGCTTCGGTGCAGCACATCGCCGCCCCCGGCCGGATGACCTTGGCGCGGTTGAGCCGGTTGGACGGGGAGTATCGGATGCAGTTGGTGCTGGGGGAGTTCGAGAACTACGACGCGCGGACGACGGAGGAGCTGGTGTCGCGCTCGACGCCGGAATGGCCGCACGCGTTCGCGCGCCTCGATGTTGCTGCGGAGACGTTCCTGTCGCGCTTCGGAGCGAATCACGTGCACGCGGTGCCGGGGGATCGGCGGAGAGAACTGCGCGCGGCGGCTCGGTTGATGGGGGTGCGGGTGGAGGAGTGGAGCCGGTGACCCTCTGCTCGACGGCTCGCTGAGGCTTTCCGGCAGCGAGTGCGCCGCGCTCGTGGGGCTGGCACTCGCTGGCGAGGTCCGTGAAGGGCTCCTTGAGGGAATCAGATTCCTTCAAGGAGCCCTTCACGGACCTTCAGCCGGAGAGAAACCGCCCAGCGCGGCTCGTCGGCCGGTGCTCCGCATGACTTCAGCGGAGCGGCGTCCCAGGGGTGCTCGAGCCCGCCAGCCACTCGTCCCCTTCCCGGTACAGCGTCTCGACGGCGGCGCCGGTCAGGCCGGGGAGGCCTTCCCGCACGGTGAACCCGGCCTTCGTCTGGACATAGCCGAGGTGCCGGTAGCCGATCGGAAAGCGGCCGAGCACAGCCGGATCGAGGGACAGCGAAGCCGCCGGGTCGACGGCATCGAGCCGGTCCTTCTCGTAAATCGGCTGGCGGCGCACGATCTTCCACTGCCGCTCGTGCACCGCGAGGAAGTCGTAGAACCGGCCGGTGCACACCACGTCCACGGACACGCCGTCGACGTCCGCGCGCTGGTTGATGGTCATCTTCGTCTGGGCGACCGCGCGATCGCCGGAGATGTCGGCGGTGTGCCCGCCCAGGAAGTGCAGGATGCTCACCCCGTTCTCGAATCCCGTGCGGCTGGCGGCGATGAACTCGGACGCCGGGCCCTGGAACCAGGTCGCGCTCATCCAGCCCGTGCGGGGATGCCACACCGTGGCGAACCGTTCCCAGTCCCCCGCGTCTCGCCACAGGGCCCAGTTTTCCACCAGCGCGCGGATTTCGAGCCGGTCAGTGTCTGTTGTGGACAAGAGAGTTCCCTTCGGCGGAGACCGCTGTCTTGGCTTGTTCGCGGATCGGCAGGAGCAGGAATACCCCCAGCAACGGGCCAGCCGCCAGAACCGCGAGGGCGAGGAACAGCGAACCGGTGGCGCTGAACACCGCGCCCACCGCGACCGGAGCGAAGACGCCGCCGAGTTGCCAGGCGGTGTTGGCGAAACCGAAGGACCCGCCGACGAACCGCGGATCCGCGTACTGGGGCACGGTCGAGTTCGTGAGCACCGTATAGCCGTAGACGCCGAGCCCGAGGAACGGAGCGAGCACGAGCAGCATCGAGTAGCTCCGGACCAGCCCGAACACCGCCAGGATGAGCGCGAAGTACCCGCTGAGCACCATCAGATGCGTCTTGCGGGTGCCGCGGACGCGGTCGGACAGGAAGCCGACCAGCGGTTTGACCCCGATGGCCGTGGTGCTGACGACGACCATCACCAGCGCCGCCTTCCCGGCGGACAGGCCGAGCGCCTTGACCATCAGCGAATTGCCCCAGGCCAGGAACCCGAGGGTGGCCCATTGCATGCCGAGGCCGGCCGCCGCGAGCGACACCAGGTTGCGATTGGCGAACATCGCGCGCAGACCGAGCCTGCCGCCGCCCGGGGCCGGGGGTTCGCCGGCGGGTTCGACCGGGGACGGCGGATTGTTGCGCAGGAGGGCCCAGCACACCGCGCCGACGGCGACGGTCAGCGCGCCGAGGAGGTAGTAGACGCCGTTCCAGTGCAGTGCCGTCAGCAATTCCGGGATGGCGGCGTTCGCGATCACCCCGCCCAGCGCGGTCGACGTGATGTACAGGCCGAACGCGGTGCCGCGCTCGCGAGGCGGGAACCAGCGGCTGATCAGCTTGGTGAAGGACGCGACGTCGGCGCCGCTGACCAGCCCGATGAGGATCTGGATCGCGATTCCCACGCCGACGTTCTTGACGCTGCCGAACGCGAAGGTCAGCATTCCCGCGGTCACCAAGGAGATCCCGGCTGCCATCCGGCCGCCGATCAGGTCGGCGACGATGCCGCCGGGGATGTTGGTGACGACGTAGCCGATGGACAGCGCCGTGGCGAAGATCCCGAGCTGGGCCACGGAAAGTCCGAGGGAATGCGAAGCGTCGACGGCGACCACCGACCACGCGGTGCGGTTGATGTAGATGAGGGTGAAAGCCAGCCAGCAACTGGCCAAGATCACCCAGCGGTAGCGGGAAACGGCCGGGTGCTCGGGCAGGGCTGTGCCTGCGGACGGCTCCGCGGTGTCCATGCGAGGACCTCCTTGTCCTGGATGGTGACGTGTCAGTGCAGCAAGCCCCACTCGCGGAGCTGTGCCGCGTTGTGGCGCAAGGCGGCGCGCGGGGTGCGGTCGAGGCTCATGTCCTCCACGGACACCCAGCCGCGGTAGCCGTGCTCGTGAAGGAGTCCCAGGACGTGCGGGACGTCGACCTCGCCGTCTTCGAGCGGCGTCCACCCCGGCCGCCACGCCCCGCCCGGCGACCGGAAGTGCGCGGCGTTCTTCAGGTGCACGTGCCCGAGGTGATCGCCGAGCAGGTCGAGCGCGATTTCGTGCGCCTCGTAGCCTTCGAAGACGAAATTCCCGACGTCGTAGATGACGCCGACGTGCGCCGGGTCGAACCGCGCGACCACCCGGTGCGCCAAAGACGCGCTGGAGCAGATGGTGTTGTGGTGGATCTCCAGCAACGCCCGGACGCCGGTTTGCTTCGCCGTGGCCTCGATGTCGGCGAAGAACGCGACTGTTTCTCCGTAGAGGACGGAATACGGTTTGTTCGTACGGGAGATCCTCGGTGCCTGCAAGCGGATCTGTCCGGCACCGGCGGCAGTGGCCATGTCGCAGGCCAGCCGGAGCGTGGCGGTGTCGCCGACTTCGACGTAGGGCGCCAGTCCGACCACTTCGAGCCCCGCTGCGCGAGTTTCCGCCGCCACGCTCTCCGCCGCCGCGACGTCGAGCGGGAGGGTGGACCGGTGGCCGACGAGGAACGGGTGCGCGGGAGGCGAATCCGGGATGCTGCCGGGACGCGGCTCGACGCGCCATTCGACACCGCCGAACCCCGCCGCGGCGATTTCGGCGATCGATTCGCCGATGTCCAGGGTGGGCAACGAGATCGTCGCGACGCTGAACCTCATCGCCGCGAAGAGCGCTCGACGGCGAGCGGCGTCCGGGGGAGCGGGGCGAGCTGGGCGCCGCCGCAGACATGCAGGACTTCGCCGGTGATGAAGGACGCGGCGGGCGAGGCGAGGAACGCGACGGCGTTCGCGACATCGCGGGGTTCGGCCATGCGCGGGAGCGGGGTGATCGCCTGGTACTGCTCCAGCAGGCGCCGCATTTGCTCCTCGTCGCGGTCGTAGCCGGTGAAGTCCGATTCGATGAAGCTGGGCGCCACGGCGTTGGCGGTGACGCGGTACTTCGCCAGTTCGGTGGCGAACGAGCGGGTCATGCCGACGAGGCCGGCCTTCATCGTCGTGTAGGCCACCGGGCCGCCGGAAACCCAGTTCCGCGAGGCGATGTTGACGATCGCGCCGCCGTTTTGCGCTTTGAAGAAACCGAGCGCGCGGCTCACCAGGATCGCCGGCGCGCGCAGGTTCACGCCGCTCATCAGGTCCCAGTCGTCCGGGGCGAGTTCGGACAGGGTCGAACGGCGGTTCACCGCGGCGTTGTTGACGACGACGTCGATCCGGCCGAACCGGGCGCCCGTCTCGTCCACCAGCGACTCGATCGCCTCGACGGACCCGAGGTCGGCGGCGATGTCGACGGCGGGAGCGGCGAACCGCTCGCGGAACCCCGCGACGGTCGCGGCCGCCGCTTCCTTGTTCACGTCCGCCACCACGACGGCGACGCCGTCCTCGAGGAGCCGCGCGGCGATGGCGCTCCCCAGTTTTCCGGCCCCGCCGGTGACGATGGCGACGCGTTGCGGCTCGGTCATTCTCTTCTTTCCTTTCAGCGCGCGAAAAAGAACTCGGTCAGCGGATCCAGTCCGCGATGGCGGCCACGACCTCGCCGGGATGCTCGTGATGGGTCCAATGGCCCCCGGGAAGCACCTGGATCCGGGCGGCAGGAAGGATTTCCCTGGCGAGAGCGGCACGTTCTTCGCTCCGGTAGAACGCCAGGACCGGAACCGGGAAACCGGCGAAGAACCCGGCGGTCTCGGTCTGGAAATGCAGGGCCTCCGGCGCGAAGGCGAAGTCGGCGAACAAATCGCGGATCGCTTCCGGCGTGGCCGAGACCGGCCCGCCGGCGCCCGGCAAGGGGCTCGGCCCGGACTTCAGGAAGTGCTCGGCCGCGACGGCGACGGGATCCTCCCGCCGGAGCCGCCCGGCCAGCGCCTCGATCCGGGCGCGGTCGTCGTCGGGGAGCCCGAACGCCGGATCGACGACGACCAGACCGGCGACGAGTTCCGGCTCCTGCCGGGCGAGGAAGGCAGCCGCCTCGCTGCCCGCGGAGTGCCCGACCAGCACGACGCGAGCGAGTCCGAGCCGCTCGAGCACGGCCCGGACGTCGGCCGCGACATCCGGGAGCCGCATGCCCTCGCCCGGCCGGGACTCGCCGTGCCCGCGCAGGTCGACGGCCACGACCGGAGCGAGGGCACGGAGACCGTCGAGGATCGGAGCCCAGTCCGCACGGGACCGGGCCCAGCCGTGCACGAGCACGAAGGAGAACGGCGCGGCGCCACCGGAAAACCGCTCGAAAGCCAGCTCGACGATCTTTGCGCTCATGGGGTGTCCTCCGGGGAGTCTCTTCGGTCCTCAGATCGTCAGCGGCCGCCGGTTATTTAGCAAATACCTGTTATCGGCCATCCCCATGCTCCGGAGGCATAGCATGTCTCCATGCTTGAGTTGCGTCAGCTCGACTACTTCCGCGCGGTGGCCGAATACGGCTCGATCTCGCGTGCCGCGGCCGCACTGCACCTCACTCAGCCCACGTTGAGCAGGCAGATCGCCCAGCTGGAGAAGAACCTCGGACACCAGTTGCTGCGGCGCACGCCCGCCGGCACCACCCTGACCGTCGCGGGGGAAGGCCTGCGGGCGCACCTGCTGTCGATCTTCGAACTCGTCGACCGGGTCCCGGAAGTCCTCCAAACCGCCTCGGCCGGCGGGCGCCTCGTGCATCTCGGAGTGCCCTCGGGAGTTCCGCACGGCTGGATCGAGGACTACCTGGCGTCGGTCGCCGCGGAGGCGCCGGAGGTCCGGTTCGCCATCGTCGAGGCCACCAGCGAGGAACAGCGGCGGATGCTCAACAACGGACTGCTCGATCTGAGCTTGATGCACACCGAACCGCCCGAACTCCACGCGGAATTGCTGTTCCGGCAACGACTCGGCTGCGTCTTCCGCGAAGACGCGCTCCCGGCCGGCCGAACCGAAATCGACGTCACGGACCTCGCCGGGCTGCGCGTCATGGCGCATTCCTCCAAGGGCGAGGAAATCAGCCTCCGCACCGCCGCCGCGACCACCCGGACCGAAGTCGACTGGCTGTTTCGCGCCTTCTCCGAACACAGCGAACTGATCGCCACGAGTTCCCGCGTGGACGCGGTCCTCATCGGCAATGCCTCGGCGCGCAAATGGTTCCCCGGCTGGACCTGGGTCCCGCTCAGCGAACACCGGCCCGAACACTGGATGCGCACCTGGGCCGCCTGGGCCGGCACGGACCCGAAATACGGCGACCTGCTCCTGCACTGCCTGCGGGAAACCGCACGGAAATACCGGGCCGATCCCACTTACCGCGCGCAGCCGTGAGTTCAGCAGATCGCCGAGCCGGTCCGGGCCGGTGCTTTCCGAGCCGCGCGGCCCGCCAGCCCGACAGCGAAGGCGGCGGCCAACGCGAACACCGCGGCCTCGTAGGTCATCGCGTGCCACAACGCCCGGCCGGGGTTCCCGGCGGACGTCGCGTAGGCGATGCCCGCGAACGTGACGCCGAGGGTTCCGCCCAGTTGCTGTGCCGTCGGGAGCAGACCCGAGACCGAGGTCGCGGCTTCGGGGCGGACTCTGGCGATGATCTGGGTGAACGCCGAAGCGGTGAACACGCCGAACCCGATGCCGCCGAGGCACAGCGCGAGCCAGTACAGCCACCGCAGGGCCGGGTCGCCGATGGTCGCCGGGACGACCAGCGACACCGATCCCATGGCCAGGGAGGACGACGCCAGAGCCCACGGGCCGAAGCGCCGGCCCAGCCTCTTCGCGATCCCGCTCCCGGCCAGCGCCCCGACGGCGTACGGGGTGATGCCGAACCCGGTCTGAAGCGGACTCCAGCCCTGCCCGCCTTGCAGATGCATCGCCAGCAACAGCGTGAAGGACGGCACTCCGGCGTTGAACACCAGGACGATGCCCAGCCCCCATCGCGTCGCCGGTTCTGCCCATGCGGACGGATGGATGAGCGGTCCCGCCGCCCTGCGCTGGGAAATCGCGAAACCGGCCAGCAGCGCGGCAGCCAGCGCCAGGCTCAGCCACGTCCACCACGGCCAGCCGGCGTCCCGCCCCATTGTCAGGGGAAAGACCAGCAGGGCCAAGCCGAACAGGCTCAGCGCGGCCCCGGTCCGGTCGACGCGTGCCGTCGTGCGTTCGCCGTGGTCCGGCGGCAGCGCGGGGGAGAGCGCGAGGGCGGCGATGCCGACGGGAACGGTCAGCAGCATCGCCGCCCGCCAGCCGAGGCCGAGCGGGTCGAGCTGGATGAGCACCCCGCCGAGCACCGGGCCCGCGAGCGAAGCGGCCGCCATGGTCGCGCCGAACGCGCTCAACGCGGCGGCACGACGGCCCGGGGCCACCGCGGACTGGATGATCGACAGAATCTGCGGCGCCATCAGCCCGCTGCCGAAACCCTGCAGCAACCGTCCGGCGATCAGCACCCACGCTTCGGGCGCGGCGGCCGCCCCGACCGAGGCGAGAGTGAACAGCGCCATCCCGGCGACGAACATCCTCCGGTAGCCGTAGTTGTCTCCCAGCCGCGCGGAAACGATCAGGGAGCAGGCGTAGGCGAGGGTGTAGGCGGCGAGAACCAATTGGCTCTCGCCTGCCCCGGCGCCCAGATCCCGCTGGACGTCGACCACGCCCACCTGCATGACCGTGACGCTGAACAGCTGCACGAACGTGCCGGACAGGATGATCGGCAGGAGAAGCCGCCGGGAGGGGGACCGCATCGTGGTCATCGGGAGGACCGCTGCAAGGCGACGGCGGCGAACATCGTCGCCAGCTCCGCCGGCCGGATGACGAAGGGCGAGTGGCCGCCCGGCAGGGAACGCACCTCGAACGGATTGTCCGGCGTCATCTGGTCGGCCTCGGAGATCATCAGATCCTGTGTCACCGGCGGCAGCGCGAGGTCGCCGGTCAACCGGAGGTAGGAGCGCGGGAGCCGTCCCCAGCGCTCCGCCGAGAGCGGAACCGGCGTGCCGTAGTGCGAGAACGGGTGATCCGGGTGCAGGAACTGCCGCCACGATTCCGGCGCGTCCGCGGGGAGGTCGTTCAGGAACGCCCGGCGGATCACGTCGGTGACCGCGGGGTCGGGAGAAAACGGATTGATCCGGATCGCGCCCAGTTCGGCCGGGTCGCCGACCGGCGGAATCTGGACGGCGCCGGCGTTCTCCTCGGCTTCGATGTAGTCGGAGAACCGCGGCCGGCCCGCGGGCACGAACGCGGACAGGTACACGAGGCGGTCGACCAGTTCGGGAGCCTGCTCCGCAGCGGCCGACACGACGGAACCCGCGGCGCTGTGCGCGACCAGCAGCACATTCCGGTAGCGGGTGCGGGCGCTGGCCAGCGCTTCGAGCACGACGTCGGTGCTGTCCTGCAAGGTGAGGTCGCTCAGCGCCGACTTCTCGGCCGCGAGCCCCGGCTGGCCGGGCTGGAAGTACCCGCTGGGGACGGGCGCGCCGAGCCCGCTGCCGGGCAGGTCGACGGCGATGCTGGCGAGGCCGTGGCGGCTGAGCGCGCGCTGGGTCGAGCTCCAGTGCAGGGCGGCGTGCCAGGCGCCGTGCACGAGCAGCAGGACGGTCTCGGACGAGGACGGACGGGTCATTCCAGGGCCCTTCGCAAGGGTTGATCACGGACCGCACCAGATCACCGCAGCTCCGCCCCGTTATCCACGTACATATCTGACAGGAGCCTTCGTCATACTTTCCGCGTATCGTGGCCGCGTGGAAGCCCGTCATCTCCGCTACGCTCTGGCGCTCGCCGAGCACCAGCATTTCGGCCGCGCCGCGGCGTCGCTGGGCATCGCCCAGCCGCCGCTGTCAACCCAGATCGCCGCGCTCGAACGCGAGGTCGGCGAGCGGCTGTTCGACCGCACCCCGCGCGGCGTTTTCCCCACCGCCGCGGGCAATGCCTTCCTTGCCAGGGCGGACAGCGCGCTCGCCGAGATGAGACTCGCGCGCGTCGAGGCGGGCCGGGCCGCGCGCGGGGAGACCGGGCGGTTGCGGCTCGGGTTCATCGGATCCGCGCTGCTCGACCCGCTGCCGGGCGTGCTCGGCCGGTTCCGGCGGGCCCGTCCGGACGTCCGGATGGTCCTCCAGGAACTGGACACGCCGACCGCGTCCGCGGCCCTGCTCGCCGGCGAACTGGATGTCGCGGTGGGGCGCGGCGGCCCTCGCGGAGCCGGGGCGGAGGACCTGGTGACGGTGCCCATCGGCGCGGATCATCTGGTCGCCGTGGTCTCGTCGGCGCACCCCTTCGCCGGGCAGCGGTCCGTCGAGGCCGGGCAGCTGGCGCGCGAGCCGCTCGTGGTCAGCGCGGACGCCGCCGGTTCTTACCTGCGACCGTTGTTCGAGCACGATCCCGCCGCCCTCGACGGGGCCGCGCTGGCGCGCGACGTCCACACGATCGCCGGGCTCGCCGCCTGCGGTGCGGGGGTCGGGCTCGGCCCGAACCGGATGCGCATGATCGCTCGCGACGACATCCGGTTCTGCGACGTCGAGCCCCGCTTCCGGCTGCCGGATTTGCAGATGTCCTTCCGAGCCGCCGACTCCTCGCCGGTTCTCGCGGCGTTCCTCGCCGTGGTGCGGCAGAACTGCGCGGAGGTCGGCTCCCGGCTGGACGACCTGCTCGCCCGCCATCCGGCGCTGGGCTCTTCCTGACCGTTGCGTCCACTGTGGACGCGAGAAAACTCAACGACCGCAAGGAGAACTATGTCGCGGGACACGCTCGAATCGGTGCGCCTCGACGACGTGGAACTGGCTTACCGCGTCGAAGGCGACGGGCCGGAGCTGGTCGTCCTGGTGCACGGGTGGCCGCAGACGAACGCGTGCTGGCGGCACGTGATCGAGCCGCTCAGCCAGGGGCGCACCGTCGTCGCCCCGGATCTGCGCGGTTACGGCGCTTCGGGCCTCGCCCGGTCCGGGGCCTACAGCAAACGGGCCGCCGCCGCGGATCTGAGCGGCCTGATCCATCACCTGGGGTTCGAGTCGGCGTCGGTGGTCGGGCACGACCGCGGCGCGCGGGTCGCGCATCGCTGGGCGCTCGATCGCCCGGCGGAGGTCAAAGCGCTGGCGCTGCTGGACATTCTGCCCACGAGGGTGGTCATGAACTCGTTCGACCGCGATTCGGCGAGCGCGATGTGGCACTGGTTCTTCCACCGGAACACGGAGCTGGCGGCGAAGCTGGTCGACGGGAACGTCGAGGCGTATCTCGGTCATTTCTTCGCCAGGGTGCGCGAATCCGGCGCCGTCGACGAGGAGACCTTCCAGCACTACGTCGAGGCGTTCAGCGACCCGGCGCGGCTGCGGGCGTCCTTCGAGGACTACCGGACCGGCTTCTCGGACGACCTCGAACGCGACGAGGCGGATCACGCCAGCGGACTGCGGGTGCGGGCCCCGCTGCTGCTCCTGTGGGGCGCCGAGGGCGGACTCGGCGGGCGCGACGTGGTGCGCGTCTGGCAGGACCATCACGCCGCTCCCGCCGCGGTCACCGGTCATGTCGTCCCCGGCGGCCACTACGTTCCGGAAGAAGCGCCTGGCGAGGTCGTGGACGCCGTCGAGGCCTTTCTCGAGCGGACGCGCTGACCTTCTCGAAGCTCCACACCCGACGAACTGCTGCTCGCTCGGGTCGCTGCCGACCTGCCCCTGTCCGGCCGCTTCCCACGCGGATTCGCTTTCCGGTCCGGCGTCGAGACCCAATGCCAGGAACTTGAGCTGCGTTGCCCCGCTGGCCGCCGCGCAAGGCGAGCGTACGTGAGGGGCACCCTGAGGGAATCTGATTCCCTCAGGGTTCCCCTCACGACCCTGCCAACCCGGTCACATATGGATGAATCGGGCGTTTCGCCGGACGGTGAGACCTTTGTGGACGGCCATTCGGGCGTAAGCACCGCGGCTCAAGGTCCTGGCATGGGGAATCCGCGTCCGTGAGGGCCGCGAGGGGCTCCTTGAGGGACTCAGATTCCCTCAAGGAGCCCCTCGCGGCCCGCTGACCCCGGCCGCACCGCCGACCTGGGCAAACACGCCTCGAAACGCACCTGCCGCGCCTCTTAAGTTCCTGGCATTGGTACTCAGACTCCCTCGGGGTTCCCCTCACGTACTTCACCGGGACCACGCAGCCCGGCAGTCCCTGCGCCCCGGGCAGCCACGCCGCACACCGCACCCGCAGCCTCGCCTTGGGTTCCTGGCATTGGCGTCGAGACCGGACTCTGCCGCCACCTCCGCTGAGCGGCAACCGAGCCGCCGCTCATCATTGAATCGATTCGTCCCGGTGGTCGCCGATATTTCCGGGAGGCGGGCGACGATCTTTCCGCGCGCCCTCGGGCCGTCCGGTTCCACGATCGTGGCGGTCCGTTTCCGCAGGTCGAAGCGGCCCCGGTCCGGCGGGGGCGGCGGCGGGTGCGTTGCCCGATCCTGCTGTCAATGCTGCCTTTGCGTAGCCGACTGAGACGTAGATCTCCACCGTTGGGGTGAAATCTCCCCCGTCGGGCAGCTTAGGCTCTTACGGCGCGTTACTTATTGAGAAACATTCACTTCGGTCCGGACAGGTTCGCGACCGGGTAACGAAGGAGGCGCCGTCGTGGAAACCGAACCGCAGGTCGTCCGCGCGACGATCATCTTCGGGCTGCGCACGTTCGGGTCCGTCCCGCTGCCGGTGCGCGCCGATCTGGAATACGACCCGGCGGATCCGTTCGCGGTGTCGGTCGGCTACCACGCGGGCGGCGGAGTCGTGCGCTGGCTGTTCGGGCGGGACTTGCTCGCCGACGGCCTGCTCGCCCCGGCCGGCGACGGAGACGTCCAGGTGCGTCCCGCCGCCGACGACAGCCGCGTGCTGGTGGAGCTGAACGCACCCGACGGCTCCGCGGTGCTGGAGGCGGCGGCGAACGAACTCGCCGACTTCCTCGACCGCACCTACGACGAGGTCCCGGTCGGTTCCGAAGACCGTTGCTTCGACTTCGACGAGGAACTCGCGAAGCTCGCCCTGCGCGACTGACTGTCCATAGTGGACACCGGGCGGCAGTGGCCGGGCGGGCTCCCGGGCAGGAGATGACCTGCTGCGGGAGTCGGCGAGGCTTCGTCGCTGCACTATTGCCTGCCGCGTCGAGGATTCGGCTCGAGGGCGGATCGGCCCATCGGCCAGCTCAGGTCCGGCGGGCTTAATCATCACTGAAGTCGGGCCGAGTCGCCCCGCGAAGATCACCCAGGGCCCGGCGACCTCGTGCCGCAAGGAATAAGTGAAGCCGGGCGGGCTTGCGTGGCGAGGATCAACCGAAGTCCGGTGGGCTCGTGCCGCGAGGATCAGCTGAGGCCGGGCGCGCTCGCACTGCGAGGATCAGCTGAAGCCCGGCGGGCTCGAGCCGCGAGCACCAACTGAAGCCAGGCGGAGTCTGAAGCCCGGCGGAGCCGCACTCCAAGAACCGCCAGTCGCGGCGCGAGCGGCGAACCGCGAACCGGGCATCCCCCGACCAGGTGCCCCCGCATGAACGGCCGATGAACGACCCCGCACCGTCGCCGCGAAACCGGCATCCCGCCAACAACCGCGCCGGTAGGACTTCTTCCCAGCGCACCCTGTCACCGCTGCGTCAGCGTCAGCCCCCCCCGACCAGGCGGACTCGGCCGCCGCGTGAGTGAACCTCGTGGTGATCCGGGTTGACCGCACTGGGAGAACGCGTACGGTCGCCTGTGTTGGCTGTTGTCCAGAACCATACTGCGGTCAGCGCCCCAAGCAGGTCTCTGCGAAAGGAGCGCAAACCCATGACTCTCCACCTTCCCGGCGTCACCGCGCCGGTGGAACTGACTGTCCGCGCGACGAGGCGGGCGGATGCGATTCACCTCGCACCGGTCGGGGACCTCGACGCGGCTACCGCGCATGTTTTCGAGGCGGCCGTCGCGCCGTTGGCCGGGCCGGTGGTCGTCGACCTGTCCGGTGTCGCGTTTCTGAGCTGCGCGGGCGTTCGCGCCCTGCTCGACGCGCACCAGCGGAACCCTCAGCTCACTGTCGTGGTCGGACCGGCGCACGCCGTCCGGCGGTGTCTTTCGGTGACCGGCGCCGATGAAATTCTGGGTGTCCGCGAGGCGGTCGCCGCCTGATTCAGCGAGTTTCACGACCGCCGCGCACGGGTAGGCCGCCGACATGACGATCGAGACGAACCGCGTTCCGCAGCTCGAACTCACCAACGGCGTCCGGATTCCGCAGTTCGGCCTGGGCGTCTTCCAGATCCCGCCGGACGAAACGGCCGCGGCGGTGCGCGAAGCCCTGGAGGCCGGATACCGGCACCTCGACACCGCGCAGATGTACCGCAACGAAGAAGGCGTCGGCGCGGGCATCCGCGATTCGGGCGTACCGCGCGAGGAAATCTTCGTCACCACAAAGCTGGCGAACGATGCGCAAGGCCACGACAACGCGATCAACGCGCTGGAGGGGAGCCTGCAGCGGCTCGAACTGGACTACGTCGACCTCTACCTGATCCACTGGCCGCTGCCGAAACAGGACAAGTACGTCGCCACCTGGCACGGCTTCGAGGAACTGCAGCGTGCCGGCAAGGCCCGCGCGATCGGGGTGTCCAATTTCCAGATCCCGCACCTCGAACGGCTGGCCGCCGAGTCGGCGACGGTGCCCGCGGTCAACCAGATCGAGCTGCATCCCGCGCTGCAGCAACCGGAACTGCGCGCCTACCACGAAGCGCACGGCATCGTGACCGAGGCGTGGAGCCCGCTGGCGCAAGGCGAGGTCCTCGAAGACCCGCTGCTGGCCGAACTGGCCGAGAAACACGGCAAAACGCCTGCCCAGATCGTGTTGCGCTGGCACATCCAGCTCGGCAACGTCGTGTTCCCGAAGTCGTCGTCGCCGAAGCGGATGCGGGAGAACATCGACATCTTCGACTTCTCCCTGAGCGACGGCGACCTGGACGTACTCAGCGGGCTCGACGAAGGCCGCCGGACGGGCTTCGACCCGGACACCTTCGAAGGCTGAACCGGATCGGCCGGCCGCCCGTGTAGGCGACGTGCGACTGTCCTGTTTCGTAGTGCCCGGCGACATCGAAGACCTCGGCGTGCCCAGCGGCGGCAACACCTACGACCGCCGCATGGCCGAGCAACTGCGGCTGCGGCTGCGGCCGGTCGGCGGGACCTGGCCGGACGGCGACCGGCAGCAGCTGGACCAGGTCCTCGCCGAGGTGCCCGACGGCGCGAAAGTGCTGCTCGACGGCTTGATCGCGTGCGGAGTGCCGGACGTCCTCGCCCGGCACGCGGACCGGATCGGCCTGGCCGTCCTCGTGCATCTCCCGCTGGCCGACGAAACCGGCCTGGACCCGCAGCGCGCGGCTGACCTCGACGCCCGCGAACGGAAGACGCTCCACCTGGCGGACCAGGTCATCGTCACCAGCCCGGCCGCCGCCCGCGCCGTCGAGCAGCGGCACGGCCTCGCGACCGTCCACATCGCACCGCCGGGGACCGATCCGGCGCCGCGGGCGACCGGGACCGACGGGGTGTCCCAGCTGATCTGTGTCGCCGCGGTGACCCCGCGCAAGGGCCAGGACATCCTCCTCAACGCACTGTCCGAAGTAGACGGATTGAAGGTGGATTTCGTCGGCTCGCGCACCCGAAACCCGGCCTACGCCAACAGCTTGAGCCACCCTCGCGCCCGTTTCACCGGCCCGCTCGCCGGAGAAGCGCTGGAGAACGCCTACGACCGAGCCGACCTGCTCGTCCTGCCTTCGCACGCCGAGACGTACGGCATGGTCGTCACGGAGGCGCTTGCTCGCGGGATCCCGGTGCTGGCCTCGAACGTCGGCGGCGTACCGGACGCGCTCGGCCGGGCACCGGACGGAGAGCTGCCAGGAATGCTCATCCCGCCCGGCGACGAAACCGTGCTCGCGGACGCGCTCCGGAGCTGGCGCGACGACCCTGACCTGCGGAAACGACTCAGTGCTGCGGCTGTCGCACGAGCGCGCACACTGGAGGGATGGACCGACGCTGCGGCCCGGTTGCGCGGAATCTTGGCGGTGGATTGATGCGGTGGCTGCGACTGCTGGCCGGAGCCGCGCTCATCGCCGCGTTGTGGTGGCGGCTCGGCACGGGAGCGTTCACCGGCGGCCTGCGGGCTCTGGGACCGGGCCCGATCGCGATAGCCCTGGTCATCGGCGTCGTGACCACGCTCGCGAGCGCCGCGCGCTGGCGGCTGGTCGCGGGTCGGCTCAGCCTGCACTTGCCGTTCCGTGAAGCCGTCGGCGACTACTACGGCGCGCAATTCCTCAACGGCGTCCTCCCGGCCGGCGTGCTCGGCGACGTCCACCGCGCGGTCCAGCACGGACGACGATCGGGCGACGTCGGCCGCGGGATCCGGGCGGTCGTGCTCGAACGCGCCGCCGGGCAGACCCTGGTGGTGGTCGCCGGACTGGCCGTCGTGGTCTTCCGGCCGGAGCTGCTGCCGCGGCAGGTGCTGATCTGCCTGGGGATCGTGATCGTGGCGCTGGCCGTCGTCGCGGTGGCGATGCGGAAACGGCTGCGGCACGTCTGGGCGGCCGACATCCGGACCGGCGTGCTCGAAGCGTGGCCCGGCGTCACCGGCTGGTCTTTGCTGGCGGTGGCCGGGCATCTGACGCTGTTCGTGGTCGCCGCCCGCGCGGCCGGTACGACCGCGCCGTTGACCGTCCTGCTGCCGTTGCTCGTGCTCGCGTTGCTGGCGATGGGGATGCCGCTGAACGTCGGCGGATTCGGCCCGCGCGAAGGCACCGCGGCGGTTTCGTTCGCCGCCGCCGGACTGGGCGTGGAACAGGGCGTCACGGTCGCGGTCGGCTACGGCGTGCTCGGTCTGGTCTCGACGCTGCCCGGCGGGGCGGTTCTCGCGCTCCGCCGGATGATCCGGCGGCCGGGCCCGGACGCCCGGCCGGTATCGTCCGGCCGGTGGCGGCGGCTTTTCGGGGGATTCGGCGACGGTGGTTCGCGGCGCTGGCCGTCGTCCCCGTTCTGGCCGCGTCGGCCTGCGCGTCTTCGGTCGCGGCGATCACCCGGGCAGGCGACGTCGTGCACACCGCAGCCGGCGCTGTCCGCGGCAGTGTCGCTCCCGATCACCGGCTCTTCCAAGGCATCCCGTACGCGGCCGCACCTGTCGGGCAGCGGCGCTGGCAGCCGCCCGCCCCGGTCGAGCCCTGGACGGGGGAGCGCGACGCCACGAAACCAGGGCCCCGCTGTCCGCAGGCCGCCGACGGAGCCCTGACCAGCGAAGACTGCCTCTATCTGAACGTCTGGACCCCGCCGGCCGGCGAGACCGGACGGCCGGTCCTGGTGTGGCTGCACGGCGGCGCGTTCCTCAGCGGCGGCGGCGACCGCTACGGCGCCGCCCGGCTGGTCGACCGCGGCGACGCGGTGGTCGTCACGCTCAACTACCGGCTCGGCGCGCTCGGCTTCCTCGCCGACCCGTCGCTGGGCCCGGAGCCCGGGAACTACGGCTTCCTCGACCAGCAGCAGGCGCTCCTGTGGGTGCGCGACAACATCGCGTCCTTCGGCGGCGACCCGAACCAGGTGACGATCGCGGGGGAGTCCGCGGGCGGGATGTCGGTGTGCGACCACCTCGTCGCCCCCGGCTCGCGCGGGCTGTTCCGCGCCGCGATCATCCAAAGTGGACCGTGCCAGGCGCAGGCGACGCTGCCCGCCGCCGAAGCCAAGAGCATCGAGTACGCCGCCGCGCGCGGCTGCACCGACCGCCGGACCGCCGCGAAGTGCCTGCGGGAGTTGCCGGTCGGGAAACTCCGGACCGCACCGGCGTACGGCTCGATCGCGGGCATCGAGATGCCGGGACCGGTCACCGGCGGTTCGGTGCTGCCCGGCAAGGTTCCCGCGACTCCGGTGCCGGTCATGCTGGGCACGACGCACGACGAGTTCACGTACTTCCTCGCCGAACAGGCCGCGGCCGGTCGCGAAGTCACGCGGCACGGCTACCCGCAAGCGCTTGCCAACGTCTTCCCGCACGCGGACGCGGTCGCTCGCGAGTACTCGGTGGATGCGTTCAGCGGCAACGCATCGCTGGCGTACGCGGCGGCTGTGACCGACTGGGCGTTCGCCTGCCCGTCCGCGCGGCTCGCCAGTTCGCTGCCCAGCGTGTCGACCTACGAGTTCAACGACCCGACCTCGCCGGCGGCGGCCGCGCTGCGGGCACCGTTCCCGCTCGGGGCCACGCACACCGCGGAGCTGCCCTACCTGTTCGATTTCGCCGAGCAGCCAACGACATTCACCCCGGCGCAGCAACGGCTCGCGGACCGGATGGTCGACGACTGGACGGCGTTCGTCCGCGGCGGCCCGACCGGGCAGGCGGTCGCGTACCGGCCGGGCGGCGCGCAGCCGCTGACCGGATTCGCGAAAGATCACCACTGCGGGTTCTGGGCTTCTCTACGCTGACCGGATGACCGTCCGCGCCGAAGACCTCGACGATGCCCTCACCTGCGTATCCGCCGCTCTCGAGCCCGTCACCGGCGGCGATTGGACGCGTCCGGCAGGCGACCTCGAGTGGGATTGCCGCTACACCGCGGAGCACCTCGGCGACACGCTCCTGTCCTACGCCGCACAGGTCGTGAGCCGCCCGGCCGACCGCTACGTGCGCTTCCTCGCCAAAACCGACGCTGACGCGTCCCCGGCCGAACTGCTCGAATTCGCTCTCACCGGCGGGCGTTTGCTCGCCGCCGCGGTCCGGAGCAGCCGACCGGACGAGCGCGCCTACCACCCGACCGGCCGCTCCGATCCGGCCGGTTTCGCCGCGATGGGCTGCGTGGAACTGCTGCTGCACGGGGACGACATCGCACAGGGCCTCGGCGTCGCGATCGACCCGCCGCGCGGCACCTGCGCCCGCGTCGTCGCGCGGCTTTTCCCCGAGCGGGAGCCGATTCCCGACGCTTGGGACGCGCTGCGCTGGTGCGCCGGGCGGATCGCCCTGCCCGGACGGCCCCGGCGGACCGGCTGGAAGTGGCGGGGCAGCCCGCTCGAGGACCGGTCGAATCCCGAGGAGTGAACACACCTGCCCGGGGGCTGGTCACATCCGGTAGTCTTGACCACCAGGTCGAGAGGCGCTGCAACGGACCGGTGGTCCGCCACGCTCGGCCGGTACCACCATCCAAGGGCGCCTCCGTGAACTCATGCGGAGGTGGCGATGACCCAGAACCTGCGGAACCTGCTCGACCAGCGCGTCGTCGTGCTCGACGGAGCCTGGGGCACGATGCTGCAGGGGGCCGGTCTCGCTCCCGAGGACTACCGGGCGGACTGGCTCGAAGGGCATGAGAAGGACGTCACCGGCGACCCGGACCTGCTGAACCTCACGCGGCCGGACGTCGTGCTCGACGTGCACCGCCAGTACCTCGCCGCGGGCGCGGACATCACCACCACCAACACGTTCACCGCCACCAGCATCGGCCAGGCCGACTACGGCCTCCAGGACCGGGTGCGCGAGATGAACCTGCGCGCCGCGGAGCTCGCGCGCCAGGCCGCCGACGAGTTCGGCGACCGCTTCGTGGCCGGGTCGATCGGCCCGCTAAATGTCACGCTGTCGCTGTCGCCGCGCGTCGAGGACCCGGCGTTCCGCGCGGTCACCTACGAAGAGGTCAAGGCCTCCTACGCCGAGCAGATCAAGGCGCTCGCCGACGGCGGCGTCGACCTGCTGATGATCGAGACCATCTTCGACACCCTCAACTGCAAGGCCGCGATCACCGCGGCCCGCGAGGTCGCGCCGCACCTGCCGCTGTGGATCTCGGTGACCATCGTCGACCTGTCCGGGCGCACGCTGTCCGGCCAGACCGTCGAGGCGTTCTGGACCTCCGTCGCGCACGCGCGCCCGATGGTCGTGGGCGTCAACTGTTCGCTCGGCGCCGCGGAAATGCGCCCGCACGTGGAGGAACTGGCGAAGCTCGCCGACACCTACACCGCGTGCCACCCGAACGCGGGCCTGCCCAACGCGTTCGGCGGCTACGACCAGACGCCCGAGGAAACCGGCGGCATGCTCGGCGAGTTCGCCGGGGCCGGAATGGTCAACATCGTCGGCGGCTGCTGCGGCACCTCGCCCGCGCACATCGCGAAGATCGCCGAGGCGGTCAAGGGCCTGCCGCCGCGTCCGGTGCCCGCGCACGAGCCGAGCACGCGGTTCTCCGGGCTGGAGCCGTTCAAGATCGGCGCGGACACCGGGTTCGTGATGATCGGCGAGCGCACCAACGTCACCGGCTCGGCGAAGTTCCGCAGGCTGATCGAGGCGGGCGACCACCAGGCGGCGGTGGACGTCGCGCTGGAGCAGGTCCGCGGCGGCGCGAACCTGCTCGACGTCAACTTCGACGCCGACCTGCTCGAATCCGAGCAGGAGATGACGACGTTCCTCAACCTCATCGCCACCGAGCCCGAGGTCGCGCGCATCCCGGTGATGATCGACAGTTCGCGCTGGAGCGTGCTGGAGGCCGGGCTCCGCTGCGTGCAGGGCAAGGGCGTGGTCAACTCGATCAGCCTCAAGGAGGGCGAGGGCCCGTTCCTGGAGCAGGCGCGGCGCATCCACGACTACGGCGCCGGCGTCGTGGTGATGGCCTTCGACGAGAAGGGCCAGGCTGACACGGTCGAGCGCAAGGTCGAAATCTGTTCCCGCGCCTACGATCTGCTCACCCGCGAGGCCGGTTTCGCGGGCGAGGACATCATTTTCGACCCGAACGTGCTCGCCGTCGCCACCGGCATCAGCGAGCACAACGGCTACGCGAAGGCGTTCATCGAGGCGCTGCCGCTGATCAAGGAACGCTGTCCGGGCGCGCACACCTCCGGCGGCATCTCGAACCTGTCGTTCTCCTTCCGCGGCAACAACGTCGTGCGCGAGGCGATGCACTCGGCGTTCCTGTTCCACGCCGTGCGCGCCGGGCTCGACATGGGCATCGTCAACGCCGGCCAGCTCGCGGTGTACGAGGACATCCCGAAGGACCTGCTGGAACTCGTCGAGGACGTTCTGTTCGACCGCCGCGAGGACGCCACCGACCGGCTCGTGGAATTCGCCGAGACGGTCAAGGGCAGCGGGACCAAGCGCGTGGTCGACCTGTCCTGGCGGGAAAACCCGGTGGCGGAACGGCTTTCGCACGCGCTGGTGCACGGCATCGTGGACTTCATCGAGGACGACACCGAGGAGGCCCGGCAGGAGTTCGCCCGGCCGCTCGAGGTCATCGAGGGCCCGCTGATGGACGGCATGAAGATCGTCGGCGACCTGTTCGGCTCCGGGAAGATGTTCCTGCCGCAGGTCGTGAAGAGCGCGCGGGTGATGAAGCGGTCGGTGGCCTATCTCGAGCCGTACATGGAGGCGGAGAAGGCCAAACTGCAGGCCGAGGGCCGCTTCGAGACCACCCGCGGGCAGGGCAAGGTCGTGCTCGCCACGGTGAAGGGCGACGTGCACGACATCGGCAAGAACATCGTCGGCGTCGTGCTGGGCTGCAACAACTACGAGGTGATCGACCTCGGCGTGATGGTGCCCGCGGCGCAGATCCTCGACACCGCGGTCGCCGAGCACGCGGACGTCGTCGGGCTGTCCGGGCTGATCACGCCGTCGCTGGACGAGATGGTGTCGGTCGCGCAGGAAATGCAGCGGCGCGGGCTGAAGCTGCCGCTGCTGATCGGCGGCGCGACCACGTCGAAGCAGCACACCGCGGTCAAGATCGCCCCGGCGTACGACCACACGACGGTGCACGTGCTCGACGCGTCGCGAGTGGTCGGCGTGGTGTCCGACCTGCTCGACACCGACCGCGCGGACGCGCTGGACACCGCCAACCGCGCGGAGCAGCAGCGGCTGCGGATCCAGCACGAAAACCGGCACTCGACGCCGATGCTCACTCTTCAGCAAGCCCGCGCCAACGCCGAGAAGGTGTCGTTCGACGAGATCCCGACGCCGGAGTTCACCGGCGTGCGCGTGGTCGAGCCGTCGATTCCCGAGCTGCGCGAGATGATCGACTGGCAGTTCCTGTTCCTGGCCTGGGAACTCAAGGGCAAGTACCCGGCGATCCTCGACCAGCCGGTCGCGCGCGAGCTGTTCGACGACGCGAACCAGCTGCTGGACGAGATCATCGAGAACGGCTCGTTCGCCGCACGCGGCGCATACGCGTTCTGGCCCGCGCATTCCGAGGGCGACGACATCCTGCTCGACGGCGAGTACTCGGACTGGAAGTTCCCGATGCTGCGCCAGCAGACGCAGAAGCCGGACGGCCGCGCGAACCGGTGCCTCGCCGACTACATCGCCCCCGCCGGTTTCGGCGACCACCTTGGCGGGTTCGCGGTCGGGATCCACGGCGCGGAGGACCTGGCGGCCCGCTACGAAGCCGAACACGACGACTACCGGGCGATCATGGTGAAGGCGCTGGCCGACCGGCTGGCCGAGGCGTTCGCCGAGTACCTGCACCTGGAAGCCCGCCGCCGCTGGTTCGAGCCGGACGTGCAGCCGGACCTGGCGGACCTGCACGCCGAGCGCTTCCGCGGCATCCGCCCCGCGCTCGGCTACCCGGCGAGCCCGGACCACAGCGAGAAGAAGGACCTGTTCGAGCTGCTGGGCGCCGACGAGCTGGGGATCGGGCTGACCGAGTCGTACGCGATGACCCCGGCCGCCGCGGTGAGCGGGCTGATCTTCGCGCATCCGGAATCGCGGTACTTCACGGTCGGCCGCCTTGGCCGCGACCAGATGGAAGACTACGCGGCCCGGCGCGGCGAGGAACTGTCCGAAGTGGAGCGGTGGCTGCGGCCCAATCTGGCTTACTGAGCCGAAGGGGGAACGACCTGCCTGGGTCGTTCCCCCTTTTTCGTTTTGGCAGGGTTGCGGCGGCCCGAGATCAGCTCACGGCGTCGTCGGGCGGTTGCTCCCCTTCCACGGCGTGAAGGAATGCGTTCATGCTGGACGAGGGATTGTCGTGCGGAAAACTCGTGCCGTTGCGGCGATGGCGCTTCTCCAGGCTGAGAGCGCGGCGAACTGCCTGCGCGCGATACGGCAGGTACTGGGAGGCGTCAATGCTCTTCCCTGCCCTGTTGTCCAGCGCGCGACTCGCTCGCTCGATGTCCGCCGTCGTGCAAAACTTGTCGAAGTCTTTGTGGTGTAGCACCAGCCAGAGTTCGAAGCACGGATTCGAGATCGCCAGGCCGATGCCGTGTTTGCGGGCGAGGGCGACCGCGGCGTCGAGGTTCGGATGGTTCCTAGGCCATTCGACGTCGAAAATGCACCAGCACTCGTCGATTTCCGGGTCCTTGCCGCGCTCGGCCGCAAGCCGGACGAGAGTAAGCGGCACACCGTGCTGGGGATGCAATTCCAGATTGAGCGCAACGTCGTGGGCGATGTGCGGAAGCCGCTTCAATCCGTTGACGTAGTCCGGTTCTGAGTTCTTTCCTTCGGTGAATACCACGATTGTCCGTCGCTCCGGACGCCTCGCGGTAGCGCGTTTCAGCGATTTGGCTTGTGTTCTGCGCGGAGACAACGTCGTCAGCCGATCAATCCGAGCGAGCGGAGGAAATCTGCTTGGTCGACTTGCGGCAGTGCTCCGAACCGGCCGTGCAGATAGGCGGTCTCCAGATTCTGTGACTTGCGCACCCGTTCTCCGGCGAACTCGGCCAGTGCACCTAACCGGGTGGCGCCTCGGACGTTCTTCTCGGTGAGCCAGACTTCGTCCCGGTTCAGGTGGTTGAGCAGATTCGTGTCGTGAGAAGTGAAGACCAGTTGGGCGCCGAGCGGGTTGGTGCTCGGATCGTGGAACAGGTGGACCAGTTGCGCCGACAGCTTCGGATGCAGACTGGCGTCGAGTTCGTCGAACAGCAGCAGGGACCCCTCGTGCAGCGCTGTCAGGACTGGGCCGATGAGATGGAACCAGGTTCTGGTTCCATCCGACTCCGCCGCGAAATCCAGCGACGCGCGCTCGTCGGCCACGCGGTGCACGAGCCGGATCCGTCGACTCAGCGGTTCGATACCGGCTTGGCGGGGGTCGATCACGACGTCGTCGATGCCGAGGTCCGCCAGCCGCAGAAGCGCCAACGCGCGTTCTCTGCTCGTGACGTTCGGAAACGCGTCTTCCTCGAAGAGGGAGGGCTGGCCGGGTTGCTGGAAAAACCGAAATGTCGATTCCAATTGACTAGCGGACGGCAGCCTTCCGTCCCGATTTCGCGGTGCGCCGTGCCCGGGGGCAGGCCTCATGGTCTGAGTGCGCACGATCGCCCGTGAAAAGTCGGAAACCAGCGGTTCGTCGAATCGGCGCGCGATGGACAGGGCCAGGGTTCGTTCGGTCAGCAGCTCCCGGGTCCCGGACAGATTGCCGAGGCCGCGCTGGAGCTTCAGTTCTTGCCCGTCGCGTTCGAAAATCCGACGGCGCTTCTTCTCCGGGTAGTGGAAGAGCCCCTCGTAGCGCACCTTGGCGGCGTCCAATTCGAGGATGTACTCGAACCGAACCCCGCTGATGGTGAACTCCACGGTGTACTGGCTGGGAGACGTTGGACCGGCCCCGAACGCGAACGGTTCGACGGGGATTTCCTCGTCCCAGGTCCGCAGGGACTGCTCTACAGCGTCGCGAAGCCAGGCGAAGGCCGCGACGATATTGGACTTGCCCGACGCGTTGGGGCCGAAGATCGCTGCGACCGGCAGCAGGCTTTCCCCCAGAAGCGGCTCCGCTCGCGCAGCTTCGCGGTCCTTGTCGATCGCGACCATGGAGAGCTCCACGGGGTCGTCGATCGAGCGGTGGTTCGAGACCTCGAAGCGGATCAGCATGGCCTCAGCATAACTCCCCTCCTGCAGTGAGACGGCAAGAAGAGCCCTGTTTTCGTCAAGTTATGACGAACTTAGACCTCTGACGACATATCTGGCGTCGTCAGGCGACTGCTTCAGGACAGCAGTTCGGCAAGCCGCTCGGTGTCGCGCAGGTACTGCTCGTACGGGAAACCCGCCTTCAGCAAGGCCTCGCGGAACTCGTCCCGGAGCGGTTTCCCGGTGTCGTGGAAGGCTCTGCGGCCCGCGTCGGTGAGCGTGACCAGCCGTCGTCGGGCGTGGTCGGGGTCTTGGCGCACCTGGACGAGCCCGGCTGATTCCAGCGGGCGCAGCGCGCGGCTGATCGCCGGGTCGGACACCGACATCGCCTGCGCGAGCTGGTGCTGCGTCGCGGGTTCGATGTCGTCCACTGTGCCCAGCAGGCGCAGCTGGCTGTAGGTCAGCCCGGCTGAGTCGTCCGCGCGTTTCCGCGCGGCTTCGCCCAGCAGGTACACCACTCGATGAAGCGCTTCGGCAAGTCCGTCGTCCACGGGAGCGAGCCTACCAGGAGTGTTGACGGGTTAATATTAACTATGCAAGACTCATCGGCATGGAGATCCCTTACGTCGCTCAGACCCTGTTCCCCCTGATCTGGCCGCTGATCGCGGTCGCCGGCGCGCTGATCCGCACCCGGAAGAGCCCTTCGCTGCAGGCCAGGCTCGAAACCTGGCAGCGGTGGTGGGCCGTCGCCGCGCTCGGCTGCGGCAGCCTCTGGATGGTCTTCGCCTTCCTCGGCATGCCGGGCGTGATGGCCGACACGATCGGATTCGCCCGCTCGCCGTTCCAGTTCGAGATCGCGTTCGCCAACCTCGGGCTCGCGGTGATGGGCTTCCGCGCCGCCTCGTCGTCGGCCACCGCCCGGGAGCGCATCACCGTCGGCCTCGGCGCCGGGATGTTCCTGTGGGGCGCGCTGATCGGCCACGTGTACCAGTGGTTCGCCAACGGCGACCACGCGCCGGGCAACACCGGCGGCGTCCTGGTCTGCGACCTGCTGTTCCCGGCGGTGCTGATCGTCCTCGCGGTCCGCTCGAAGCGACTGGCCCCGGTTGTCGAAAAGCCCGCGCTGGTCTAGCCGACCTGCACGTCGTGGCCGCTGGGTTTAGTTTCGACGCCGTGGCAAGACTCAGTGTGGTCCGATTCGGACTGGTCGCGGGACTGGTCGTGCTCGCGGCCGGCGCGGCAGTGCTCAGCGCGACGGTGTCGCCCTGGTGGTGGTTCCTGGCGGGACCGTTGCTGCTGCTCGCGGCGACCGGGGTGTACGACGTGATCCAGCGGCGGCATTCGGTGCTGCGGAACTATCCGGTGCTCGGGCACCTGCGGTTCCTGCTCGAAAGCATCCGGCCGGAATTGCAGCAGTACTTTGTGGAACGCAACTTCGACGGCCGTCCCTACGACCGCGACGTCCGGTCCATTGTCTACCAGCGCGCCAAGGGCACGGCCGCGGAAGAACCATTCGGCACCGAGCGCGACGTGTACGCCGAGGGATACGAATTCCTCGTCCCGTCCCTCGCGCCGGTGCCGGTTCCGGATCACGCGCCGCGAGTCCGGGTCGGCGGGCCGGACTGTACGAAGCCGTACGAGATGGCGTTGCTGAATGTGTCCGCGATGAGCTTCGGTTCCTTGTCCAGCAACGCGATCCTCGCGCTGAACCAAGGTGCCGCCCGCGGTGGCTTCGCCCACGACACCGGCGAAGGCGGCTTGTCGGAGTATCACCTGCGGGGCGGCGGCGACCTGATCTGGGAAATCGGCACCGGCTACTTCGGCTGCCGAACCTCGGACGGAGATTTCGACCCGTCGACCTTCGCCGACAAAGCCGCGCACGACGCGGTGAAATGCGTTTCCTTGAAACTCTCGCAAGGCGCGAAGCCCGGGATGGGCGGTGTCCTGCCGGGTACCAAGGTTAATGCGGAAATCGCCCGGGTGCGCGAGGTTCCCATGGGAGAAACGGTCGTTTCCCCGCCGTATCACCGGGTATTCTCGACGCCGCGTGAACTGGTGCAGTTCATCGCCCGGATGCGCGAGTTGGCCGGTGGGAAACCGACCGGCTTCAAGCTGTGCGTCGGTTCGCGGGTGCAGGTGCTGGCGGTGTGCAAGGCGATGCTGGCCGAAGGGGTCACGCCGGACTTCATCGTGGTCGACGGCGCTGAAGGCGGTACCGGTGCCGCCCCGCTGGAGTTCGCGGATCACCTTGGCACGCCGCTCACCGAGGGGCTGCACATTGTCCACAATGCACTGGTCGGCACCGGTCTGCGGGACCGCATCCGGCTCGGGGCGAGCGGAAAGGTCGCGACCGGGGCGGACGTGGTGAAGCGGCTGATCCAGGGCGCGGACTACACGAACGCCGCGCGGGCGATGATGTTCGCGGTGGGATGCATCCAGTCGCAGCGATGCCACACGAACAAGTGCCCGGTCGGGGTGGCGACGCAGGACCCGCGCCGGGGGCGGGCGCTGGACGTGGGCGACAAGACAGAGCGCGTGCGGCGGTACCAGGAGGCGACGGTCGCCTCGGCGATGCGCATCATGGCAGCGATGGGGGTCTCGGACCCGGCGGAGCTGTCGCCGCGATTGCTGCGCCGCCGGGTGGATCCGCGGACGGTGCTGTCGTACGCGGAGTGGTACGAGTGGTTGGAACCAGGGCAGTTGCTGGCGGAGCCGCCTCGCGACTGGGCGGAGGAGTGGGCGGCGGCGGATGCGGATCGGTTCGCTTGAGGGCGGGGGCGTTGCTGGGCGGCGGTTGATCTGGACCGGTTCTCTTGAGTGCAGGGCGCTGCTGGACGGGGGACTGGGCTGGACTTTCGCCTGAGCGCGGGAACGCCGCTGAGCGGGCGCTGATCCGGACCGGTTCGCTTGAGCGCAGGGCGCGACTGGGCGGCGGCTGATCCAGATCGGTTCTCTTGGACGCAGGGCGCTGCTGGGCGTGGGACTGGGCGGCGGCTGATCCGGACGTTCGCCTGAGGACGGAAGTGCCGCTCGGCAGCTGATCTGGCCTGGTTGCGGGCGCGTCGTGCGACGGATATTCGCCGGGTGATCGACGGTGAGGCGGGCACCTGGTCGGCCGAAGCCCGTTGCGCTTTTTCCGGTTCTCTTTGGTGCCCCAATGCGGCATTGGGTGCGTCTGACGCACCGAACGCCACATTGGGTGCGTGGAACGCACCCAATGTGGCGTTGGGGCCATCTCTGCCGCGTGGTTTGCGGCGGGGTCGCGGTAGCGGCGCTTGCCAGGGCGATGCGGAGCACCTGCTGGCGAGCCGGGCTGCGCGGCTCCGCTCGGTGGAGGTCCGTGAGGGCCACCCCGAGGGAATCAGATTCCGTGAGGGTGGCCCTCACGGACGTCGGCAACGCGCGCCGGGTCCGTCGGCTGGGGCGGGAACTTCGGCCCACCGCGGAGAAAACCCCATGGGGGACATGCCGGGCGAAGGGCCGTTGCCGAGCCGGGGGCAGCCGGGTGAGGAGTTTGCTGGGCTGAGGCCGGTTGGGCGAAGGGTCGTTGCTGAGCCTGGTGCAGTCGGGCGAGGAGTCTTGCCGGACTGAGGCCGGTCGGATGAAGAGCCCCGGGCCGACGCCGGTCGGGTGAAGAGCCGCCGCATGCGGCCAGTTCCGCATCGCCGCGTCCAGCCCACCCCACCGTTGACGTGCCGTCCCCCGCGACTGGCCCCCACCGGGCCCCGCCGATGGGGGAGTGTGGGCGGGGCCGGGCGGAGGGATCGTGGTGCCCCCGTCCGGTGGTCCACTGGCGATTCGTCCTCCGATCGGGCACGATCGGTGATCGTGGCTTCGGGAGACGGGCAGGACGCGGGAGACCTCGAGGTATCCGTCCGGTGGCGGGGGCCGGCCGCGGTGGTGACCGTGGGCGGGGAGATCGATCTGGTCACCGCGCCCGAACTCGGCGAGTTCGTGGGCGGGGTGCTCGAGCGCGAGCCCGGCGTGCTGGTGGTCGACCTGCGTGCGGTCGATTTTCTCAGCTCGTCCGGGCTGCAGGTGCTGGCCGGCGCGCACCGCAAGCTCGACGCGGGCGCGTTGCGGGTCGTGAGCACGTCTTCGATCACGTCGCGGCCGTTCACGACCACCGGCCTCGACGAGTGGATCTCGCTGTTCCCCTCGGTCGACCAGGCGCTGGCCGGGGTCGCCGGAGCGGGCGGCTGACGATGGACGTGCAGGAGGACACCCGCGCGCTGAGCTGCCACGGGATCGTGGCCGAACCGGGGGCGCTGCGGGCGCTGCGGCACCGGTTGCTGGCTTGGGCGCTGGAGTCCGGCATCCCGGACGATCGCGCGCACGACATCGTGCTGGCCGGGTACGAGGCGCTGGCGAACGTCGCGGACCACGCCTATCCGGGGGAACCTGGGTTGGTGGACCTCGACGCGGTGTGCCGGCCGGACAGCGTCGAGGTCGTGATCGCCGACCACGGGGAATGGCGTCCGCCGGACGTGGCCGAGGACGACCCGGTGTCGGTGCGCGGGCGCGGGTTGCTGCTGGTGCAGGCGACGGCGGACCAAGCGGACGTGCGGACCGGCGCGGATGGCACGGTGGTCACGCTCGGCTGGAAGCTCTGACGGACCCAGTTCCCCGGTCGATGGGGTCCGGTTTGGAGGGCGGTCGGCACCGGCGACGCTGGCGGCTGAGGGCCGGTCCAGTAAGGACGACCGCTTCCGAAGTCAGCTCACCGGTTCGGCCGCGCGGCGGCGCAGCAGGTATCGCTGCACCTTACCGCTCGGGTTGCGCGGCAGGTCCGGGATGAACTCCACCCGTCGCGGGTATTTGTACGGCGCGGCAAGGGATTTCGCGAAGTCCTGCAGTTCCTTCACCTTCGCGTCGTCGCCGGCGACGCCCTCGTTGAGGACCACGTAAGCGGCGACGATCGAGCCGCGCGCGTCGTCCGGGGCCGCGACGACCGCGCATTCCAGCACATCCGGGTGGCGCAGCAGCACTTCTTCCACCTCGGGCCCGGCGATGTTGTAGCCGGACGAGACGATCATGTCGTCGCTGCGGGCGCGGTAGTGGAAGTAGCCGTCGGAGTCGCGGACGTAGGTGTCGCCGGTGAGGTTCCAGCCGTCCTCGACGAAGACGGTCTGCCGGTCGTCGGCGAGGTAGCGGCAGCCGGTCGGGCCTTGGACGGCCAGGCGGCCGGGGGTGCCGTCGGGGACGGGGTTTCCGTTGTCGTCGACGATCTGTGCCCGGTAGCCGGGGACGACGCGGCCGGTCGCGCCGGGACGGGCGTCCTCGTCGGCGGCGGAGATGAAGACGTGCAGCATTTCGGTGCTGCCGATGCCGTCGATGAGCCAGTGGCCGGTGGCCTCGTGGAAGTCGGTCGCGACGGATTCCGGCAGCGCCTCGCCCGCCGATACCGCGCGGCGCAAGCCGGACAACAGCGGGCGGCGGTCGGAGGCCAGGATCGCGCGGTACGCGGTGGGCGCGGTGAACAGGACTGTTACGTGATGCTCGGCGACGAGGTCGGCGAGTTCGGTCGGGGTGGCGCGCTCGATGAGCAGCGTCGCGGCGCCGGCGTGCAGCGGGAAGACCAGCAGGCCGCCGAGGCCGAACGTGAACGCCAGCGGGGGAGTGCCGCAGAACAGGTCGGTTTCCTGGGGTTTCACCAGGTGCCGGGAGAACGTGTCGGCGATGGCGAGCAGGTCGCGGTGGAAGTGCATGGTCGCCTTGGGACGGCCGGTGGTGCCGGAGGTGAAGGCGAGGAGAGCGACGTCGTCCGCGGCGGTGTCGACGTCCTCGAAGGTCGCGGGACGGGCGGCGCAGCGGGCGGCCAGGTCGTCGGGGCTGTCGCCGCCGTAGGGCACCAGGGGGAGGTCGAAGGACTGCAGTTCCTCGGGATACCGGTGGTCGCACAGGGCGATGACGGGCGTGCTCGCCTCGATGATTTTCGACAGTTCGTGCGCGCGCAGCATCGGCATGGTGGCGACGGCGACCGCGCCCGCCTTCAGCACGCCCAGCCAGCACGCGGCGAGCCACGGGGTGTTCGGCCCGCGCAGCAGCACGCGGTTCCCAGGTACGACGCCCTGCGCGGTGAGCTCGTGGGCGATCTGGTTGGCGCGCGTCAGCAGGTCGCCGTAGGACCAGGATTCGGTGGGGGAGAGCAACGCGGGACGGTCGGCTCCCCAGCGCGCGATCGTGTCGTCGAGCAGGCGCGTGGCCGCGTTGAGCCGGTCGGGGTACTGCAGTTCGGGCAGGTCGAACCACAACCGCGGCCACTGCTCGAACGGCGGGAGGTGGTCCCGGCAGAACGTGTCGACATGCGCACTCGGCTGGAGCTGCACCACGTGCCCCCAATTCAGACGACGGCCATTCACGCGTCCAGCTACTGTAATACGTTTTACGACCGTCAGGAAGACGCAACATCGGACGGCGCTCGCGGGGGCACGGAGCGCAGTCGGGGCGGGGTTGGCGGGCTGCGCCGTCGGTGCGGCCATCGTGGTGGGTGCGGGCTTGGTGCCGGGGTGCGGCGGATCGCGCCTGTCAGGAACGGAGCTGCTCGCGGGGGCATGGAGCGCGGTCGGGGCGGGGTTGGCGGGCTGCGCCCTTGGTGCGGTCACCGTGGTGGGTGCGGGCTTGGTGCCGGGGTGCGGCGGATCGTGCCGATCAGGAACCGAGCCGCTCTCGGGGGCACGGAGTGCAATCGGGACGGGGTTGGCGGGCTGTGCCCGCGGTGCGGTCACCGTGGTGGGTGCGGGCTTGGTGCCGGGGTGCGGCGGATCGCGCCGGTCAGGAACGGAGCTGCTCGCGGGGGCACGGAGCGCGGTCGGGATGGGGTTGGCGGGCTGCGCCTGCGGTGTGGCCACCGCGGAGGGTGCGGGCTTCGTGCCGGAGTGCGGCGGATCGCGCCGATCAGGAACCGAGCTGCTCGCGGAACTTGGCGATGGGCTTGCGGAGGAGGAAGTCGAAGTCCTCGGCGGTTGTGTCGAGCGCGGCGAGGACGCGTTCGAGCCGCTCGAGGTGGTCCGGGCGGGCGTGCCAGTGCGACGGCGGGATGCGCAGTGTCGCCGCGAGCAGGTCGCCGGGGTAGAGGTCGCCTTCGCAGAGGGGGTCGTGCTCCAGCATCGCCAGCGCGCGCGGCAGGAGGATCGGCACGCCGACGTTCTGGCCGAGCAGGAGGCGGAGGTCTTCGGCCGTGAGCAGGGCGATGGGCTTGCGCCGCAAGCGATGCACGGTCTCGATCAGCCGGGTCGCGTCGGCGGGAGGATCGCCCCAGTCTGAGTTTTCGATCTGCTCCAGCGACTGGGCGGACCGGTCGGGTCGTCGGGACAGGGGTGATCACCTCGTTCCGGTGACGAGTTTCGGAGAGCTGCCGATGCTCCGCGAGGAGCCCGTGCGGGGAACCCGCGAGCGAATCAGGGTTCCCCGCACGGCAAAGCCCCAGCGGCTCAGGCGTGCGCGTCCAGGTAGGCGGGGTCCGGGGGCGGGATCGGGACGTCCGGCTGTCCGGCCAGCAGCTGGTTCATCGCGGCGAAGTACGGCGGCGCGGCGACCGTGCCGCCGAAGGCGCCGTGGCCGCAGTTGCCCAGGTGGACTGGGGTGCCGGGGCAGATTTCCTGTGGGTGGGGGCCGTCGGCGAAGACCATGGACGACACCGCGTAGTGGTCGACTCCGCCGACGAACGCGACGGATTCGCTTTCCTGCGTGGTTCCGGTCTTGCCGATGTCCGGGTGGGTCCAGCCCGCCGACTGGGCCGCGCGGGCGGACGTGCCGATGGTGGTGTCCTGGCTCAGCCCCGCCTCCAGCGTGTTCGCGACGCCGGGCGGGATCACCTGTTCGCATGCCTGCTGGTGCAGCGCGACCGGCTGGCCGTGGCGGTCGGTGACGGACAGGATCGGATCGGGCGGGCACCACATCCCGCCGCTCATCAGGGTGGCCGAGACGTTCGCCATCTCCAGCGGGCTCACCGGGCTGTTGCCCAGGGTGAACGAAAGCAGGTTCTGGAAATACTGCGACTGCGGTTCGTTGTACTGCGGGTTCTTCGACCGCGGGTCCGACGGGTCGGTGATCGGCTTGCTGCCCGCGTCGTTGGTCGCCATGGTGTTGCGCAGGCCCAGTTTCCGCGCCATGTCCAGCACCGCGGGCATGCCCACCTGCGATTCCAGGCCGACGAACGCGACGTTCGGCGACGTCGCGAGCCCGGCGGCCAGCGTGATCGGGTTCGGGTAGCTCGTGCCGTCGTTGCTCACCGGATAGCAGTGCGTGTACCGGTTCATGTTGGGCGGGTTGAAACAGTCGCTGAACGGGTTCGGCAGCGGCGTGTTCAGGCCCGCCTTCCCGGCGACCATCGCCGCGGCCGAGGTGAAGATCTTGAACGACGAGCCCGCGCCGAACTTGTTGCTCGCGTCGGCCACGATGTTCGTGGACGTCTCGCCCTGGTCGGGATCGGTGCCGTAGTTGCGGTTCGCGACCATCGCGAGCACCTGGTGCCCGTCGCCGCCGGGCTGCACGACCGCGAACGTGTTGGCGACCCCGTCCTGCGTGGTCGGCACGTTCGCGTTGACCGCGTCCTTCGTCACCTGGCTCACGTGCGGGTCCATGGTGGTCTTCACGGTGTATCCGCCGGTGTCGATCTGGTCGACGGTGAGCCCGGACTGCACGAGATAGCGGACCGCGTACGCGCAGAAGAACCCGGCATCGGGAGCTGCGCCGAGGCACGTGCTCGCCGGCGCCTGCGGCCGCGCACCGCTGAGGCCCAGCGGGGTCGCCTTCGCGGTCGCCCCGTAGGACGCCGGGATCGAATGCGCCTGCACCATCGAATCGATCACCAGATTGCGCCGTTGGAGCGCCTTGTCCGGATGCGTGTACGGGTTGTAGATGTTGGGGTTGTTCACCATCCCGGCGAGCAGCGCTGCCTGCGGCACGGTCAGTTTGTCCGCGGTCGTCCCGAAATACGCCTGCGCGGCGGCGCCGACGCCGTACACCGTGCCGGTGTATTCGACCACGTTCAGGTAGTCGGCGAGGATGTCGTCCTTGGACACGGTCTGCGCCAGCTGCACGGCCATCTTCGCCTCGCGCAGCTTGCGTGCCAGCGAATCCTCCTGATCCCGTTGCTGCGCCGCCTTGTCGTTGCGGTCCACGACGTTCACGAGGTAGTTCTTCACGTATTGCTGCGTGAGCGTGGACGCGCCTTGCAGATTCCCGCCGGAACTGTTGTGCACCGCGGCGCGCAGCATGCCCTGCGGGTCGACGCCGCCCTCGCTGTAGAACCGGCGGTCTTCGATGTCGACGATCGCGGCTTTCATCGCCGGGGAGATCTGCGCCGGAGTGACCGGAATGCGGTACTGCGAGTACAAAGTCGCGATCGTCCCGCCGAACCGGTCGGTGACCGTGGTGACGAGCGGCGGCTCCGCGTGCACGAGATCGGCGGAGATGGCGTCGACCGAATCGCTGACCTGGTTGGACAGCACGCCGGCGCCGATCGCGACCGGGGCGAGCGTGCCCGCGACGAGAATCCCGGCCAGCACGCACAATCCGAGGAACGGGGCTATCCCCCTGCGACGAGACACGGTTCCCAACCTATGCCTGTCCCGGTGAGAAACCGGTGTGCGGACGAGGGTGTTTCATCGAGCCAACCTTCCCAGCAGAGCCGAAGCGACCGCGATCGCCAGCGCGGTCGCACCCACTAAGACGCCGAAGTCGGCCCACAGGTTCTCCGGGGTGCCGATCAATAATCCGCGCAAGGCGTCGACAAGGTAGCTGAGCGGGTTCGCGTGGCTCAGCACCTTGAGCCAGGACGGCATGAGGTTCACCGGATAGAGCGCGTTGGACCCGAAAAACAGCGGCATCGTGATCGCCTGGCCGATGCCCATCAGCCGTTCGCGGGAAAGCACCAAACCGGCGATAACGATGGAAAGACAGCAGAAAAAGGCCGAACCGAGCACAACGGCCACGGCGGCGCCCAGCAGCCGCAACGGGTTCGCGGTCAGCCCGACGCCGAGCAGTGCGGCGAGAATCACCACGATGAACGCCTGCACGAGGGCGCGCACCCCGGCGGCGAAAGCCTTGCCCGCCACCAGCGCCGCGCGCGGCGTGGGCGTGACGAGCAGCTTCGCGAGGACGCCCGCGTCGCGCTCCCAGATGATCTGGATGCCGTAGAAGATGGAGATGAACAGCGCGGACTGGGCCAGGATGCCGGGCGCGAGATAGTCGAGATAGGGCACCGAACCGGTCGGGATCGCGCGCAACCGGGTGAACGTTTCGCCGAAGATGAGCAGCCACAGCGCGGGCTGGATCGCCCGGGTGAGCAATTCGGTCTGGTCCCGGCGGAGTTTCTGCAGTTCCACCAGGCACATCGCGCCGATCCGGGAGAACAGCACGCGCAACTGCCCCAGCGGGCCGGGGTCAGCCGAGACGGCGGGCGGTGCGGCGAGCGGCGCGGACATCGCGGATCCCTCCTGCGTCGAGCGCGTTCCCGGTGACGGTCCGGAACACGTCGTCCAAAGTGGACTGCGGGCCGAGCCCGGCCTCGAGGTCGGCCGGGGTGCCGAGCGCGCGGATCTTGCCGGTGTGCATCAGCGCTACGCGGTCGCAGTACTGCTCGGCTTCGTCCATGTAATGCGTGGTGACGAGCACGGTCATCCCGGTGTGGGCGCGGATCTCGGAAATCCGCTCCCAGACCGCCGAGCGCGCCACTGGGTCGAGGCCGATGGTCGGCTCGTCGAGGATCAGCAGCCGGGGCGAGCTGACCAGCGCCTGCGCCAGTTCCAGCCGGCGGATCATGCCGCCGGAGTAGCGGCCGGCCGGGCGGTCCGCGTCGCTCTCCAGGCCGACGAGCTCCAGCGCCTCCCGCACCTGGGCGGTGCGTTGGGCTCGCGGCACGTCGAAGAGCCGGGCGAACAGAGACACGTTCTCGCGGCCGGTGAGCGCGCCGTCGGCGGAAAGCTGTTGGGGGACATAGCCGATCAGGCGGCGGACGGCCATCCGGCGGCGGGCGACGTCGAGCCCGAAGACGGTGATGCGGTCCGGCGAGACGGGCAAAAGCGTCGTGATCATCCGGATCGTGGTGGTTTTCCCGGCTCCGTTCGGGCCGAGCAGGCCGAAGACCTCGCCGGGCTCGATGGCGAGATCCACGCCGTCGACCGCGACGGTGGTGCCGAAGGAGTGCCGCACTCCGGTGCAGCGGACTGCCGGTTCGCTCACGTGTCCTCCTTGAGCACTTCGGTGAGCCGTTCGAGGGCGGGCAGCGCGGCGACGATCGCCGAAGTGTCCTCTTCGGACAGTTGAGTGAGCGCCGCGGAAACCAGTCCGATGCGCGTACGCCGCCAGGTAGTCATCCGATCCTGGGCCACGTCGGTGAGCTGCAGCCGCGCGGCCCGGCGGTCGGCCGGATCGACCTCGCGCCGCAGCAGGCCCGCCTCGGTGAGCGCGTTCACGAGCGTGCTCACCGAATTCCCGGCCAGGCTGAGCTCCCGGGCCGCCGCCGCGACGCCGATGCCCGGGTTCCGGTGCACGACGCGCAGCAGTTCCACCTGCGAGCCCGGCAGATGCGGTCCGGGCAGTTCGGCTCGCACGCGGCGGCGCACGACACGGCGTACGCCCAGTACCGCGGCGAGAACGCGTTCGGCGAGGTCGATCCGGGGTGCGGGCATGCCTCGAAGTTAGCTCTGAGTCAGAGTCATTAGCAACGCTAAATGTCTCGTTCGCCGGAAGCCTGCTGGTTTATCCCTGATGAAGCAGCAGTACGACGCCCAGCGCGGTCATGGTCGCCGCGATCACGCCGTCCAGAATCCGCCAGGCGGTGGGACGCGCGAAGACGTCGGACAGCTTTCGCGCGCCGAGTCCGAGCGTGCTGAACCAGACCGCGCTCGCGACCACCGCGCCCATGCCGAACAGCCAGCGGCCGTCGCCGTGTCCGGCCGCGACGGAGCCGAGGAGAAGGACGGTGTCGAGGTAGACGTGCGGGTTGAGCCAGGTGAGCGCGAGGCAGGTGAGGAGGACGCGCTTCGGCGAGGACAGGTCGGCCGGGGCGACGGCCAGCGTGCCCGGCCGGAAGGCGCGGCGCGCGGCGAGGATCCCGTATCCCACCAGGAAAAGCCCGCCGACGAGCGCGATCGTCTTGATCGCCGACGGCCACCGCTGCAGCACCGCCCCGATCCCGCTCACCCCGGCGGCGATGAGGACCGCGTCGGACAGCGTGCAGACGAGGATCACCGGCACGACGAGACCGCCGCGCAATCCTTGGCGGAGCACGAAAGCGTTCTGCGCGCCGATGGCGACGATGAGGGACATGCCGGTGCCGAACCCGGCGCTGAGCGCTGCGATCACCCTGCTGACGGTAGAAGCGGTCGTCCGCATTATTCCAGGTAAAGATTCTGAACTAAGATAAGCGTTCGTGATGTCCGATCTTCCGCTCGACCAGGTCCGCACTCTGCTCGCGGTGGTGGACGAGCAGTCGTTCGACCGGGCCGCCGCCGTCCTGCACGTGACGCCGCCCGCGGTGAGCCAGCGGGTGAAGGCGCTGGAGCAGCGGATCGGCCGGGTGCTCGTGCTGCGGTCGAAACCCGTGCGGCTCACCGAATCCGGCGAGGTGCTGGTGCGGTTCGCCCGGCAGCTGACCCGGCTCGAATCCGACACCCGCGCGGAACTGGGCCTCGGCGGAGCCGGCCAGCCGACGACGCTGCCGATCGCGGTCAACGCGGACTCGCTGGCCACCTGGTTCCTGCCCGCGCTCGAAGAGGTCCCCGCCGAACCGCCGGTTTCGTTCGACCTGCGCAGCGACGACCAGGACCACACGGCCGCCCTGCTGCGCGAGGGGCTGGTGATGGCCGCGATCACCGCGACGCCGCAGCCGGTGCAGGGCTGCACGGTCAGCCGCCTCGGCACGATGCGGTACCGGGCGGTGGCGTCGGCGGAGTTCGTGCGCCGCTGGCTGGACGGCGGCGCGCTCGCGGAGCGGCTGCCCGCCGCGCCGGTGGTGGTGTTCGACCGGAAAGACGATTTGCAGGACCGGTTCCTGCGCCGCCTGACCCGGCGCAAGCTCTCGGGCCGGGTCCGGCACTGCATCCCGGCGTCGGTGTCCTTTGTGGACGCGGTGGCGGCCGGGCTCGGCTGGGGGATGGTGCCGGAACTGCAGCTGTCCGGACGGGAACTGGTGGATCTCGCGCCGGACCGGGCGGTGGACGTGGCGTTGTACTGGCAGCAGTGGAAGCTGGACTCGCCGTCGCTGGCCGCGGTGGCGGAGGCGGTGGGGCGGGCGGCTGGGCGCGCGTTGGGGCCGTAGGGCCTACCCCTGCGCGATCGGCCACAGGTCGTCGTTGAGAAGCCGCTTCACGATCTTCCCGGTGGCATTGCGCGGAAGCTCCGGCACGAAGTACACATCGCGCGGCACAGCGAACCTCGCGAGCCGCTGGTGGATGTAGTGCCGGACGTCCTCCGCGTGCATGCGGGCGCCGCGGCGGAGCACGACGTACGCGGCCAGCCGCTGGCCGAACTCGTCGTCCGGGACGCCGACCACGGCCGCGTCCGAGACGCCCGGCAGTGCGGCCAGCGCTTCCTCGACCGGGCGCGGGAACACGTTCTCGCCGCCGGACACGATCATCTCGTCGGCCCGGCCGGTGACGAACAGCCGTCCGGACGCGTCCTGGTAGCCGACGTCGCCGGTGGCCATCAGGTCGTGCGCGCGGGGGACGCTGGAACCGTTGGTGTAGCCGTCGAACAGCATGTCGTTGGCGACGAAGATCTGGCCCTCGTCGCCGGGCGGGACCGGGCGGCGGTCGTCGTCGAGGATCGCGACCTGGGTGCCGGGCGGGCAGCGGCCCGCGGACGTCGGCGCGGCGCGCAGGTCGGCCGGGTCGGCGATGCTCGCCCATGACACCTCGGTGGAGCCGTAGAAGTTGTAGAGGACGTCGCCGAAGGTGTCCATGAACGACGTCACGAACGCGCCCGGCATCGCCGAACCGCTGCTCGCCACGATCCGCAGCGACGACAGGTCGTACCGGTTGCGCACGCGTTCGGGCAGGTCGAGGATCCGCTGCAGCATGATCGGGACCGCGAACAGCGCGTCGCAGCGGTGCTCGGCGATCGTGCGCAGCGTCTGCTCCGCGTCGAACCGGCGGATCAGCGACAGCTCCGCCCGCAGCGCCATGCCGAGCTGCATCGCGGCCAGCCCCCAGCTGTGGAACAGCGGGGCGGCCACGGCGATCTTGTCCCTGGCCCGCAACGGGATTCGCGACAAAACGGTCGCCGATGTGCTCACGCCCTTCGGCGTCGGACGGCGCGCGCCCTTCGGGGCTCCGGTGGTGCCGGAGGTCAGCACGACTATCCGGCCTTCGTGTTCGCTCGGCTTCGGCCGGGTCGTCGGGGCGTCCTGGAGCAGTTCGTCGAGCGTGCGGTAGCCCTGGTCGGCGTCGTCCCACGTGCTCACGCGCGGGAATTCGCCGGGCACCGACGCGATGATCGGCGCGAACTCGTCGTCGGCGAGCACCGCGGCGGGCGGGTGCTGCGTGAGCACCTCCTCGACGGCGGCGGGGGAGAGACCGGTGTTGAGCAGGACGACGTCGGCGCCGAGCTTGCTGCAGCCGACGAACGCCTCGATCATCGCCGCGTGGTTGCGGCACATCAGCGCGACCCGCGAACCGGGCTTCACGTCGAGCGCGGCCAGCGCGTTGGCCAGCTGGTTGCTGCGTTCGTCGATCTCGCCGAACGTGCGCGTGTTGCGCTCGTCGTGCACCGCGACGTCGTCGGCCCCGCGCGCGGTCGCGGCGAGGTATCCGCCGGCCAGGGTCGCGCCCCAGCGGGCGAGGGAACTGAGCTGCTTGACCATCTTGTCCGGCCGTCCCGCGGCCAGCACGCCCGCTCGGACCAGCGTGTTCGCCGTGCGCAGGGCGGTGGCGGGCTCCTGCTCCGGCGGATCGCCCGGCAGCCCGGACAGCTGCTGCCCGATCCGCTTCGCCAGCTGTTTGAGCAGGCCTTTCGCCGTGCCGCGGGCGAGCAGGTCGGAGTGTTCCGGCGGCAGCGACGGGAGCATCATCCGCAGCACGATCTCGGTGCCGCCGCGCGGGACCGGCCGCAGTTCGACCGACACCCAGGTGCGCTCGTCCGGCAGGCCGCACCAGACGACGTGCTCGCCCGGGCGGTACACCGCCGCGTGAATCGTGCCCTCGACCATGGTGTGCCGGTCCGGGGCCAGCCGGATCAGGCAGTGCGGCCCGCGCCCGCGCTCGGCCGGAACGGTGACCTCGCACCAGCTGATCGCCGGGACGAACCTCGGGTACAGCTCCGGACTGCCGACTATCTGCCACACCTGTTCGGGCGAGTGCCCGACCACCGCACTCGCCTCGACTACATCGTCTCGCATCGCGATCCGCCTCGCCGCCGCACGCGTGTGGGCTCCCCGGTCCTTCCCGGACGCGTGTTCAGGTTGCGGGGACGCTACCAGGCACGAGACGCCCGGGGTACTCCGAAAGGCCCAAAATCCAACTGGGTGGGAATTTTCTTGCGAAGCGTGCCCGAGGGTGACGGGCGCGACCCGGCGAGGCCCGGCACGCCGGACATAATGGGCCGGGTGGAGCAACTGGTCGAGGAATACGGACCCAGCTGGGACCCGGGCCCGTACGAACGGGGCACCGACGGACCGCGCGTGATCCTGGTCGGCGCGGACACTTCGCCGACCGGGCTGCGGGCGACGGCCTACGGCGGCGGCCTCGCGCGGAGGCAGCGCGCGCGGCTGGTCGTGGTGTACGTGGCCGCGCCGACGGTGTGGACCGGCCTCGCCGCGGCCGCGGTCGTCGACGTGCAGCAGCAGACCTTCGAGGAAGAGATCGAGCAGCTGCGCGCGGAACTGCGCGACCGGGCGGCCGACCTGCAGGTGCCGGTCACGTTCGTGGTCCGCCGCGGCGAGACCTTCCCCGAACTGCGCCAGGCCGCGCAGGAGGTGAACGCGGACATGGTCGTGGTCGGCGCCTCCGAACAGGGCGGGCACCGGCTCGTCGGTTCGGTCGGCAACCGGCTGGTGCGCGCCGCGACCTGGCCCGTCGTCGTGGTGCCGTGAGCGACTTCGAGGACACTGTCGCGCGGCTGCGCGCCGCGGGGTGCGTGTTCGCCGAGGACGAGGCCCGGCTTCTGCTGGGCCAATCGGGCGACCTAGCCCGGATGGTCGAGCGGAGGGTCGCCGGGGAACCGCTGGAGTACATCCTCGGCTGGGCGGAATTCGTCGGCCGCCGGTTCGTTGTCGCGCCGGGCGTCTTCGTGCCTCGGCACCGCACGGAACTGCTCGTGCGGCTGGCCGCCGGGTTCGCGCGCGAGCAGTCGGTAGTGCTCGATCTGTGCTGCGGCTCCGGTGCACTGGGCGCAACGGTCGCGGCCGAGGTGCCCGGAATAGAGCTCCACGCGGCGGACGTCGAGCCCGTCGCGGTGGCCTGTGCGCGGCAGAACGTGCCTGGTGAGGTCTACCAAGGCGATCTCTACGCCCCGCTTCCGCAGCGGTTGCGCGGCCGGGTGGACGTGCTGATCGCGAACGTCCCGTACGTCCCCACTGACGATGTCGCGCTCATGCCGCCCGAGGCGCGCGACCACGAACCCCGCGTCGCGCTCGACGGGGGAGCCGACGGTCTCGACGTGCTCCGTCGCGTCGTCGCCGAGGCTCCGGAGTGGCTGGCTCCGGGCGGGCACGTGCTTTTCGAGGCCAGCGAACGCCAAGCCGACGCCGCGACGGCCGAACTGCGGCGGGCGGGGCTGGTCGCGTGGGTGGAAGAAGAGGACGAACTCGGCGCGACCGTCGTGGTAGGACGGCGCGAACACTGAGCGGCGAACCGGATTCGCCCGCTTTCCGTACTGCGTGCGTCCGGGGCGGACGTCTAGGGTCGACCCATGAAGGTCGGCCTGCTCACCCGGGAGTACCCGCCGGACGTGTACGGGGGAGCGGGGGTGCACGTCGAGTTCCTCGCGCGGGAACTGCGGTCGCTGGTCGACCTCGACGTGCACTGCTGGGGCCCCGACCGCCCGGACGGCGCGCACGGGCACCGCGACGCGCACGGGTACGCCCAGCCCGCGTTCGCCACCATGGACATCGCGGTCTCGATGGCCGACGCGCTCGCCGGGCACGATCTCGCGCACAGTCATACCTGGTACGCGAACCTCGGCGGCCATCTCGCGAAGCTCGCGCACGGCATCCCGCACGTCATCACCGCGCATTCGCTCGAACCGCTGCGGCCGTGGAAGGCCGAGCAGCTCGGCGGCGGCTACCGGGTGTCGTCGTGGATCGAACGCGACGCGTACGAGGCGGCGGACGCGATCATCGCGGTCAGCTCCGGCATGCGGCGCGACGTGCTCGCCGCGTACCCGAACGTCGACCCGGCGCGGGTGCACGTGGTGCGCAACGGCATCGACACCGAGCTGTACCAACCCGATCCGGGCACCGATGTGCTGGAGAAACACGGCATCGACCCGAACCGGCCGTACGCGTTGTTCGTCGGGCGGATCACGCGGCAGAAAGGCGTGCCGCATCTCGTGCGCGCCGGGGCCGCGCTGGACGAAGACGTGCAGCTGATCCTGTGCGCGGGCGGTGCGGACACGCCGGAGCTGGACGCGGAGTTCCGCGGGCTTGTCGCGGAATTGCAGGAAAACCGGTCCGGCGTGCACTGGATTCCGGAGATGCTGCCGCGCACCGAGGTCGTCCAGCTGCTGACGCACGCGCTGGTGTTCGTGTGCCCGTCGGTGTACGAGCCGCTCGGCATCGTGAACCTGGAGGCGATGGCGTGCGGCACCGCGGTGGTGGCCAGCGATGTCGGAGGCATCCCGGAGGTGGTCGCGGACGGCGAGACCGGCGTGCTGGTGCATTACGACGAGAACGAGCCCGGCGCTTTCGAGGCCGGGCTCGCGCGCGGGATCAACGACCTGGCCGCGGATCGCGATCGCGCCACCCGGCTGGGCCTGGCCGGACGGGACCGCGCGGTGGGAGAGTTCGGCTGGGCAGCGATCGCCGCCGCGACGGTCGGGGTTTACGAGGCGTGCGGGAGGGTTTCGTGATCGACGGATCCGATGTGCTGGGGATCGTCCTCGCCGGCGGCGAGGGCAAACGGCTGATGCCGCTGACCACCGACCGCGCGAAACCCGCGGTCCCGTTCGGCGGCGTGCACCGGCTGGTCGACTTCGTGCTCTCCAATCTGGTGCACGGCGGGATCCGCCGGATCTGCGTGCTGACGCAGTACAAATCGCATTCGCTGGACCGGCATATCTCGACGACCTGGCGGCTGTCGTCGCTGACCGGCGAGTACGTCACGCCGGTGCCCGCCCAGCAGCGGCTCGGCCCGCGCTGGTTCCAGGGCAGCGCGGACGCGATCCACCAGAGCCTCAACCTCGTGCACGACGAATCGCCCGCGTACATCGCGGTGTTCGGCGCGGACAACATCTACCGGATGGACCCGCGCCAGATGATCGACGCGCACATCGCGTCCGGCGCGGGCGTGACGGTCGCCGGGATTCGCGTGCCGCGCGCGGAGGCCCGGTCGTTCGGCGTGATCAGCACCGAGGACGGGACGAAGATCGACGCGTTCCTGGAGAAACCCGAGGACCCGCCGGGCCTGCCGGATTCGCCGGACGAATCGTACGTGTCGATGGGCAATTACGTCTTCACGACGCAGGTGATGCTCGACGCGCTGCACGCGGACGCCAAGAACCCGGCGTCCAAACACGACATGGGCCGCGACATCATCCCGGCGCTGGTGGAAAAATCCGAGGCGGCGGTCTACGACTTCAACGGCAATGTGGTGCCGGGCGAAACAAGCCGCGACCACGGTTACTGGCGCGACGTCGGAACGATCGACAGCTATTACGACGCGCACACGGACCTGATCTCGACGCAGCCGATTTTCAACCTGTACAACCGGAAATGGCCGATCCTGGCCCATCCCGGCCAGCGCGCGGCGGCGAAGTTCGTGGAAGGCGGCACCGCGACCCAGTCGATCGTCAGCAACGGCTGCATCATTTCCGGGGCACAGGTCGTGGATTCGGTGCTGTCGCCGGATGTTTTCGTGGAGAACGGCGCTGTCGTGCAGGGCTCGGTGCTGCTGGACGGCGCCCGGGTCGGCCGCGGCGCGGTGGTGCGGCGCGCGATCCTGGACAAGAACGTCGTCGTCCCGCCGGGTGCGCACATCGGGGTGGACCTGGCGCGGGATCGCGGCCATTACCACGTGAGCGATTTCGGGATTGTCGTGCTGGGCAAGGGAGAAACCGCGATCTAGGGCCGCTGTCCTGGCGAGAGGGGTTCTCGCAGTACCTGCATCATCAGGATCTCCCAGAGGTCGGAAGGGCCTGCCTAATCTGTGGGCAGTAGCAATGGCCTGGATGATGTTTACTGAGGAGCATTTGCGGTGCAGAAGCGCTTGCTGGGACAGCAACTCGAAGTTTCGGCCCTGGGACTGGGCTGCATGGGCATGAGTTTCTTCTACGGCGAGCCCCCGGGCCGCGCCGAGATGACGAAACTGCTGCGGGCGGCCGCGGACCGGGGCGTGACTTTCTTCGACACCGCCGAAGTCTATGGTCCTTTCACCAACGAAGAACTGGTCGGCCAGGCGCTGGCTCCGGTGCGCGACCAGGTGGTGATCGCCACCAAGTTCGGCATCCGGCACGGCGAACAAGGACCGAGCCCGATGTCGGGACTCGACAGCCGCCCGGAGCAGATCCGCCGGGTGACCGAGGCGTCGCTCACGCGTCTTCGCACCGATCGCATCGACCTGCTCTACCAACACCGCGTCGATCCCCAGGTGCCCATTGAAGACGTGGCGGGCACGGTAAAAGAGCTGATTTCCGAAGGCAAGGTCAAGCACTTCGGTTTGTCGGAGGCGGGCGCGGCGACAATCACCCGTGCTCACGCCGTGCAGCCGGTAACGGCGCTGCAAAGCGAATACTCGTTGTGGACGCGCGAGCACGAAGCCGAGATCATTCCGACCTTGGAGAAGCTGGGCATCGGCCTGGTGCCTTACAGCCCGCTCGGGAAAGGCTTTCTGACCGGCAAAATCGATGATCGCACGCCTCTGGCCGACAACGACCTTCGCCGCTCCCTGCCGCGCTTCACGCCCGAAGCACGACAGGCCAATCAGGCGCTGATCGAGTTGCTCCAGCAGATCGCCGGCGACAAGAAAGCCACCCCGGCCCAGATCGCTCTCGCTTGGGTGCTGGCGCAAAAGCCGTGGTTCGTGCCGATCCCCGGTACCACGAAACTGCACCGCCTCGAAGAAAACCTTGGCGCGCTCGATGTCGAGCTGACGCCCGGCGACCTGCAGCACATCGAGGAGGCCGCGGCACAGATTCCGATTCGCGGCGAGCGTGTTCCCGAGCAGCTGAAGTCGCTGTTCGGCCGCTGAGCGCGCGGGCCGAACCGGCCGACGGTCCTGCCGTGTCCGCCCCGCGCGGTGCCGGATCCGGTTCAGCTCAACGCGGCGAGGGCGCGCGCGATGACGTCGGAAGGGCTCGGCTGCCCGGCGATCTCCGCGCGCACCTCGGCCGCCGCCGTGGAGAACGCATCCTCCTCGAGCACCTGCCGCACCAGTTTCCGCATCGTCTCGACGTCCACAGCGGACGGATCATGGCTCAGCCCGACGCCACGCTCGACCACCCGCTCCGCCGACATCGGATTGTCCGCGAAGCTCGGCAACACCACCTGCGGCACCCCGTAGAACAACGGCGCGGCGGTGGTCCCGGACCCGCCGTGGTGCACGATCGCGGAACACCCCGGCAAGAACGCCGAGAGCGGCAGATATCCCACCGACCGGACGTTCTCCGGAAGCTCGCCGAGCTCGCTCAGATCAGCGGTGCCCGCCGCGAGAACGACCTCGACGTCCATCCCGCCGAGCGCGTCCAGCACGACCTTCAAACTGCTGACCCCGGTCATCGCCGGAACCACCGTGCCCAGCGTGACCGCCACCCGCGGCCGTTCCGGCTTCCGCAGCGCCCACTCCGGCAGCACTGCTCCGCCGTTGTAGGGCACGAACTGCATCGGCCACCAAGGCGCGCCGTCGCGTTCGTCGACGTGCTCCTCGTCCGCGCGCAGCCCGCCCATGCTCGGCGCGCGCGGGTCGATCCGGGCGATGACGTTCGGCGGCGCGTCGCCGATGCCGAGCTTCTCGCGCATCAGCGCGACGAGTTCGCCGCTCAGGAAGTCGTCGTGCTCGGCGCGCCACGAGAGGTCCCTGGCCGACCACGAGATCCGGTTGCCGACCTCCAGCGCGGGCACGCCGAGCGCGACCGCGGCGAGCGCGCCGGCCCCGTGGTCGGACGGGTAGACGACCAGGTCCGCGCCGAACGCCCGGCCCGCTTCGATGGTGCCCCCGGTCATGGCGGCGGTGAAGAGGCCGAACGGACCCTGCGCCTGCCGCGCGAGCCGGTATTCCTCGGGTTCGTCCGCGTCCGGGGCGGAACCGTCCTTGACGTTCGCCAGCAGATCGGCCCAGATGTCGCGGCCGGGGAAGACGTCGGCGACCGGCAGCCCGGCGCGCGCGGACACCTCGGCGATCTCGGCGGTGGTGGCCAGCAGCACCTCGTGCCCGGCGGCGCGGGCGGCCCAGACGACCGGGATCAGCGGGAGGGTGAGCCCGTACCCGGGCGCGGTGGCGAACAAGATCTTCACCTCCTCGAGACTGCCAGAACCGTGACGCTCCCCGCATCCAGGTTTCTGTTCGGGCACACCGGTAACGCGCGGGGCGGCCGCCGCGACACATCCGCAGATCATCCTCCCCGGAAAGGCCCGGTCCCCATGCGAAAAGCCCGTGTCGCGGCATTGCTGACCCTGGTCGGCTTCGGCATCGCGATGTCCCCCGCCGTCGCCGCCGACGCCGGGCAGACCAGCACCTGGTGCACCAAGAAGGAGCAGGTCGCGATCCTCGGCACGTCGGCCGACACCGGCTACGGCACCACGGGCTACCAGTCCACTGCGGACACTTACGCGCCGACCACGTACGGCTGGACCACGAAAATCGCCAACGACCTGCACGCCGAGTGGAACACCACCACGAAGAACTACGCGCACAACGGCGCGATGGCCACCGACTACCTCCCCGGCGGCCGCTGGCCCGACACGACCGGCGCGCTTGCCGACATCACGCAGCGCCAGCCCGACCTGGTGCTCATCGACCTCGGCGGCAACGAGCTGATCTCGCAGACCGACCCGGCGGTGTTCAAGGCGAACCTCGGCAAGGTCATCGACAACATCCGCGCCGCGCGGCCCGGGGTCGACATCCTGCTGTCGATCTACGCCGAATTGAAGTGGACGCCCAACCCGTGGGGCGGGCAGACGCAGAAGTACTTCTGGTCGCAGTACGCCTCGTCGATCTACGAGACGGCGGTCGCCAAGGGGACGGCGCTCGTCGACCTGCGGCAGTACATCCCGCCCGCGGGCTCGGCGAATCTGCCGAACCCGAGCCCGTGGCTGGCGGACAACGTGCACCTGAACGACGCGGGGAACCTCGCCGAGTACGGGATGTGGTGGGGCTGGACCTCGAGCCTGGGGAGCATTTGCTGAGCACTTCGGCGATGGGGTGCTGAGGCGCGGTGCGGGCTTGCGGCCGGTCGCGGTGCGCGGTGCGCGGTGCGCGGTGCGGGGTGCGGCTTTGCGGCCGGTCGCGGTGCGGGGTGCGGGCTTGCGGCCGATCGCGGTGGGGGCTTGCGGTGGTGGCTCAAGGGAACTCTCCGCCGGAGGTGACGGAGGCAGCTGGCCTCGCCTGGCTCCGATCCCGCCGGAGCGTCCGCGCCCGTCCGACCGGTTCGCGGTGGCGGAACGCGCCACCGGGTCCCCGTTCCCGCTGCTCACAGCGTTTCCGCAGGTCAATGCGGGTGGCGTAACCTCGGCGTAATCAAAATCCAGGTAGCGTCGCCGAAGTGGTGACTACGCAGCGGAGGGCGGAACGGGCCCGGCAGGTGGCCGACGGGTTGCGGCAGCGGATCGTCGCGGGCGAGGTCGGGGATCTGCTGCCGGGCGAGCGTGCGCTGGGCGAGTGGTTCGGCGCGTCGCGGAACGTCGTGCGGGAAGCGCTCGGCTTGCTGCGGGACGAGGGGCTCGTCGAGCGCAGGCAAGGCGTCGGGACGCTGGTCGTGCGGCCGAAATACGGGCACGGTCTCGATCGGCTGACCGGGCTGGCGGAGGCGCTCGAAGGGCACGGCGAGGTCGTCAACGAGGTGCGCACCGCCGAGACGGTCGCCGCGCCGCCGTCGGTGGCCGAGCGGCTCGGCCTGGCGGCGGGGGAGCAGGTCGTGCATCTCGAGCGCGTCCGGCGGCTGGGCGGGGCGCCGTTGTCGCTGGACTCGACCTATCTGGTCGCGGATCTGGGGATTCCGTTGCTGGGGAAGGACCTCGCGCACCGGGACCTGTTCGCGCTCCTGGAGGAGACGAACGGAATCCGGTTGGGGCGGGCGGAAGTCGAGGTGCACGCGGTGTCCGCCGGGCCGGACACGGCTGCGCTGCTGGACATCGCGCCGGGGACGGCGGTGTTCGCGCTGGACCGGTTGACCCGGCTGCCGGACGGACGACCGGTCGACGCGGAGTGGCTGCACATCCGCGCGGACCGCCTCACGCTGCGCGCGACCTTGCAACGCGGGGCGGCGTGATCCGGCGAGCCTCGTGCGAGGTTATGCCGGTTCTTACCGGCTTCGACACGCACGACGCCCGAGTGCGCTGCGGTTTCTCGTGGCGGGGTGGGCGTGGGCTGGGTGACTCAGCGGCGGAGCGCGGAAGAGAGAGCGGCTTCCGGCGGGTGGGAGTGGGCTGCGGTTTCCGGCGGCCGAGCGGGCGTGGGCCGGGTGTCTCCGCGGCGGAGTGCGGAAGAGCGGACGACGTCCGGCGGGTGGGAGTGCGCCGCGATTCCCGGCGGCGGACCGGGCGCGGACACGCCGACCCCACGGCCGAGCGCAGAACAGAGAACGACTTCCGGAGGTGCCCGAGGTGATCGCCGCGCTCATTGTCACCGGATTGCTCGCCGGGATCGGCATCACTGCCGTCGGGCCGGGCGGGGTGCTCGCGACGGTCGGGTTGTTCGTCTTCACCTCGCTCACCCCGGCGCAGGTGGCGGGCACCGCGATCGTCACGCACGTGGCCACCGGGATCCTCGGCAGTGCCGCGTTTGTCCATTCCGGACAGTTGCGGGAGCCCGAAACCCGGCGGGTGGCGGGAGTTCTCGCCGCGGCCGCGTTCGTCGGGACGCCGCTGGGGGTGCTGCTGAACTCCTGGGTGTCCACCAAGGCGTTCGGGATCGTGCTCGGCGGGTTCGCGCTGGTCGTGGCGGTGTTCGTCGGGCTGAAGGGGCGGGAGCGGGCGGTCGGGCTGCCGGTCGCGGGGGCGATCGGGGCGGGCGTCGCGGTGGTGGCGGGGCTGGTCGGCGTCGGCGGGCCGATGCTGGCGGTGCCGTTGCTGGTCGTCGCCGGGATGCCGGTGCTCGGGGCGCTCGCCGCGGCGCAGGTGCAGTCGGTGGTGATCGCCAGCGTCGGGACGCTCGGGTATGTCCTGCACGGCGCGGTCGATTGGCGGCTGGCGGCGATTGTCGGGATACCTGAGTTGGCGGGGGTCTTGATCGGCTGGCGGATCGCGCACGCGTTGCCGACCAAAACGCTCAAAGCCGCCCTCATCGCGGTGCTGGTCGGGATCGCGCCGTATCTCGCGTTGCACGGCTGAAGCCGGGTGGCAGTCACCCGGCTTCAGCCAGTGCGTTACCGGTCGAAGGGCAGTTCTATGACCGCGCCCGGGACCGGTTTCCCGGCGCGGACGGCGGTCAGGTCCGCAGTGGACAGTGCCCGCCGGAAGAGGCGGCTGTCGTCCAGCGCGCCGGACAGGTGCTGTGCGCCGTCCAGGCGTTCGCCCAGCCACAGCTGGAACGAGACGGTCTGGGTGACCGAACCGGGCGAGTCCGGACCGGACGCGGCTACCGCACCGTCGACCAGGATGCGGAGCTGGCCGCCCGATCGTTGAAGCGCCACGTGATGCCACTTCTGATCGTCGTACGCCGACTGCGTGGTGACCGACTTGCTTCCGGCCGCGGTCGTCATCATCGCGATCAGGCGATGCGACGCGGGTTCGGCGCGGAGCCACAGCTGCGGCGCGGTGGAGCCCATGCCGCCCAGCCACAGGAGAGGCAGCGGGTCCTTCGATGCGCCGTAGTTGACCCAGGTGGAGAAAGTGAAGTCGCCTGAGCCGACCAGTTGCGCCGGCGAGTACGGGACGCGGACGAACCCGTTCTTCAGCTGGACCGCTTTGCCGAACTTGCCGGGAACCAGACTGGCGTCGCCGAGGATGCGCGCGGGCTGTCTACTTGCGACGTCCGGAGTGGACACTCCCGGCGAACGCTTCCAGCCGAGGTAGTTCTCGTCGAAACGAGCGAAGCGGATCTCGTCGCGGGCGTCCACCGCGCCGCCCTCGTACATCAGGCCGATTTTCGCGTTCCGGTCCTGCGGGCCGCTGAGCTGGACCAGGTCGGAATAGCCCGACCAGTCCGTCGTGACCCGCGTGCCCTGGTCCACGTTCTCCCACGTGCGACCGTCGTCATAGGACGAACGGATGGTCATCCAGCGCCGCCGGTCGGTGTCGGCGGGGGAGGCGAACAGGATCCGCTTGCCGCCGGGACGGTCCAGTCGCAGCAGGGAACCTTGCACCATCGGCGTCACGAGGTCGGGGATCGTGGTGAAGCGCTGGGAGAACGTTTCGCCGCCGTCCCGGCTCAACGCGTAGTCGCGGTTGCCGATGTCGGTGCCGCTTTGCTCGCGGCCTCCGGCGTAAATCGTGCCGTCCGGCAGTTCCACGACGCTGACTTCCGACGGCTTTTGCGTGAAGGTGCCGCCTACCGGATGCAGGTAGTTGTCGACAGCGCCGACGTGCCAGGAGGAACCGCCGTCGTCGCTGTAGATGAGCCCGGCGTAGTTTTCGACGGAATTGGTGCCATCACTGCGTTCGGCGTTCACGCCGAAGACGAGCCGGCCCGCGTGCTGGCCGTGCTGGAGCTGGATGCCGTGCACGGGACCCGAGGCGTACCAGGAATCCCACGCGGGCAGCTTCGCCTGCGCGCTGATGTCGACCGGCGTGGACCAGGTGCGGCCGTCGTCGGTGCTGTACTGCGAATGCGGCGTGCGCGGGCACGGCACGTCGCAGCCCTTGTCGTCGGTACGCCCCTTGCTGTACGTGGTGATCAGGACGACCCGGCCGGTCTTGGTGTCCACAATGGGCACCGGGTTGCCGTGGGTGTCCCCGCCGCCGCGGTTGACCACCTGCAGCGGCGACCAGGTGGTCCCGCCGTCGGTCGAGCGCTTCAGCACCAGGTCGATGTCGCCGGTGTCACCGCAGTTGTTCTTGCGGCCCTCGGCGAAGGCCAGCAGTGTGCCGTGCGTGCTGCGGACGATCGCCGGGATGCGGAAACACGCGTATCCGGTTTCCTGATGCGGGTTGAAGAGCGCTTGCTGATCGAACTGCGGCGCGGCTTGGGCCGCACCGGCGGGAGCGAGGAAAGCCAGCAGCACGAACGCCAGCACCACGCGAAGGGCGGTTCTCATCTGGTCTCCGTTCCGAACTGTCCGGAAAGGACGGCCACACCGTGCGCGGCCAGTTCTACTTCGGACGATGGCTGAGCGGGATCGGTGAGCAAGTCGGTACCGGGGGAAGGCAGCGAAACGGTGACAGCTGCATCATTGTGGTTGAGCAGGAACAGATAATCGTCGGCACCGTGCCGCACGATCGCCTGGACACCGTCCGGCAATCCGGGCAGCACCGGCGAAACTCCGGCCTCGGCGGTGATCCGGTCGAAGAGCGTGCGCATGACGTCCGCGTCCGGCCGGGTGCCGAGGTACCACGCGACCCCGGAGCCGAACTCGTGCCGCGTGACCGCGGGACGACCGGCCAGCGGGCCTTCGGCGAAGGTGGCGACGACGTCCGCGCCTTCGGCTTCGATCCATTCGGACCAGATCGTGGCACCGACGGTCGTGCCGTCGAGGTCGAGCGTGGTGGAACCGCCTTCGGGCAGCGGCCAGAACTCGTCGACGCGCAGGCCGAGAATGTCCCGCAGAGGCGCGGGATAGCCGCCGGTGTACACCCGGTCGTTCTCGTCGGCGATGCCGGAGAAGAACGACACCGCCAGATGTCCGCCACCCTCCACATAGGAGCGAAGATTGGCCGCGACCGCACTGTCCGTCAGATACAGATTGGGCACCACGACGAGCCGGTACCCGGACAGGTCGCGTGACGGGTGCACGACGTCGCAGGTGACGTTCGCGTCGAAGAGCGGTGCGTAGTGCGCGAGGTGCGCGTCGAGCTGGCTGAGGTCGTCCGACGGATGCGAGTTCAGCTCCAACGCCCACCAGCTGTTCCAGTCGTGCAGGACCGCGACGTCGGCCTTGACCCGGCTGTCCGCCAGCTGCGGCAGCGACGCCAGTTCCTGGCCAAGGTCGCGCACCTCGCGGAACGTCCGGGTGTCCGGACCGCCGTGCGGCACCATCGCGGAGTGGAACTTCTCGGCCCCGCCCGGGGTTTGCCGCCACTGGAAGAACAACACCGCGTCCGCGCCGCGGGCGACCGCCTGCCAGCTGCCCAGCCGCATCGTCCCCGGCGGCTTCGGGCTGTTGCGGGTGCGCCAGTTGACCGCGCTCGGCGCCTGCTCCAGCAACAGCCACGGCTGACCGTCCTTGATGGACCGGACCAGGTCGTAGGCGAAGGCCGCTTCCAGGTGCCCGCGCGGATCGTACGGGTCGGGGTAGGAGTCGAGGCTCACGATGTCCTCGTGCGGCACCCACTTGTTCCAGTCGAGCGACTTCTGCACGAGGCCGACGAAGTTCGTGGTCACCGGGACGTCCGGGGTGATCCGGGCCAGCACCTCGCGCTCGTTGAGGTAGCAGCCGAGCGACGCGTCGGAGGAGAACCGGTGGTAGTCCAGCTGGTGCGCCGGGTTCGGGAAGGTCGGCGCGACGCGCGGCGGCTGGATCTCGGCGACCTCGGAGTACCGCTGCGACCAGAAAGTCGTGCTCCAGGCGTCGTTCAACGCCTCGATGCTGCCGTAGCGCTCGGTGAGCCAGCGCCGGAAGTCCACTGCGGACTCGTCGCAATAGCAGGCGCGGATGTGGCAGCCGAATTCGTTTCCGATGTGCCACATTTCCAGCGCCGGATGCCCGGCGTACCGGGTGGCGACCTGCTCGACCAGCCGGGCGGTGTGCTCGCGGAACACCGGGCTGGACGGGCAGAACTGCTGCCTCGCACCGGCGGACAGCCGGGTGCCGTCCGCGCGCACCGGCAGGATTTCCGGATACCGGTGGGAAAGCCACGGCGGCGGCGAGGCCGTCATGGTGGCGAGACAAGCGCGGACGCCGCCGGCGGCGAGGTTGTCCATCACCGTGTCGAACCAGCTGAAATCGAATTCGCCCGGCCGCGGTTCCACCTGCGCCCAGGAGAAAATCCCGACCGTCACCATCGAGACCGACGCCTCGGCCATCAGTTTCAGATCTTCCGCCCACACGTCGGGCGACCAATGCTCGGGGTTGTAATCCCCGCCGTAGTACAGCCGATCCATCAGAGGAGACCCGCTTCCGCTAGTTTTCCCTTGATCTGCAGCAGTTCGTCGTCGTTGAGGGGGAGCTGCGGCGGCGCCATGACCGCGTTGTCGATAAATCCGCGCATCTTCATCGACGCCTTGAACGCGCCGAGCGCGGCCGAGCCGCGGCCCATCCGGTTCGGCGGTGCCACGTCGGTGATGCTGAACAGCGTCAGCAGCCGTTCCTGCTCGCGCCGCGCGGCCTGCGGGTTGCCGCCGCGGAAGTGGTCGTAGATCAGCACATAGCCGACCGGGTCGACGTTCCCGAGCCCCGGCACCGCGCCGTCCGCGCCCTGCGCGAGCGCGGAGTCCACGAGCAGTTCGGATCCGGTGAACACGGCGAACTGCTCCAGCCCGCGTTCGCGGCGCTGCTGCAGGACCATCCGGAACCCGGCTTCGTCGCCGCTGGAGTCCTTGAGCCCGGCCAGGACGCCGTCCGCGGCCAGGTTCAGCACCATGTCGCGGTCGAGCTTCGTGTGCACGGCCACCGGGATGTCGTAGGCGAAAATCGGCAGCGACGTCCGCTCGTGCAGGAGCCGGAAGTGCCGGTCGATCTCCGCGACGTGCGTGCGCGTGTAGTACGGCGCGGTCACCACGATGGCGTCCGCGCCGGCCGCTTCGGCGGTCTTCACGTGCTCCGCGACCCGCAGGGTCGTCATATCGATACAGCCGGCGAGCACCGGGACCCGCCCGGCGACCTGGTCGACCGCGGTTTCGACGGTGATCCGGCGCTGGTCGTCGGGAAGGAAGGCGACCTCGCTGGACGATCCGAGCACGAAGATCCCGTGCACGCCGGCGTCGAGCTGGACTTCGATGTGCCGCCGCAGCGACGCGGTGTCCACGGTGAAATCGTCGTGGAACGGCGTGCACAGCGGCGGGATGATGCCGGCGAACTTGGGCGCAGTCATGAGGCGGTCACTCCGGTCGTGATCTCGGGATGGATGCAGCGGTACGTGTGCTCGTCCGGCCCGGACTGCGGTGGCAAGGCGAGGGAGCACTCATCGGTGGCTTTCGGGCAGCGCGTGTGGAACGGGCAGCCGGGCGGCGGCGCGGTCGCCGACGGCACCGGTCCGCTGAGGACGATCGGTTCCACCGGGTGCAACAGGCTCGGTGTCGCCGAAAACAGCGCGCGTGTGTACGGATGATGCGCGTGGTGCGGCAGGTCCGCGGCGGGGGCCTGTTCGACGATCCGGCCGAGGTACATCGTCACGATGCGGTCGCTCATCCGGCGCACGGTCTGGATGTCGTGCGACACGAACACCATCGCCAGTTCGAGCTGTTCGCGCAGTTCCAGCAACAGGTTCAGGATCTGCGCGCGCACCGAAACGTCCAAAGCGGACGTCGGCTCGTCGGCCACCAGCAACGCCGGCCGCAGGGCGAGTGCGCGGGCGATCGCCACGCGCTGCCGCTGCCCGCCGGACAGTTGCGACGGCAGCGCGTCGGCCACGCTGGACGGCAGCCCGACGAGGTTCATCAGCTCCCGGACCCGTTCGGCGCGCTCCTCGGCCGTGCCGATCTGGTGCACGTCGAGCGGGTCGCGCAGGATCTTCGAAACGGGCAGCCGCCGGTTCAGCGCGGTCGACGGGTCCTGGAAGATCATGCCGACCGTGCGGCCCAGCTCGGCCGGACGCAACGCGGACAGCGGTTTCCCGTCATAGCGCACGGTGCCGGAGGTCGGCTTCTGCAGCCCGACCAGGACTTTGGCCAAAGTGGACTTTCCGCAGCCGGATTCCCCGACCACGCCGACGGTTTCGCCCTTCGCGATGGCGAGGGTCGCGTCGGTGAGCGCGTAGACCCGGTCGTGCCCGAACAGGCCGGACCCGCGGATCTTGTGCACCACATGCACGCCGTCGACCTCGGCGAGGCTCATGCTTGCGCTCCTTCGACCATAGCCGCGACGGGACTCTCGGCGGGGTAGTGGCAAGCCACGAGATGCCCGTTGCCCGAAGGCTCAGGCGCGACCTCGAAGCAGTGCCCGCGAGCGGCGGGACAGCGGCTCGCGAACCGGCAGCCGGGCGGGAAGTCCGCCGGTGCGGGCACGACGCCCTTGATCTGGGTGAGCTTCGCTTCGTTCTCCTCCAGCGACAGCACCGCGCTGAGCAGGCCGCGCGTGTAGTGGTGCCGCGGCGCGCCGACGACAGCCGCGGTCGCGCCGGTCTCGGCGACCTGCCCGCCGTACATCACCACAACGCGGTCGGCGATGTCAGATACCAGTGCGAGGTCGTGTGATACCAGCACCAGCGCGAAGCCCAGTTCCTCCTGCAACCGCAGCAAAAGCGCCATGATCTGCGCCTGCACGGTCACGTCGAGCGCCGTCGTCGGCTCGTCGGCCACGATCAGCTTTGGGCTGCGCGACAGCGCCATCGCGATGAGGACGCGCTGCCGTTGCCCGCCGGAAAGCTCGTGCGGATACGCCCGCAGCGTCCGGCCCGGGTCGAGGTTGACCAGTTCCAGCAGCTCTTCCGGCGTGCGCGTGCCGCCGCGCCGGGTGAACTGCTTGAGCTGCGCGCGGATCGTCATCGCCGGGTTCAGCGAGCTGAGCGCGTCCTGGTACACCATCGCCAGGTCGTGCCCGAGATGCCGGCGGCGGACGTTCGGCTTCATGGTCAGCAGGTCGTCGCCCGCGAACCGGATCTCGCCGCTGAGCCTCGCGGCGTCCGGCTGCAGGCCCATGATCGACAGCGCGGTCAGCGATTTCCCGCAGCCCGATTCGCCGATCAGCCCCAGCACCTCGCCGGAACGGACCGAAAAGGACACTCCGTCGACGACGTTGGCGCCGTTGTGCCGGTCCGGGAACGAGATCGCGAGATTCTCCACCGCCAGCACGGTTTCCTGGCCGGACAGATCTCTCGCCTTCGCGGCCAGCCGCTGCCCGGCTTCGCGCAGACCACGCAGCGGCAGCACTGCCGGAACCGTTTCGGGGGCCAGTTCGATCTGTTGTGCCGCCTCGGCCGCCTTCGCGGTCCGGGCCGACGGCGCGGCCCAAGCGTCGGAGATCCCCTCGGAGAGGATGTTCAGCGCCAGCACCGTCGCCAGGATCAGCAGGCCGGGGAACAGAGTCGCCCACCAGCCGCCGGTCAAGACGAGGTCCTTGCCGTCCGACAGCACCGAACCCCACGACGGATCGGGCGGCTGGATGCCCGCGCCGATGAACGACAGCGACGCCTCGAACACGATCGCGTCCGCCACGGTCACCGTGCAGTACACGAGGATCGGCGCCGCACAGTTGACCGCGACGTGCCGGGCGAGGATGAACAGCCGTTTCGCGCCGATCACCCGCTCGGCCGCGACGTAGTCCTCGCCGTACTGCGCGAGCACGTTCGCCCGTACCACCCGCGCCACCGGAGCCATGTTGAGGAAGCCGATGGCGAGGATCAGCACCAGGATGCCGCGCCCGAACACCGCCACCAGCACCGCGGCGAGCGCGATGCCGGGGAAGGCCATCAGGACGTCGAGGACCCGCATGACCAGGCCGTCGGCCCGGCGGCCGGACGTCGCCGCGAACGAGCCGACGACGACGCCCGCGACCAGCGCCAGCAGCGTCGCGCCGAGGCCGATCGCGAGCGACCAGCGGGTGCCCGCGACCAGCCGGGAGAAGATGTCGCGGCCGGACTGGTCGGTGCCGAACCAGTGCGCCGCGCTGGGCCCGCCGGTGTCGGTGCTGAGCAGGTCCGGATTGTGCGTGGCCACGACGGTGCCGAGGACCGCGACGAGCCCGAGCACGATCAGCACGCCCAGCGCGATCCACGAGGACAGGGGAAGCCGCCGGAACCGGACGCCGGGCCGGGAGAGCCGGGCGGTCAGGTTCGGGCGCAGGACCGGGCGCATCACGAGCGGCTCCGCAGACGGGGGTTGGCGACGAGGTAGAGCACGTCGACGATCAGGTTCACGAGCACGAACCCGGCCGCGATGGTGATCACGAAGCCCTGCACCTTGGCGGTGTCGCCGTCCTGCACGGCCTGGATCATGTTCTGGCCCATGCCGGGCAGCGCGAACATCGTCTCGATCACCACCGCGCCGCCGAGCAGGTAGCCGACCCGGAGTCCGAGCACGGTCAGCGGGTTGACCAGGGCGTTGCGCAGCACGTTCCGCCCCACCACGACGACCGGCGGCAGCCCGCCGCCGCGTGCGGTGCGCACGTAGTCCTTGTCGAGCTCCTCGACCATCGACGTGCGGATCACCCGGGTCAGCTGCGCGGCGACCGGCGCGGCCAGCGCGATCGCGGGCAGCGTCAGCGAGTTCAGCCAGCCGGAGAACGAATCCGCCGGGCTGACGTACCCGCTGGTGGGGAACAGGCCCTTGCCGACCGCCAGCCACTGCACCAGCAGCAGCGCGATCCAGAACGCGGGCGCGGCGACGCCGGCGAGCGTCACGAACCGGATCAGGTGGTCCGGCCAGCGGCCGCGGAACAGCGCCGAGGTCACGCCGAGCACGACCGAGACGACGAGCGCCAGCGCCAGGCCGAGCAGGGTCAGCTGCACGGTGAGCGGGAGCGCGGTGGCGATGGTCTGGCCCACCGGCTCCTTGGTGATCACGCTCGTCCCGAAGTCGCCCTGCAGCAGATGCCACACGAAGTGCACGTACTGCAGCGGCAACGGGTCGAGCAGGCCGTTCTGCTCCCGGAACTGCTGGAGCTGATCAGCGGTGGCGTTGGCTCCGTTGAACGCGGCCATCGCCGGGTCGACCGGCGAGAACCGCATCACGATGAACACGAACAGGATCACGCCGAGGAGCAGCGGGATCAGGGCGAGGATGCGGCCGGCCAGCATCCGCACGACGACTGTCACTCGCCGGACCTCCTGTCAGACCTGTTGGGCGAAAGGGCATGGTGGGGTCGTGAGTGGCAATGCCGGTTAGAACCGGCATTGCCACTCACGAGCTGTCAGACCGGTTTGGCCTGGTTGAGGTAGATGCCCGGGTAGCCCTGGGCGCGGACGCCGCTGATCGCCTTCGGGTCCCACGCGGTCCCCATCTGCGTGAAGACGATCGGGTAGATCACCGCCTGCTCGGAAATCTGGTCGAGCAACTGCTTGTACAGCCCGCCGCGCTTGGTCTCGTCGGTTTCCGCGGCGGCCTTGTCCTGCAACGCCAGCAACGCGTTGGTGTCGTCGCCGTTCCAGCGCGCGTACTTCGTCATGAGCACCGATTGCGCGTCGTAGTAATAGCGGATGAGCAGGTCCGGGTCGTTGCCGAACTGCAGCGGGTTGTTCGTGGTGGCCACGACCTGGAAGTCGTCGCCGTTGTCCAGTTTGGAGAACAGCGCCTTGGTGTCCTGGGAGTCCAAAGTGGTCTGCACGCCGATCGCGTCCCAGCCTTCCTTGATCACCTTGACGCAGTCGAGCACCAGCGAGGTGTTCGTTGTGGACAGCGAGATCTTCAAGCCGCTCACGCCCGCGTCGGCGAGCAGCTGCTTCGCCTTTTCCGGGTTGAACTCGAAACTCTGCGACGCGGGCTGCGAACCGGGCAGCTTGGGGTTGATGAACGACGTGCCCGCGGTTCCGGTGCCGCGCAAGCCGATCTCGATCATCTTCTTCTTGTCGATCGCGTAATGCAGCGCCTGGCGGACCCGCTTGTCGGCGAACGGCGAGTGCTTGGTGTTGAAAAGCAGGAACAGGTTGTTGCCGCCGTCGGCGAATTCGACCGTGCGGCCCGCCTTGCGCAGTTGCTCGGCGTTGGCGGGCGGGATGTTCTCCGCGATCTGCGCGTCCGGCTTGGCCCCGGAGATCGCCGCCACTCGCGGTGCGGAATCCACAATGGACTTCCAGAGCATCTTGTCGTACGCGGCCGGGCGCGGGCCGTTGTAGTCCGCGAACTTCTCGAACGAGGTGTGCGACAGCGGCGCCTGCTCGGTGATCTTGTACGGCCCGGAGCCGACGACCTTGCCCGCGGCGGCGGCCTTCCAGTTGTTCTCGAACACGTGCTTGGGCACGATCTTGCAGATCTGGATCCGCTGCAGCGCGTACGGGAACGCGAACTTCAGCTTGAACTCCACCGTCTTCGCGTCGACCTTCGTGACCGACTCCAGCCACTGCGAGAAGAAGCTGTGGATGAGCACGTTTTCTTTCGGGTCGAGCACGCGGGCGTAGGTGAACACGACGTCGTCCGCGGTCACCGGCTTTCCGTCGTGCCACTTCGCGCCGTCGCGCAGTTCGAAGCGCAGCGTGGTGCTCTTGAGGTCCGCAGGCAGCGCCTTGGCCAGGCCGGGGAACGGTTCCCGGGTGACCGGATCGCCTTCGACGAGCGATTCGTAGCTGTGCAGGATCGCCGCCATGGCGAACGCCGACGCGGTCTGCAGCGGGTCCCAGGTCTGGTTGTTGCCGTACCCGATCACCGCGGTGACGGAACCGGACGAACTGCCGGTCTTGTTGGTCGACGCGGGGCCGCCGCACGCGGCGAGCGTCGACGAAACCGCTGCGGCGGCCCCGGCGAGGCCGGCGTAGCGCAGCAATGCGCGCCGGTTGAACTGAGTCCCCATGGCGGTTCGGGACATGGCGTCTCCTGACTTGATGCGGTGTTCCACCCAGAAAGCATCGAGAAGTAGGACGTGGGACGTCCTATGACTTGCCGGAACCCTAAGTCCCGTTCCGGCCCCGGTCAAGAGGCTTGTTCCCACCCGCGCGGGTGCAGCGGCGCGAGCCGATCATGACGTAGGATGTCCTCCGATGGCGACGTGCCAGTGCAAGAAAGACATCCGGGAGACACGTGTGGCGCGCCCGCAACGCAGTGAAGAGATCACCAAGCAGATCATCGACCTGATCGTCGACCGGCAGCTGCCGACCGGCGCGCCGATGCCGACCGAACTGAGCCTGGCCGAGGACATCGGGGTCAGCCGGAATTCGATCCGGGAGGCGGTGAAGGCGCTGCAGGCGCTCGGCATCGTCGAGGTCCGGCACGGGTACGGCACGTTCGTCGGCTCGGCGGGGTCGGAGGCGCTGCAGACGTGGCTGCTCTTCCGCACGCGCAGCCGCGGCAGCACCGACGCCGGACGGCTGCGCGACCTGCTCGAGGTCCGCGAGATGATCGAAACGGAGCTGACCAGCCGGGTCGCGCGCGACCACCGGCCGGAGCTGATCGGGGAACTGCAGGCGTGCGTGGCGCGGATGCGCCGCAAGGGACCGGACGCGGCGGTGGCCGACCGCGAATTCCACGACCTCATCTGCGCCGAGGCGGGGTTCGACCTGGCGCGCGAGCTGACCGGCTTGTTCTGGGACGTCTACCGGGCCGCGGAAGGCGAAATGGGCGGACCGGTTTCGTCCGCTCCGGCCACCGCGAAACGGCACCAGGCGATCGTGGACGCGCTCGTGAGCGGCGACGCGGAGGCGGCCGCGCACGCGGTGCACCGGCATTTCGACGAGGTGCGCAAGCGCGCGAAAGCCGGTCGCTACGGCGGCTTCGGGGAGGCACGGCCCGCGGTTTCCGGCTCGGCCGCCAGCTGAGTGCGGTTAGTCTGGGCAGGTGACGACTCCGGAGATCGCCTTCCTGCCGCCGTCCGCCGCCGAGGACGCCGCGCTGGTGGCCTTGCTGACCGAGCTGGTGAACACCGTCTACGCGAAGGCCGAGGCGGGATTGTGGGCCGGTTCGGCCGATCGGACCAACGCCGCGGAGATGGCCGGGCTGGTTCGCTCGGGGGAAATCGCGGTCGCCCGGATCGACGGGGCCGTGGTGGGTTCGGTCCGGATCCAGCGGCTGGCTGAGGATCTCGGGGAGTTCGGTCTGCTCGCTGCCTCGCCGGAGGTGCGCGGCGCGGGGATCGGGCGGGAGCTGGTCCGGTTCGCGGAGAGGCATTGCCGGGCCGAGGGGTGCACGAGGATGCAGCTCGAGCTGCTGGTGCCGCGGGAGTGGACGCATCCGTCCAAGGAGTTCCTCGCGCAGTGGTACGGCCGGCTGGGGTACCGGGTGGTGGAGACGTCGACGATCGACGGGCCGCATCCGGAGCTGGCTCCGCTGCTGGCCACTCCGTGCGATTTTCTGATCTGGCACAAGGAACTCGGCTGATCTTGCCGCGGGATTTCCGTCCGGTTTTGTCCTGGTGTCAATTCTGACCAGGTGGTAGGAATTGGCGAAAGCCCTCTACCTCTGGGAGTTGGCATGGGTGGACCTTCGGTACAGCTCTACTCGGTGCGCGACGCGTTCGCGGCCGATCCGGACGAGACGTTGCGGCGGTTGGCGGCGATCGGGTTCGGCAGCGTGGAGCCGTACGGGGTGGTGGAGAACGTCGAGGCGCTTCGTGCGGGGCTGGCCGCGCACGGGTTGAGCGCGCCGACCGCACATGCCGCGTTGGTCGGGAAGGAGCTGGACGCGGTGTTCGCGGCGGCTCGGGAATTGGGGATCGAAGTCGTCATCGAACCGATGATTCCGGCGGCGCAGTGGCAGAATTCAGCGGATATCGTTGCCGCTGCGGAAGCGCTCAATGCTGCGGCGAAGGTCGCGGCGGGATACGGCGTCCGGGTCGGGTACCACAACCATTGGTGGGAGCTGGAATCGCGGATCGACGGGCGCAGCGCGTTGGAGGTTTTCGCGGATCGGCTTGGCCCGGAAGTCGTGCTGGAGGTCGACGCCTACTGGGCCGCGGCGGGCGGCGAGGACGCGCCCGCGTTGCTGCGTCGGCTGGGGGAGCGGGTGTGCGCGATTCACGTGAAGGACGGGTCGCTGGCGGTCGACGCTTCCGGGCAGGTGCCCGCGGGGCAGGGGCGGGTGCCGCTGGCGGACGTGCTTGCCGCGGCTCCGGGGGCGTTGCGGGTCGTGGAGTTCGATCGGCATGAGGATGTTTTCGGCGGTATCGCGGAGAGTTTCGCTTATCTCGCCGGGGTGGGGAAGTGACGGTCGGGGTCGGGGTCGTCGGGGCTGGGTTTATCAGTGACACCTATTTGGAGAATTTGACGGCGTTTCCGGATCTGCGGGTGGTGGGGATCGCTGATCTCGACGTTTCCCGGGCCCGGGGGCAGGCGGCGAAATACGGGGTTCCGTGGAGCGGGTCGCTGGCGGATCTGCTCGCGTTGCCGGATGTCGAGATCGTCGTGAATCTGACTGTGCCCGCGGTGCATGTCGAGGTGAGTCTCGCGGCGGTGGAGGCGGGGAAGCACGTTTGGACGGAGAAACCGATCGGGGTGGATCGGCAGACGGTGCGGAAACTTCTCGACCGGGCGCGGGAGAAAGGCGTGCGGGTGGCTGGGGCGCCGGACACCCTTTTGGGGGCTGGGCATCAGACCGCGCTTCGTGCGCTTGGCCGGATCGGGGTTCCTGTTGCGGCGCTGGCGTTGTTTCAGACGCCTGGGCCGGAGAGTTGGCATCCCGCGCCGGAGTTTTTGTTTCAGGCTGGGGGCGGGCCGTTGCTGGATATCGGGCCTTATTACTTGACGCAGTTGGTGCAGGTATTTGGTTCTGTGCGGAAGGTTACCGGGGTTGGGGGGAAGGGGCGGGAGACTCGGGTGATTGGGGCTGGGCCTCGGGCTGGGGTTGAGTTTCCGGTTACTGTGCCTACTACGGTTAGTGCGTTGATCGAGTTTGCGCGCGGGGGGTGTGCGCAGGTTTTGTTGTCGTTTGATTCTGCGTTGCGGCGGACTGGGGTTGTTGAGGTTTCCGGGTCGTTGGGGACTGCGGTTTTGCCGGATCCTAATCGGTTTGACGGTTCTACTGTCTTGCATGTGGGTGGGGAGTCGGAGGAGGTTGCCGCGGTGGGGCATTCGGGTTCTCGGGGTACGGGGGTGCTTGATTTGGCTCGGGCGGTTCGGGCTGGGGTGGGGGAGAGGGCTTCCGGGGAGATGGCTTATCACGTGCTGGATGTGATGGTGGCTGTTGAGGAGTCGATGGAGCTTGGGGTGGGGGTTGAGGTGGGTAGCCGGGTGGAGGTGGCGGAGCCGTTGCCCGTTGGGTGGGATCCGTTTTCGCGGACGTTGTGAACGGCTCGTCGCCTGGCGGCGACATCGCTTGTGCGTGCGTGGGGCACCCCGAAGCTTGATTGTGCTGACGGTCTGGGGGTGCTTGTCAAGGCGGGAAAGATGCCTTGACAAGCACCCCCAGACCGCAGGGAGGCTTCGTATCGGGGTGCGGGGGAGGGGCTGGGTGCCTCGCTCGTTGGGTGCATCGGCTGCGGGTGGGTGGGGTGGGGGCTAGCGCCCCAATGTGGCATTGGGTGCGTGGGATGCACCCAATGTGGCGTTCGGTGCGTGGGACGCAACCAATGCCGCATTGGGGCGGCATCCGGTCAGGTGGCGGGACGGTCTGTGAAGGGCTCCTTGAGGGAATCTGAGTCAGTGAAGGGGCCCCTCGCGGACGGTGGAGGGTCGTGAGGGGAACCCTGAGGGAATCAGAGTCAATGAGGGTGGCCCTCACGGACGGCGCTGGCGGAGATCCGCCATCCAGGGGTGGATTTCCGGGTTTCGCCTAGTTCGGGAACAGGGGGACGGTCAGGAGAGTTTGCAGAGAGAGGCGGAGGGAACCGACTGCATCTACTTGCGTGGGGGTGGTGAGCCACTGGACCTGGAGGCCGTCCATCAGTGCGATGAAGGTGAGTGCCGCCAAGTCCGGGTCCGTGCCGGGGCGCAGCTCGCCTGTTTCGGCGAGCGCGCGGAACGACTGGGCGATGCTCTCGCGGGCCTCGCGGTAATGGCGGGCGAAGTAGGCGTGTGCGGGATGGTCCTCCGACACCGCTTCGGCGGCGAGGCGGGAGTACACCTCGACGATGCCCCGGTGGCGGATGTTGTATTCGGCCAGCGCGATGAAGCGGCGCAGGACTTCCAGGCCGGGCGGGGCGGAGAGTTGTTCCCGGACGGCGTCCTCGGCGTCGCGGCGTTCCAGGACTGCCGCGAGCAGGGCTTCCTTCGTCGGGAAGTGGTACAGCAAGCCGGCGTGGGTGATGCCTGCTCGTTTGGCTATTTCCCGCAGCGACGCACCGTGGTAGCCGGCCTCGCCGTACACCGCGGCGGCCGCCGACACGATGTCGTCCCGGCGGATTCTGCCCTTCAGGTAGCCCTCGCTCACGGGGCGGCGATCGGTTCGGCTTCCACCCGCCCATCATGCCCCAGCGCGTCCCGCACCCGTGTTCCTGACTGGACCCGACCCCCGAAGAGGAGCCGAGCCCGATGACCGAGCTTTCCCCGCCCCCGGTGCTGCCCCGCGCGGCGCGCGTCGGCACCTGGATCGTGTTCGCCTTGTGCGGGTTCGCGGTCGGCATGTGGGTGGTGCACATCCCGGTGATCGAGCGCGCGACCGGCGTCTCGCACACCGCGCTCGGGGCGCTGCTGCTCGTGCTCGGCGGATCGGCGCTGATCGGGATGCAGGTCACCGGGCCGCTCGCGGACCGGTTCGGGCATCCGCGGGTGGTGTCCGTCGCGGGGGTGCTCGTCGGGGTCGCGGTGGTGCTGCCGGGGTTCGCGGCGAACTGGTGGACGCTCGGGCTCGCGCTCGCGGCGTTCGGCTTCTTCAACGGCTCATTGGACGTCGCGATGAACGCGCACGCGGTGGTCGTCGAACGCGCTTATCCGCGGCCGATCATGGCGGCCTTCCACGCGATGTGGTCGATCGGCGGTGCGATCGCGGCCGTCGTCGGCGCGGCGGTGCTGGGCGCGGGCGTGCCGACGCTCGTGTCGCTCGGCGGTACCGGAGTCCTGTGCATCGTGGTTTCGCTGGTGGTCCGCCGGTACTTGCTCGACTCGTCGGAGGAGACCGCCGAAGAAACCACCGAGGAAACCAAACCGGCCCGCACCCCGATGCGCGTGGTGTGGCTGCTCGGTCTGCTGGCTTTCGCGCTGATGCTGTCCGAGGGCGTCGCGAACGACTGGGCCGCGCTGTATCTCCGCGACGGGCTGGGGACGTCCGAAAGCACCGCCGCCCTCGCTTACGGCTCGTTCGCGGTAGCGATGACCGTCGGCCGGTTCGCGACCGACCGGGTGGCCGCGCTGGCCGGACCGGTCGCGGTGGTCCGTTACGGCAGCGGGCTCGCCGCGCTGGGACTGGCGATCGCGTCGCTCGCGCCGTGGGTGCCGCTGTCGTTGTGCGGCTGGGCGTTGTTCGGGCTCGGGCTGTCCGGGGGCGTCCCGCAGCTGTTCACCGCGGCGGGCAACCTGGACAAACGCGCGTCGGGGGCGCTGATGGCGCGGGTGGTCGGCGTCGGCTACGTCGGACTGCTGGCCGGCCCGGCGATCATCGGCGGGCTGGCGCACTGGGTGCCGCTGAACGTCGCGTTCCTGCTTCCGCTGGCATTGTGCGTGGTGGCGGTCGTGTTCGCGTCCGCGATGAAGCCCCGCGGCTGAGTCATCCGCCGCAGGCCCGCGGCTCCAGGGCCTGGCCCCCGCCGGACAGCGCGACCGTTCCGGACTCCCCGCCCCCGCCAGCCGCGACCACCGTGCACACGATCTGCGCGACCGCGTTCGGCGACAGTTCCCGGACGTTCACGCCGATCTCCGCGTCCGAGACCCCGATGGCGATCGGTTCGAACGACGGCGGAAGCTCCGTCGTGTAACCGCTGGCCCGTTCGTCCTCGTCCGGCCCTCGCTCCAGCGCGCGGACCCGGTCCGCGGCCACGTCGCCGATACCGGTGCGCACCACCGGAACGACCTTGCCGTTCAGCACGAAATACACCGTCGCCGTGTGCCCGTTGTTCCCGTTCGGCGGACCGCTGGGCGCGTTCTCGCCGGGGATCACCCCGCTGGGCCGCACCCCGCAGCCGCTCGCCAGCACCAAGACCGCGAGCAACGCCAGCCACCGCTTCACCGTCGCACCTCCCGAGGCAGCCGCAAGGTGAACACCGCGCCGCCTTCGGGCCGGTTGCCCGCGGTCAGTTCCCCTTGGTGCAGCCGCGCGTTCTCCCAGGCGATCGCGAGCCCGAGCCCGCTCCCTTCCGACCGGCTGCGAGCGGTATCCGCCTTGTAGAAACGGGAAAACACGTGCGGAAGCACCTCCTCGTCCAAGCCGGAGCCGGAATCCTCGACGGTGAGCGTGACCCCCGCCTGGTCGCCCCGCAATCGCACGGTCACCGGCTCCGCGCCGTGCCGCAGCGCGTTCCCGACGAGGTTGGCCACGATCACGTCGAGCCGACGCGGGTCGACCCGCGCCCGGATCCCTTCCGGCAGGTCGGTCTCCACCGCGAAGCCCCGCGCGCGCAGCGTTGCGCGAACCGCCTCGGCCACGTCGACGTCGTCCACCTCGAGCGAAGCGGTGCCGGAGTCGAACCGGGTGACCTCGATCAGGTCGTTCACCAACCGCGTCAGGTTGTGGGTTTCTTGGCTGACCAGCCGCACCGCCTCGCCCGCAGCGTCCGGCAGCCGTTTCGCTTCGGCGTCGAGCATGTCGGTGACCGCGGTCATCGCGGCGAGTGGCGTGCGCAGTTCGTGGGACACGTCGGCGACGAACCGTCGTGCGTCGGCTTCCATCCGGCGCAGTTCCCCGACGTGGCGTTGCAGCGAGTCGGCGGTCGCGTTGAACGTCTCGGCCACGCTTGCCAGTTCGTCACTGCCGCGGACGGCGATCCGGGCATCGAGGTCGCCCGCACCGAGCCTGCGCGCCGCGCGTTGCAGCTCGCCGACCGGTCGCAACACGCTCCCCGCGGCCAGCACGGCGAGGATCAACGCCACCACCAGCGCGGCCCCGCCGGCGAGCCACGCGTCCCTGGCCAGCCGGTTCACCGCGTCGATTTCCGCGTCGAGATTGCGCAGTTCGTAGATCTCGATGCCGGACGGGATCGTCGGATTCCGCCGGTCGCCGGTCGAGATCAGCAACGGCGAGCCCAGCAGCAGCTGTGTCACGCCGCCGACGTCCACGCGCTGCCACGCGACCCGCCCGGACCGCACGACCGCCCGCAGTTCCGGCGTGATCACCGAGGCCGGCATATCGCCCGCGCTGTGGCCGCCGCTCGTCACCAGCGCGGCCGTTTTCCGGCCGTTCAGCCGGTCGGCGACCGATTGCAGCGCGCTCGTGTCCACCGGCTGCCGGGGGAGCGGGTACAGCTGCTTGAGCTGGTTCGTCATCTCGGTGGCGGCGTTGTCCTGGGTGCGCTGCAGGATCCCGTTCCTCGCCTGCACGTAGCCGATCCCGGCGACGGCCATCGCGGTGAACACGCTCAGCAGCGCGAACGCCACCAGCAGCCGGGTGCGCAGCCCGCGCAGCCGCCAGCCGGTCACAGCGGCCCGAAGCGATAGCCGAAACCGCGCAGGGTCTGGACGTACACCGGTTTCGCCGGGTCGTCCTCGATTTTGGCGCGCAGCCGCTGCACGCACGCGTCGACGAGCCGCGAGTCGCCGAGATAGCCCTGGTCCCACACGGATTCGAGCAGCTGCTGACGGCTGAGCACGCGGCCGGGTGCCGAGGACAGTTCCAGCAGCAGCCGCAGTTCGGTCGGCGCGAGCCCGATCACCGTGCCGTGCTTGCTGACCACGAGGCCTTCGCGGTCGATCGTCAGGTCGCCGTGCCGTTCCGGACCCGGTTTCGCGTCCGCACTGCGCGGTTCGCCGCCGGTTCGGCGCAGCACCGCGCGGATGCGCGCCTCCAGCACCCGGGCCTGCGCGGGTTTGACGACGTAGTCGTCGGCTCCGGCTTCGAGCCCGGCCACCACGTCGATGTCGTCGTTGCGGGCGGTGAGCATGATGATCGGCAGGTCGCCGGCGGCGCGGATGCGGCGGCAGACCTCGAAGCCGTCCATCCCGGGCAGCATGAGGTCGAGGACCACGACGTCGGCCGGGTCCCCGGCGAGCCGGGCGAGGCCTTCCTCGCCGGTCTCCACCGCGTCGACCGTGTGGCCCTGGTACGTCAGGGCCAGCCGCAGGCCGTCGCGCACGGCCTGGTCGTCTTCGATCAGCAGCACCCTCGGCATGTCTCCCACTATCGCAGTCCGCCCGTCCGGCCGCCCGGACAGTCCACAGCGGACGGCCGGAGCCCAGCCTGCCCGGCCCGGATCCCCGCGCGGTGCGGGCCGTGTCATCGTTCGGTAACAGCGCCGCCGCGGCGAACTGTTACAGAGCTGTCAAACTCCGAGCGCAGTGCGCGCACACTGGGGCCCGAAAGTGGACCCCATGATCGAGTCGCTTCGCCGGCCCCGGGTCCTCGCGGCCGTCACCCGCCTCCTGGCGCTGACGCTGCTCCCGGCCGCGTTCCTGCGTTCGCCCGGCCGCGGCCGCTACCTGGCCTGCCAGTGGGCGCTCGCGATGCGCTACCCGGCCGAGGACCTGGCGGGCCTGAGCGAACCGGCCCGCGCGGCCTTCACCGCGGCGCGCGCCGAGGCGTTCTGGCGAGATCATCAGCTCATCGGCCTCACCTCGGGCCACCGCGATGCCGCGCACCAGCACCGGCTGTTCGCCGAAGAGGTACACCGCACCGGCTCCGTCACCGCGGCCCGGCGTCGGGTGCTGCCACCGCACGAGTCGGCACACGTTCGCGGCACAGCGCTCGACGTACGCCCGACCGAAGGAGCGGCGTGGCTGGAGCGGCACGGGGCGGAATACCGGCTGTATCGCCGCTACGACAACGAATGGTGGCACTTCGAGTACCACGCGCACACCGTGCCGATGCGGTTGCCGGACCCGGGCGCACTGCGTCCGTCATCGATGGCGCGGGCCGCCAGCTAGGGCGATTTCCCGGGCGCGGCGCGGGATTCCAGGTATCTCCGCTCGGGAACGCTGAGCGTTTTCCGTGCCGCTGAACGGTAATAGCCCCGGGCTTGCTCGGGTTCGCCCGCCAGGTCGAGCAGGTGCGCGCGCACGACGTCGACGCGGTGGTGTTCGTCCAGTCCGGCGATCTCGTCCAACTGCCGCAACCCTTCGCGGGCGCCGTGGACCATCGCGACCGGGACGATCCGGTTCAGTGCCGCGACCGGACTCGGCGCGAGGGCGAGCAGCAGGTCGTAGAGGGCGAGGATCTGCGGCCAGTCGGTGTCCTCGGCGCGCGCCGTCTCGGCGTGCACGGCGGCGATCGCGGCCTCGAGCTGATACGGCCCGAGCTGGGCGGTGACCAGGGTTTTCCCGATCAGGTCGAGCCCTTCGGCGATCGCGGCGGCGTCCCAGCGGCTGCGGTCCTGTTCGGCCAGCGGCACCGCGGCGCCGTCCGGCCGGGTCCGCGCGGGCCGTCGGGCGTCGGCGAGCAGCATGAGCGCCAGCAGCCCGGCAACCTCGCCCTCGTCGGGCACCTGCGCGTGCAGCTGCCGGGTCAGCCGGATCGCCTCGGCGGTCAACTCGACCCGGTTGACGGCGGTCCCGGAACTGGCGGTGTGCCCCTCGGTGAAGATCAGGTACAGCACCTGCAGCACCGCGGCCATCCGGTCGGCCCGTTCGCCCGGCGGCGGCATCCGGAACCGGGCCCCGCTGAGCCGTTTCTTCGCCCGGTTGATCCGCTGGCTCACGGTTTTCTCCGGAACCAGCAGCGCCCGGCCGATCTCCGCGGTGGTGAGGCCGCCGACCGCGCGCAGCGTCAACGCGAGCTGCGACGGCTTGGCGAGTTCGGGGTGACAGCACAGCATCAGCAGGGGCAGCGTGTCATCGTCGGCCGGGGCCAGTTCCGGTTGCGGCACCGCCAGCGCGGCAACCGTCTGCTCGCGCTGCCGTCGGGCGGACTCACTGCGCTCGATGTCGATGCGCCGGCGCGCGGCCGCGGTGATCAGCCAGCTCTTTGGGTTGTCCGGCAGGCCCTGCTCCGGCCATTTCACGGCAGCCGACAGCAGCGCTTCCTGTACCGCGTCCTCGCAAAGCGTGAAATCGCCGAACCGGCGGCAGACAGCGGCGAGCACCTGCGGCGCGAGGTCGCGCAGGAGCTGTTCGAAACCGGCCGGGGGAGTCAGAGGCCCAGCTCTTTCACGTTGAGGATCGGCCGTACCTCGACCTTGCCGTACAGCGCGTCCGGCACCCGCGCGGCGTGCTCCAGCGCCCGCTCCATGCTCTCGCATTCGACCAGGTAGAAGCCGACCAGATGCTCCTTGACCTCGGCGAACGGCCCGTCGCTCGCTACCGCCTTGCCATCCTGCACGGTGACGCACTTGGCTTCGGCGGGATCGGCCAGCCCGTCGCTGAGCACCAGCTCGCCGGACTCCTCGAGCGCCCGGTCGAGCGCGAGGTGGCTCCGGCCGAACGCGGCCTTCTGCTCGTCCGAGAACTCCTCCCAGAGCGCCCGGAACCGCGGGTTGCTGTGGATCATGATCAGGTACCGCACGACGGCCCCCTCCGAAAACTTTTTCGCCGCCGGGTGTCGCCTCGCGGATTCCGGCTCCGACGTCCCCCGTGTCCAGGTCAGCTGAAGAAGGAGCATAGCCGTGCGGAAGATCGTGGCCGGACTGTCGGTTTCGCTGGACGGGGTGACCGAGTCGCCGCCGGAGTGGATGATGCTGAACCACGAGGCGGACGAGGTGATCCGCGCCGGCATCGCCGAATCGGACGCCGTGCTGCTCGGCCGGAACACCTACGCGGACTTCGCCCGGATGTGGCCCGCGCTGGGCGACTCGTCGCCGATGGCCGCGTTCCTGAACAACACCCCGAAGTACGTCGTGTCGAGCACACTCACCGAAGTGGGCTGGAGCGGGTCGACATTGCTCGGCCCTGATGTGACAGCCGAGCTGACCGCGCTGAAGAGCAAGCCGGGCAAGAACATCCACATTCCCGGCAGCCCGCGGCTGGTGCGGTCGCTGCTGCTGACGGGCTTGCTCGACGAGCTGAATCTGCTGATCCACCCGATCGTGCTCGGTTCGGGCGAGCGGCTGTTCTCGACGGCTTCTTCCCGGGCTGACCTCGAACTCGTCGCTTCCCGGACGTTCGGCAATGGCGTCCTCTGCGTGACTTACCGCCCTCGGCACTGACAATTATCCAGGAGGAAAAATGTTCGACACTAGCAAGGCATTCAGCGGTTTCTCCGTCGACGACATCCCGGCCGCGCGGAAGTTCTACGCCGAGACGCTCGGCATCGAGGTCGCCGAAAACTGGGGGATGCTGCGGCTGCGTCTCGCCGAAGGACGCGAAGTGCTCGTCTACCCGAAGGGCGACAAGCACGTTCCGGCTGAGTACACCATTCTCAACTTCCCGGTGGACGACATCGACCAGGCGGTCGCGGACCTCGGTGCGGCCGGGGTTTCCTTCGAACCGTTCGACGGCGTCGACGAAAAAGGCATTTTCCGGCTTGGCGGGCCACTGATCGCGTGGTTCCGCGATCCGGCGCGGAATATTCTTTCGGTGCTTCAGGAAAACTGAGGACAGGACCGCAAAACTGAAGATGCCGGAACGCGCGCCCGGATGAGAAGTTGGAGGCATGACGACAGTTTCGGGGCCGGCTCGCACGAGCTGGCGGGGAGTGCTCGCGCTGGCGGCGGCGGTGGTCGTGGTCGCTTCGGCAACGGGCTTTTTCCGGGCTTTCACGATGCCCGGAATGGAGTCGATGGACTCGATGGGTCCACCGGGTTCGACAGCCGACCGGCGGCTGCACGGCATGGCGCTGGCCGACATGCCGGAAATGTTCGTCGCCGGCGCGGCCTTGCTCCTCGCGCTGGGAGCCGCGCTCGTCCTCGGCCGGACGCGGCAGGGCGCGGTTCCAGCGGTCCCGGCTGTCCGGCCTCCGCAAACGGTCCGGGGAAGGCGGACGATCGCAGTGGTCGCCACCGCCGCGCTCACGATCGACATCAGCAAGACGTCGACGCTGGGGTTCGTCATCCCCGGCCTGCGCACGGAATACGGCATCGACGCCTCGACCGCGTCGCTGCTGGCGGTGAGCGGGCTGTCCGGCACGGCGCTGGGCGCGTTGCTGTGCAGCAGGCTGGCCGAGCGCATCGGCCGCCGAGCTTGTTATCTGCTCGCCACGCTCGGGTTCACCGCCACGAGCATGTGCGGCACCATGCCGGATTTCGGCGGCAACGTGGTGATGTGCTTCCTGATGGGCATCGCCGTCGGCGGGCTGGCTCCGATGCTGATCACGGTGCTCAGCGACCTCTTCCCGGGGCCGGGCAGGGGAGCGGCGGTCACCGGCCTGTCGATCCTCGCGACCGCGATCGGCTACCTGGTCGCGTCCGGTTCCGCGTTGTGGCTGGAGCCCGTCTTCGGCTGGCGGGTGCTGTGGCTCATCGGCGCGCCGACCGGACTGCTGCTGGCCGCCGCGGCAGCCGTCATCCCGGATCAGCGGAGCACCCGCGCGCCCACCGCGGCGGAGGACAACTGGCTGGCCCGGAACACGCTCACGACCCGGCTGCAATGGGTGTTCGCCTTCTCGATCGGCTTGACCACATTCGGCCTGACCACCTGGGTGCCGACCCTGTCCCGCGTCGGCGGTCTCTCGCTGACCACGGCGAACGCCCTGCTGACCGGATCCGCGGTGGCGATGGTGCTGGGCGCGGGACTGCTGGTCCTCGGCTACCGCCGCTTCGGCCCCACCGGCGTCACGGTGCGGCTGGCCGTCTGCGTCGCGTTATTGCTGTTGGCGCTCGCGGTGTCGGGATGGGCGGTAGCCGCGCCGTGGCTGTCGGCAGCGGTGCTGACGGTCGCCTTGCTAGGCGTCAACACGATGGCGGCGGTGTTCCTGCCAGTCGCCGCCGATGTGGCCGACGACGGCTTGCGCGGGCGAGTCGCGGGGTCGGTGTCGTTCTTCAACCGGCTCGGCGGGCTGGCTGGCCCATTGGTGCTTTCGCTGCTGGTGAGGTCGGTGTCGGAGGTACTGGTTTCGGTCGCGCTCCTGGCGCTGCTGTGCGGTTCGGTCGCGGCTTATACGAGCCGTCGACAACGGGTGCTGCGGAAGGCCGCAGCGGTCAGAACCGCCGCGTGAACGGCAGCGGACGGCGCATCCGCACCAGCAGCAGCAACGGAACCAGCACATAGGGGAGGTTGAACGCGAGGAACTTGGCCGGGTTGCCGGTGCGCGTCGCCGGGTCGCCGAAGAACTCGACGCCGAACACGACGATCCCGGTGAGCGTGACGATCATCGTCGCGTAGACCACCGCGAACAGCTGGATCCCGTTGCGGCCCGCGACGAGGCACCAGACGAGCACGACGTAGAACGGGAGGTATACGAACGCCGACAGGCCGGTGACGATCCGCATCCAGTCCGGCGGGTGCATGAAGAGCGGGTCGGCGTCGTGGGCGTACCAGTAGTTGGAGTCGACGAAGAAGTTGCCGGTCGGCCGCGAGAAGTCGACGCCGACAGTCGGCAGCAGGTCGCTGATCAGCGACGTCACCGTGAACGCCGAGAAGATCACGGCGAAGAAAATGTCGATCTTGCGCTCGCGCAGGGGCAGGTTCGCCGTCGTGGTGCCCATCGGCGGATTGTAGGGCGTCGCAGCGGCGATTTCGGCAGTACAGTCGCGGTCATGAACGCGTTCCAGGTGTGCCTCTGGGTGTTCGCGGGAGTGTGCGCCGGCTGCTGGCTGCTGTCGGTGCTCACCAGGGAGTACTCCTGGGTGGACCGGATCTGGTCGGTCGTCCCGGTGGCCTACGTCGGCATCTTCGCCGGGCACGCGGGGTTCGCGGACGCGCGCCTGAACCTGCTGTTCGCGCTCGTGTTCCTGTGGGGCGCGCGGCTCACGTTCAACTACGGCCGCAAAGGCGGCTACGCGCCCGGCGGCGAGGACTACCGCTGGGCGGTGCTGCGCGGCCGGATGGCGCCGTGGCAGTTTCAGCTGTTCAACCTCTTCTTCATCACGCTCTACCAGAACGTGATCCTGCTGCTCATCACGCTTCCCGCGTGGACCGCGCTCGACCACCAGACTCCGCTGGGCGCCGCCGACATCGTGCTGGCCGTCGCGTTCCTCGCGTGCCTGGCCGGCGAGACGATCGCGGACCAGCAGCAATGGAACTTCCACCAGTGGAAGAAGCGGGAGACCGCCGCCGGGCGCACTCCCGAACCGCGGTTCGCGCAGACCGGGCTCTTCCGGTTTTCCCGGCACCCCAACTTCTTCTTCGAACAAGCGCAGTGGTGGCTGGTGTTCCTGATCGGCGTCTCGGCGGCCGGCGCGGTCACCTGGACGATCGCCGGCGCGGTCCTGCTGACGGCGCTGTTCATCGGCTCGACGATCTTCACCGAGAGCATCACCCTCGGCCGCTACCCCGAGTACGCGGACTACCAGCGGCGAGTCTCGCCGATCGTGCCGTGGTTCCCGCGCCGGGCCGACCGCCGCGGAAGCGCCGTCGGGTCCACTTCGGACTGAGTCCGGCCCGCGGTGTGACCGCCCTCACGGGAATGCCGTGAACCTCCCCGGTGTCCGATGAGTCGGAAGGGATACCGTTCGCCCGGTAGGGTCACGGTTCACACGACTGGGGGTAGTTTCATGATCGGTTTCGAAACCGACCTCGACGACCTGCGCAAGGCGAGCGGGTTCGTCGCGAACGCCGGGGACGCGGCGGAGACCGCGCGCGGCGGAGTGCGCAGGCTGGACCTGCCCGACGCGGTCGGCCCGGCCGCCATCATCGGCTCGATCGACCTGTTCGGCGGCGGCCCGACCACTGCGTTCGGCGGATCGCTCGGCATGCCCAAGATCGCGGCGGCGTACGAGAACCACCGCGCGAAGGTCGAGGAAGCACTCGCGAAGCTGGCCTACACGACGCATCAGGCGAGCGAAGCGCTCAAGCGCGTGGCGGAGCTGTACGAGGCGTCGGACGCCGAGGCGCAGTCCGCGGTGCGGCGCGCGGGCGGAGAGGTGCGCTGACGTGAGCGAGCAGGAAGACTACTTCGGGCTCAGCGGCGGCTCGGACGGGCGTCCGCGCGCGGAACTGCTCGAAGGCATCAGCGAGGATCTGCACAAGGGCGCCAACGACGCGCTCGACGGGCTGGAGTTCCTGCGCTACGCGGAGTTCTTCAAGTTCTCCGCGATCAAAGAGCTGTACGAGTCGTACCAGGACAAGGTCACCGAGGTCTTCCGGGAGTTCTCCGAGGCCGACCTCAAGGACACCGGCGGCGGCTTGCAGTCGATGATCAACTCGTACGAGCCGGTGTGGAAGAACCTCAGCCGCGGGTCGATCACCGAACTGCGCCGGGCGAAGGAACTGCTGGGCTCGTGGCGCGGCAACGCGGCCGAGGACGTCAAGACCTACCTCGACCGGCTGTCAGAGGCCTACGAAGCGCTCGCCGCGGAGATCACGGTCGTGGAGAGCGACATCGTCGCCGCCCGCGACGGCGTATGGGCCGCGCGGGACGACCTCAGCTCGCTCGCGCTGACGTTCCGGGAAACCGCCGAGAAGTACCAGAAGGAGAAGGCCAAGGAAGGCGAAATCTCCTGGTCCAAGGTGGCGGCGGTGGCGTTCACCGGCGCTCTGGTCGGGATGCTCGCCGTGGTCGCCACCCCGGGCGGAGCCGTGGCCGCGGCGGGCGGGCTGTCGATGAGCGCGGTCGGCGCGCAGGCCGCGGTCGCGGGTGCGGGCGCCGGGCTCACCGAGGTGACGGCGCAGGCCTCGGCGAAGGTCGAAGGCGACAACGCGGACGACATCTTCCAGAGCTTCCTCAGCGGCGTGGACAAGATCCGCTCGCACATGCAGGAATCGGCGGGAAGGCTGGCGGACAAGATCCACGAGAAGTCGGTCAACCTGCCGCCGGTGCCGAACCCGCCCGACGTCAGCCCCGGCGATTCGTTCGACCCGGCCAACTTCGAGACCTCGAACACCCCGAAGGGCACCGAAAAGCGGGTCCGGGACCGGAACGTCGACATCGCGCCGGACGGTTCGGTGTCGCAGCCGCTGTCGCCGTCCACGATGGACTGACGTGCCCAGTCCGGAAGAACTGATCCAGGCTCTGTCCGCGTTGTCGGTCGAGGCGTCCTCGCCCGGCAACGCGGTCACCGCCACGGTCAACACCGACGGTGTCCTCACGGAACTGAAACTGTCCGGCACAGTACGGAATCTGCCGCCGGACGAGCTGGCCGCGCTGGTGCTGCGCACGTACGCCGAAGCGCAACGGGAATCGGCGAACCGCACGGCGGCGCTGCTGGCTCCGCTCGGCACCCGCGGATACGTGATGGACCGCCTGAAGTGGCGGGCCGGGTTCACCCCCGAAGCCGCGCCCGCGGCTCCGGCTCCCCGGCGACCCGCTCCGCCCGCCGAGCCGAGGCCGTCTCCCGCGCCTGCCGAGCCGAAACCCGCTGCCGCGCCGGAGAAGCCCGCAGTCTCCCGGAACCCGGCGGCCGCTTCGGCCGTGCAGGGCGAAGGGGACTACCTCCGCAACCGCACCTCCGACCCCGAACGTTCCGCGGAACCGGAGCGCCCGGTGAGTGACGAGGATTGGTACGAGGCTGGCGTGCGGTTCGACGAGGCCTGGTAGTCGCGCAGTCCGGCGGAAAAGTTCTTTGCCGGTCCGGAAAGCGACTGCCGTCGTCTCCGTCTCGGCGTCTGTGGCTCGTTGTGAGCGACCAGGCGCGGTACGCGTTCAGCCGAGCGTGCCTTCGTCGCCGACGGCCAGCACGGCGGAAAGTCTTTGCTGGTAGGGAAACGACCACCGCCGTCTCCGTCTCGCCATCGCGGCATCGAACGCTGCTCGTGAGCGACCAGGCGTGGTAGCCGTTCAGCCGAGCGTGCCCTCGTCGCCGAGCAGCTTGCGCAACCCCGGAAGCACCGCGGAAAGGTCTTTGCCCGTCCGGAAAGCAACCACCGTCGTCTCCGTCTCACCAGTATTGCCGAACAGCGCGACCGTGTCCGCCATCGCAGCGTCAAACGCCGCCTCCGGATCCGCAGCCTGTCCGCGCAGCCATCGCCGAAGGACGTGGTTGTGCGCCGTCACCACCGCGGCCGCCATGAGTTCGGCGCGCAGCGCGGTTTCTTCGCCGCCGCCCATCCAGCGGTGGACGAATTCCTGGAACAGCCGTTGATACTGCCGCGTGCCCGCGATTTCCCGCGCGCGTAGTGCGGGCACGCTGCGGGTGAGCCGGTAGCGCGCCAGCGCGAGGTCGCCTTCCGCGACGTAATGCCGCAGCACCAGCCGCGCGGCTTCGGTGACCGCGACGATCGCGGTGCGCGGATCGGATCCGGCCAGTCGGGCCTCGATCGCGCTCAGCAGCACCTCGTGGTCGGGGAAGATCACGTCCTCTTTGGACCGGAACGCACGGAAGAACGTGCTGCGCCCCACGCCCGCGCGGTCGGTGATGTCGTCCACCGTCGTCTGGTCGTAGCCGCGTTCCTCGAACAGCGCGAACGCGGCCTCGGTCAGCCGTTGCTTGGCCGGTTTCTCGGGCATCGGGCCACCTTTCGCACGCACGCTGCGGCCAGCCTAATCGGACGCGGCCGCGCGGGAGCAGGGTGAGGTGGGCCACCCCGCTCTCGCCTACTCGCCGGTACTGAGTACCGTTATCATGAAACCAAGTACCGGAGGGATGGGTGAGGCACGTGGAGCTCGTCGGCGTGGTCGGCTGCGGCCAGATGGGGGCGGGGATCGCCGAGGTGTGCGCCCGGGCCGGGCTGGACGTCGTGGCGGTCGAATCGAGCCGGGCGGCCGCCGACGCGGGCCGGGCGCGGCTGGAGGCGTCGCTGGGGCGGGCCGAGCGCAAGGGGAAGATCGCGTCCGCGGCCGAGGTGCTGGACCGGATCCGGATCACCGAGGACCTCGACGACCTGGCCGACCGCACGCTCGTCGTCGAGGCGATCGTCGAGAACGAGGCGGTCAAGGCGGAGCTGTTCGCGAAGCTGGACAAGATCGTCGCCGCGCCGGACGCGGTGCTGGCCTCCAACACGTCGTCGATCCCGATCATGAAGCTCGGCACCGCGACCGAGCGCCCGGCGCAGGTGCTCGGCATCCACTTCTTCAACCCGGTCCCGGTGCTGCCGCTGGTCGAACTGGTGCCGAGCCTGCTCACCGGCGACGAGACCACCGACCGCGCGCGGAAGTTCGCCGAGGAGACCCTCGGCAAGCACGCCATCCTGTGCCAGGACCGCGCCGGATTCGTGGTGAACGCGCTGCTGATCCCGTTCATCCTCGCCGCGGTGCGCATGCTGGAGTCCGGCTTCGCGACGAAGGAAGCCATCGACGAGGGCCTCGTGCGCGGCGCCGCGCACCCGCAGGGCCCGCTCGCGCTGGCCGACCTGATCGGACTGGACACCACGAAGGCGGTCGCGGAATCGCTGTACGAGGAGTTCAAGGAGCCGCTGTACGCGCCGCCGCCGCTGCTGGCCCGCATGGTCGACGCCGGCCTGCTTGGCCGCAAGACCGGCCGCGGCTTCTACACCTACTGAGTTCCGGCGAGGAGAACCCGATGAGCTTCGACCTGTTCAAAATCAACGAAGACCACGAAGCGATCCGCGAAGCCGTGCGCGCGGTCGCCGAAGAGCAGATCGCCCCGCACGCCGCGGAGGCCGACGAGCGCGAAGAATTCCCCAAGGCGTCCTACGACGCTCTGGTCGCGTCGGACTTCCACGCCCCGCACGTGCCGGAGCAGTACGGCGGCGCCGGTGCCGACGCGCTGGCCACCTGCATCGTGATCGAGGAAGTGGCGCGCGTGTGCGCTTCGTCCTCGCTCATCCCCGCGGTGAACAAACTCGGCAGCCTGCCGCTGATCCTGGCCGCGAACGAGGACGTCAAGGCGAAGTACCTGCCCCCGCTGGCTTCGGGCGAAGCGGGATTCTCGTATGGACTGTCCGAACGCGACGCGGGCTCGGACACCGCCTCGATGCGTTGCCGCGCCACCCCTTCCGGCGACGACTGGATCCTCAATGGACAGAAGTCGTGGATCACCAACGCGGGCTTCTCCGAGTACTACACGGTCCTGGCGGTAACCGACCCCGATGGTCGCCGCGGCGCCAACGTGAGCGCCTTCGTGGTCGAGAAGTCCGACCCGGGGTTCTCGTTCGGCGCCAAGGAGAAGAAGCTGGGCATCAAGGGCTCGCCGACGCGGGAACTGCTGTTCGACCAGGTCCGCATCCCGGGCGACCGCATGGTCGGCGAGCCGGGTCAGGGCTTGAAGATCGCCCTGAAGACGCTGGACCACACCCGCGTGACGATCGCCGCGCAGGCCGTCGGCATCGCGCAGGGCGCGCTGGACCACGCGCTGGGATATGTCAAGGAGCGCAAGCAGTTCGGCAAGCACATCGCGGATTTCCAGGGGATCCAGTTCATGCTGGCGGACATGGCGATGGCAGTCGAGACGGCGCGCCAGATGGTGTACACCGCGGCCGCGAAGTCCGAACGAGGCGACGACGACCTGTCGTTCTTCGGCGCGGCGGCCAAGTGCCACGCGTCGGACGTGGCGATGAGCGTGACGACGGACGCGGTCCAATTGCTGGGCGGGTACGGCTACACGCGCGACTTCCCGCTGGAACGCATGATGCGGGACGCGAAGATCACGCAGATTTACGAGGGCACGAACCAGATCCAGCGCCTGGTGATGGCTCGGCAGTTGCTGAAGGGCTGACGTTTCTGCCCCGTTAGTTCGGGCGGCTCTGGCTGCTCATGATCAGGTCTCTTGCGGGCCGTCAGAGCAGCCAGGCCGTCTGAACACCGCGGCGAGCGCGCTCACGGAGTTCAGCGAGTCCGGTACTCGTCGAGGAGCCGGAAGAACACGTTCAGCGGCTCCTCGCCCTCGGCGTGCCCTTCGATGGCGACCGCCCATCCCGCGGCCATCGGCCAGCCGTAGCGAGCCTCGATCCATTGCGCGAACGGGCCGGCGGGCCCCAGCGCGAACTCCTCATCGCATCCGTGCACGTTCAGGGCGACGCTGTAACCGAAGAGGACGCTCTGCAAGTCCTGCAGAGAACGCTGCCGAAGCCACATTCCCGGGCGAAGCCGGATCTCGTCGAGAACCTCGTGCACGTCCTGGCACTGAGCGATGGGTTTCGGCCGTTTCCCCGATGCAGCTGTCACACCGCAGATCCTGCTGAGCCAGCACTGCCGCAGCGAGCACGCAGTCAGGTCGAAGGCTTGTGCTGCCGATCATGCCTTCGCTGCGCCTTCACCACATCCACCGCCCGCACGCGGACCCATTCCAGCAGGCCCTCCAGCGGCGTCGCCAGTTCCTGCCCAAGCTCTGTGAGCGAGTACGTCACCTTGGGCGGCGTAGCGGGCTCCACCTCGCGATGGATCAACCCGTCGCGGGTGAGGGTGCGCAGGTTCTGCGACAGCATCTTCTCGCTGATTCCGCCGATCGTGTCGCGCAGTTCGTAAAAGCGCGCCGGACGATCGCGCAAGGACAGCAGGATCAGCGTGCCCCAGCGGCTGCACACGTGGTCGAGCACCGTCCGGCCGGGGCAGTCGCTGTTGAACGCGTCACCCGGGTCCGGGGCGGTGCGGCGTCCTGCCTCGGTGCCTACTCCCATGTCCGGAGCTTACCCCACGGTGCGTCCTTACCAAAAGTTAGCCCAGAACCTACGGTGAGCTTCACTGCGACACAAGGAGGTACGACCCGTGACTGTCTTGGTGATCGGCGCTACCGGCAACGTCGGCCGTCAGGTGGCCGTCCAGTTGGTCGAGCGCGGTCTTCCGGTGCGTGCGCTGGCTCGGCGGCCGGAGAAGGCCGATCTGCCACCCAGCGTTGAAGTCGTTCCCGGTGATCTGTCTGATTTGGACAGTCTGCGAGCTGCGTTGCGAGGGGTGGGCTCGGTCTTCTTGATGTGGCCGTTGATTTCCGGCGACCCGGCCGAGGCGATCGCGGACACGATCGCGGGCAGTGCTCGTCGGCTGGTGCTGCTCTCGTCGGCCGCGGCGCGCGGGGACTCGGATGACGCGATCAGTCAGGTTCATCGCGCGGTGGAGAAGGCGATCGAGCGCACCAGTCTGGAGTGGACGTTCCTTCAACCGCACGGGTTCGCGACCAACACCCTTGGCTGGGCATCGCAAATTCGCGAGGACGGCGTCGTGCGCGGGGCTTACGGTTCGGTGTACTCCACGCTCATCCACGAAGCCGACATGGCGGCGGTCGCGGTGACTGCGCTGACTTCCGAAGGGCATGTCGGGGCGAAGTACGACCTCACGGGGCCCGCTGCGCTCACGCAGGCTGAGCAGGTCCGGGTGATCGGCGAGGTGATCGGCCGGGAGACCCGCTGGGAGGAGGTGCCGCGCGAGGTTGCGCGCGAACTTCTGCTCCAGCGGATTCCGGCGAAGTACGCGGACGCCATGCACGACGCGTTTGCCCGCTTGGCTGGCAGCGAACCCGACCGGCCGACGACGACGGTCGAGGACGTCACCGGGGTTCCGGCGCGGACTTTCGCCCAGTGGGTGGCCGATCACGCGGCTGAGTTCGCTCCGGAGGGAAGCTGACAGACCCCGCGGGTTCAGCAATTGCTAATATTCGCAATTGCTGAACCCGTCCGGTCGAGAGGGCGGACCCGGACCGAAGGCGGCACCCGTGAGCAGACCGCTCTACCAGCTGAAAGCCGAGTTCTTCAAGACGCTCGGCCATCCGGCGCGGATCCGGGTGCTGGAACTGTTGTCGCAGCGCGAGCACGCGGTCGCTGAGATGCTGCCGGAGGTCGGGATCGAGCCGGCGAACCTGTCGCAGCAGCTCGCGGTGCTGCGGCGGATGGGGCTGGTCACCACGCGCAAGGAAGGGTCGAGCGTCTACTACTCGCTGATCAGCCCACAGGTCGCGGAGCTGCTGGCGGTCGCGCGCGAGATCCTCACCGGCGTCCTGTCGGGCCAGGTCGAACTGCTCGACGACCTGCGCACCGCGCACGCGGACAGCTCGCGTTCCCCGCGCGGCTGAGACCAACGGAGGCGATGTGACGAGCGAATTCGTGCGGGAGCTGAAGCGGGGGATCGCGGCGGCGCAGCAGGCGCTGGAGCACGCCGGCGAGGACGAGGCGGAGGGTCATCGCGAGCGGCTGGCCGAACTGCGGGAAATCGCGCAGCAGAACGACGTCGACCTCGGCGAGTCCGGTCGATGAGCTGGACGCGTCCCGGGCTGGCGATCGTCGGGGAGGACGGGCCGTCGCGGCTGCAGGCGGACGCACGGGCGATCCAGGAGCACACCGGTGTTCCGACGTCGGCGTTCACGGTGCGCTCGCGCGACGCGGCGGAGCTGGCGGCGGCCTTGCGCTCGCTGCCGGACGAGGTCGCGGTGGTGTACCTGGCCGGGGTGGAACCGGCGAAAGCCCGTGCGGCACAACGAGAACTGGCTTCGACGCTTCCGGTCGTCACCGAGGAGGAAGCCGCCGCGATCGTGCTGACTGCGGCGGTGCTGATCCGGTCGCGACGGCTGCAGGTCGCGCCGTTCGACGCGAAGGTGGTCGTGGCCGGTTCGGACGCGATGCCGTTGCTGGTGCCGCTGCTGGTGGCGTCCGGAGTCGGCGACGTGGTGGCCTGGCGACGCGACGACGCGGCCGGGTTTCCGCTGCGGGAAGTCGCGAGGAACGCGACTGCGGTGGTCGATGCGGTGGGGGAGTTCGAGGGCTCCGCGCTGGTGCCCCCGGAACGGAGTGCGCTCTTGCTGCCGCTGCCGGGGTTGTTCGCAGCACTGCGGCGGGGGCTGGCCGGGTCTGACCCGGTGGACGTGCATCGGGCCTGCGCGCACGCGTTGACGACGCTCGCGCCGGTGGATCAGCCGCTGCCGGAACTGTCGGACCCGGATCTGGCGACCCGGGTGCTGGACGCGATCGCGGAGGCGGTTCGGTCGCCTCGGAAGCGTTAGCTCAGCGGTCGTAATACGTAGTCGGCCCCTCCGGCCACTGCCGCGTAGGCGGAGGCGGCGGCTGCTGCTCCGCCCGGCTGTTCCGCTTCCGCCGATGCAATGTCCGGGCACTCGCCGCCATGCTGCTCACCAGTGAGGCGATCACCAGCCCGATCACCAGGTTGATCGCCGCCGTCGCGATTTTCGCTTCCAGGCCCACCGTCAGGGTGAGCGGCAGGACCACCGCGATGGCTGTCACCAGCACCATGATCCAGCCGAAAAACTGGCCCGGCGCCGGGGTCGCCACGCTCAGCAAGTGCATCAGTCCGGTCGCCAGCAGGGCGACGGCAGCGGCGGAGATCGCGTACGTCGGCGTGCTCGCCTTGCCCCACAAGCCGTCACCCTTTGGGGCCAGGACCGGCACGTCGAAGATGCCTCGCGCGATCAGCAGGCCCACTACCGCCACGAGGGCCGCGACCACCGCTGTGGCCACGCCGCCTGCCCACAACCTCGCTGCGTCGATGCCTGGCCGGGTGTCCTCCCCGTAATTGCCGGGGTACTGCTGAACCATCGGGCGGTCCTTCCCTCGCGCATGCGGTCGCTTCGATTGTCGCCCTACCGAGGCTGTTCCGCCGGATCGGCGGATTTCGCCAGCGAGCGCAGCCGGAACGACAGGACCACCAGGGTTACCCCGTAAATCACCGCGTAAATCCCGATCAGCAGCGCGACGCCGAACGCGCCCGCGATCGGGTGGAACAGCACGAGCACCCCGGCGATCACCGAAAGCGCGCCCGCCGCGATCAGGAACGCCTCGCCGGTGATCTGCTTGCGCAAGCGGATCGCGGCGACGATTTCCATGATCCCGGTGACGACCGCCCACGCCCCGACGAGCGTCGCCAGCACCAGCACGGTCACCCCGGGCCACGCGAGCGTCATGATCCCGGCGATCAGGCCCAGCACGCCGAGCACCGCGTACGCGATCCGGTGCGCGCCGTCGCCCGGCCGGAACGCCTGCATGATCGCGCCGGCCGCGTCGATCAGCACGTAGATCCCGAACAGGAAAGCCAGCGCCAGCACGGTGATCCCCGGCCACACCAGCGCCAGCACGCCGAACAGGACGCCCAGGATCCCGCGCGTGAGCACGAGCGGCCACGCGCGCCGCGGGTCGAGCACCGCGAAGCCGAGGACGGGCGGAATGGGCGTGGACATCGAGGGCCTCCCGGAGGTGTGGTGCTGACCTGGCAAAACGGTAGCCGGACCAGGGCAGCACCGCCGGGACCTCACCCGATCGAGGGCGCTACCAGGCGACGGTCAATCCGGCGAGCCGCCACGTCCCCGGGTCGGGTACCCGCTTCGCCTCGAGGACACGCAACCCGGCGAACCGGTCCAGCAGCGCGGTCAGCGCCACCTCCGCCTGCACCCTCGCGAACGACGCGCCGAGGCAGAAATGCGGCCCGTGCGCGAAACCGAGGTGTGCGCCTGCCGACCGGCGGACGTCGAAGCGGTCCGGGTCGGCGAAGACGCGCGGGTCCCGGTTCGCCGCCGCGATCGACGCGGTCACCGGCTCGCCCTGGCGGATCTGCACGCCGTGCAATTCCAGGTCTTCGGTCGTCCGCCGGGGAATCGTCAGCAGCTGCGAACCGCACCAGCGCATCAATTCTTCGACCGCGCCCGGCCACAGCTCCGGTTCCCGGCGCAGCACTTCGAGCTGATCCGGGTGCGACAGCAGGGTTTCCACCGCATTGGCGATGAAATTCGCCGGGGTCTGCCCGGCCAGCACGAGCTGCCAGACCAGCGCGACGGCTTCCGTTTCGGTCAGGCCCGCGCTCGTCAGATGCGCCAGCATCGCGCTGTCCGGACGCGAGACCAGCGTCCGCGCGCTGTCGATGATCCCGGGCACGGCGGCGGCGAACCCCTCGCCGGACACCTGCACGACCGCCGCGCCGTATTCGTGCCAGCGCGGCCGTTCGGCTTCCGGCACGCCGACCAGCGCGCAGATGACCTCCATCGGCAGCGGCCGGGCGAACTCGGCGAGCAGGTCGACGGGGCCGTCCGCGGGCAATGCGTCGAGGTAGCGGGCGACGATTTTCTCGATCTCCGGCCGGAAATCCAGCGCCCGGCGGGCGGCGAACGCCGGCGTGGTGAGACGGCGCAGCCGGGCGTGTTCGGCGCCTCCCATTTCCTGCATGGTCCGCAGGTAGGGACGGCAGTGCTCGGGGACGTCCGGACGCTGATAGCTGGCCTCGCTCAAGGCGAACCGCTGGTCAGTGAGCATCGCGCGGGCTTCGGCGTGCCGCGTCAGGACCCACATCGGCGGGAAGCCGGGGCCGGTGAGCTTGGCCAGCGGGCCCTGCTCCCGGGCGGCTCCGTAGGCGGTGAACGGGTCGCTCGTGACGGCCGGATCAGTCAGGTCGAGCTCGGGAACGGGCGGTGCGGGGGACACGGACGACCTCCAGATGGTCATTTCAGATGATCTCATCATATGAATGGTGGCGGTATCTTGGCAAGGAAGCGGACCGGGAGGACTCACGATGGCGCGGCTGACCAGGGCGCAGACGCAGGAGCGCAACCGGGCGAAAGTGCTGGCCGCCGCCCGCGAGGAGTTCACCGAGCGCGGCTTCCGCGACGCCAAGATCGACGTGATCGCCGAGCGCGCCGAGCTCACCCGAGGCGCGGTCTACTCCAACTTCCCCGGCAAACGCGCGCTCTACTTCGCCGTGCTCGCCGCCGAAGCGGAACGGTTCGCCGCCCAGCCGCCTGAACCGGACCCGGGCCTGACCCCCGCCGAAGCGCTCGGCGCGTTCGCCCGCGCGTGGGTCGCGCGGCTGCCGCTGGCCACCGATCCGGACGCGCGTCTCGGCGTCGACCTGCTCCCGGAAATCCTCGCCGACGAACTCACCCACCGGCCGTACGCCCAGTTGCTGCGGTTCGACGCGATCGTGCTCGGCCTGGTGCTGGAGCGCCTTTCGCCGTCGTCCGGACGGCTGGTGCGGGTGGCGGAAGCGGCGCTGACGATGCTGCACGGGGCGAGTCAGCTCGCCGCGGCGGCACCCGGTTTCGGGGAGCCGTTCAACGTCGTGCGCGCGTGTGAAGCGTTGCCCGCGCTGGGACTTGCCGACACGTGGCCGGAGCCGCCGATCGTGCCGCAAGCGAAAGCAGTCGGGGAAACCTGGGCCCCGCCGGAGGTTTTCGACGCCCTGCGCGAGCGTTCGGTCCGCATCGACGGCGACGGGGTGGTCGCGGTGATCGGGCTGCACCGGCTGTCCGCGGTGGAAGAAGCCTTGCGTGCGGCCAAGAATGTCACGCTGGTCGTGGTGACGGGTCAGCCGGGAGAGCTGGTGCCGCTGACCAATCTGGTGCTGGCGGATCTGCGCGGTCTGCTGAAGCGGTCGTGTCCGGGATCGGCGTGGCCGGACGTGCGAGTGATCGTGGACGAGACCGGCGCGGTGGCCGCTGCGGCCGGGGTCTCGGCGGTCAGCGACGCGACCGAGACCGCGGTCCGGGTCCACAATGGACAGATTGTGCTGCGGGCGGAGGGCTTCGGCGCCTGCCACGCCGCCGCGACGAGCACTGTCCCCGCGGAAACCCGGTAAGCCGCGCAAACCCTTCCGACGTCGGTGGACAGGGCAGGCGCCGCGGCAGATAGTGGAGCGAAGATCGGCCGAAGGGGGCGGCGATGGCCGAAATCGCTCCGGTGGACCGGCAGTTGCGCAGCCTGCTGCGGCACGGCACGTTCGCGCAGGTCCTCGACCACGCGCTGAACATCCGGGGGCTGAGTCTCGAACAGGTCCGGCAGCGGCTCGCCGGGCGGGGAGTGCGGGTCAGCCGGGCGGCGCTGAGCTACTGGCGCCACGGCCGCAGCCGTCCGGAACGGGCCGAATCGCTGCGCGCGGTGCGGGCGCTGGAGGCGGTGCTCGGGCTTCCGCCGGAATCGCTGGTCGCGCTGCTCGGCCCGCCCCGGCCCCGGGGCAGGGGAGCGGCGGCGGAACCGGGGGCCATCGACCGCAAACGGCTGTGGCCGGGCCACCGGCCGCTGCTGGCGGAGCTGGACCTGCCGCCGGACAGCCTGGTGCGCCGCCTCGACGTGCACGAGCACCTGCGGGTGGACGAGCACCGGCGGCTGACCCGGGTGCACACCCGGCTGGTCGTGGAGGCGATGGCCGACCGGGTCGACCGGTGCGTGGTGTTCCTGTGGGCCGAGCAGTCCGCCCCGGCGCTGCCCGCCGAGGTCCGGTACTGCCGACCCGGCCGGGTCCGGGTCGACGCGGAAGCCGGCGCGACGGTCTGCGAACTGCTGCTGGACCAGCGGCTCGCGACGGGCGAGCGCAGCGTGCTCGAGTACACCGCGGTCTACCCGCCCGGCCCGGAACTGACCTTCTACCACCACCGGTTCACCCGCCCGGTGCGGCAATACCTGCTGCAGGCGGAGTTCGCCGGCGCCCCGCCCGCCACCTGCGTGCCGTTCCGCCAGAACAGCGTGCAGGCGCCGCGGCGGCCCGGTCCGCCGCTGTGGATCGGGGCCTCCCGGACCGCGCACCTGGTGCTGACCGACGTCCGGCCGGGCATCGCGGGCTTGTCCTGGGAATGGGCTTGACCGGCGGTTTTCCGGGAACCGCCGGTCAAGCCCCTCCTCACCCGGTCAGTAGACGAACCAGGGGACCTGCACCTTTCCCGCCGTGCCTGACGTGTCGGTGGCGGTGATCGTCGAGTTCAGCAGACCCGAGGTGGTCTGCGGGTTTCCGGAGATCACGCCGGTGGCGCGGTCGATGGTCAGCCCCGAGGGCAGTCCGGCGGCGCTCCAGGAGTAGCTGCCGGTGCCGCCGGAGGCGCGCATCGCCAGGTGCACCGGCGAACCGTGCGGCACCGCCTGGAAGCCCGGGTCGGCCACGGTGACCGGACCGGACGAACCGCCCTGCACGGTGAGCGTGAACGTGGTGTCGTGGCTCGCCGTGGCGTTCTTGCCGGTGATCGTCACCTGGTACGTCCCCTGCGGGGTGGAGGCGCTGGTGGCGATCGTCAGCTTCGCCGAACCGCCCGCGTTGACCGACGCCGGATCGAACGTCGCGCTCGCCCCGGAGGGCAATCCGCTGGCGGACAACGCGATGTCGCCGCCGGACGGAGGCGTGGTGCCGATCTGCTGGTTCGCCCAGTCGCCCATCGAACCCCACAGCTTTCCGTGCGCGTTGTAGGACGCACAGTCGGTGCGCAGCCAGGAGAAGACGCCGTAGATCTTGCCGTTGTAGTAGTACGGCCCGCCCGAATCGCCTTGGCACAGGCCCTTGCTGCCGTCGCCGTAGCCGTCGCAGAACATGTATTCCGGCTTGAACACCGACGAATCAATGGTGCTGCAGTTCGAACCGTCCACTGTGGGCAGTACGACCTCGCGCAGCTTGGTGTTCTTGGTGGCGTCGTTGGCGTCGGTCTTGCCGTAGCCGATGGCCGTGCCTTGGGTGCCGAGCGGCAGATTGTCGGCGGAGGACGCGATCTTCGGGTAGGTCATGCCCGCCGGAACGGGGATGTCGGTCTTGGTGAAGATGATCGCGACGTCGTTGCCGTTGCGCCAGCCCTGGTCGCTCTGCGGGCTGTAGTCCGGGTGGATCCGGAACTCCGCGATCTCGATCCGGGTGCCCTTGCTCGTGTCGTTCAGGTCGTCCCGTCCGTAGATGAGGTACTTCGGGTCGCCGTCGGCGAACTTGCAGTGCGCCGCGATCAGCACCGCCCGTTTGGCGACCACGCTGCCGGTGCAGGACTGCTCCTGCGGGCGCACCCCGCCGGTGCGGTGTTCGGAAATGATGAACGGGTACTTGGCGACGGTGGTCGTCTGCCCGTTGATCACGCTCGGGCTCGCCGACGGCGCGGTGCCGTTCACCGCGGTCGTCGAGACGGTGGCGGTGGCGGATTGCCCGGCGTTGACCGACGCCGATGCCGGGTCGACGCTGAGTGAGAAATCGCCTTGGCCGGAACCGTTGACGGTGAGCGTGACCGGGGTCGTGTGCGTGGCGTCCGTGGCTTTTCCGGTCACCGTCACGGTTGTCTGCCCGGGTGAGGCCGAGGAGGATGCCGCTAGGGTGAGGGTGGAGGTGCCGCCTGCGGTTACCGAAGACGGGTCGAATGTTGCTGTGACACCGGCCGGGAGCCCGCTCGCCGACAACGCGATGCTTTGCGCGCTGCCCTTGACGACCTTGGTGGTGATCTTCGTGGTCGCCGACTTGCCCGGGTCGACGCTGAGCGAGGCCGGGTCCGCGGCGAGGGAGAAGTCGTTGGCCGCGGGCGGCGTCGCGCCGTTGATCAGCGGGTCTGCCAGGTTGTCGCCCTGCATGGAACCCCAGCCGGTGCACAGGTCGTAGCCGGTGCCCGCGTCGTAGGTGCCGTTGTTGCCGGAGACGACGTCGTGGAAGGCCGAGGAGTACTGCGAGGACTGGGCGATCGAGTACACCGTCGGGTTGATGGCGCCGAGGTTGCTCTTGCCCGCGCTTTTCGCTTTCTGGTTGACCATCGCGAGATATCCGGCCCACAACGGGGAGGACAGGCTCGTCCCGCCGACGTCCTGCCAGCCGCCGTTCATGTACACCGAAAGCGCGCCGGCTCCGTAGTCGGCGTCGAGCGCGACGTCGGGCACCGAACGGTATTTGCTGCTGCCCGGCTGCCAATCGGGCTTGCTGTAGACCGCCGAATACCCGCCGCCGGAGCGGGTGTTGCCGGTGCCGCCCTGGTTCCAGCACGACTCCGACTGGTAAGTGCCCGCGCTGTCGCTCGTCCGCAGCTGCGTGCCGCCGACGCCGGTGAACAGCGGGTCGCTGGCCGGGTAGTCGGCCTGCACGGTGGAGTTGTCGCCGTTGTAGCCGCAGCCGGTGGCTCCCCAGTCTCCGGAGGCCGACAGGAGCGTGACGCCCTGGGCGACCATTTGGGAGTAGGAATCGTGCGAGGCGGCGATCGGGTCGGACTCGCATTTCTCGCCGAGCAGCCACGAGCCCGACAGGATCGTGATCGCGTTGTCGCTCGCGATTTTCGCCATCTCGTCGACCCAGGCTTTGTCGCTGTTCGGTGCCTCATAGACGATCTGGCTCGCGCCGGGCGCGGTGGCCGCGACCGCCTGGATGTCCAGCGTCACCTCGAGCTGTCCGCTGCCCGGCTGGGAAACCCCGCCGTCCACCGGCACTACCTGGGGCTTGACCGAGGGCTGCTTGAAGTAGTTCGTCCAGGCGTCGATGTCGGACTGCTTGAACGAGTCGAACTCGATCAGCCCGACCGTCTGCCCGGATCCGTCGTAGGAACCGGAAAGCTGCTTCATGCTGTAGGCGGTGCGGAACTGGGCGGGGGTGTAGCCGCCGCCCGGGCCGCCGGGACCGGCCGGAGCGGAGGCACGGTGCGCGATCGGCCGGTTGGTCAGCCCGGTCACCGTGCGCACGATCTTCGCTACCGAGGACGGCACGCTCGGCGCGGATTCCCTGGCGTAGAAATGCTTTCCGGCCGAGTCGGCGTAGTCGCCGAGCCGGGTGCCGAACGCCGCCTCGACCTGTCCGACGGTCCCGACCGCGTCGACCACCTGGCGGTTGGCCGAGACGTCAGTGACCCGCAGGCCCTGTTTCTCCAGGTACGCCTTCGCAGCGTCCACATCGGACTCTCGCGGCGCGTAGCGGGCCGAATAGTCCGCACTGGACAGGAAATGCCGGTAGTCCGGCGAACGCGGATCGCTGACCGAGGCGACGAACTGGGCAAGCCCGGCTTCGTCGTGCGGCCGCAGCGACAGCGCGATCGGGATCTCCCGGCCTGGATCGGTGGCGCCGAGCCGTTGCGCGCCGGCCGGTGCGGAGCCGGTGGGCGCCAACGGCGTCCGGGGCTCTTGGGCGGCGGCCGAACCCGGTATCGCCAGGGCGGCCGTCAGGACGAGACCGGCTGCCGCGGCGGCCGGTCTCGCCCACAGGGAACGAGGGAGCACGATTCCTCCAAAGCGAAGCGGAGAAGAAACAGCCGGCCAAGGCTAGCCGCGGCGGCGGTCTGCGAATCGTGCTCGCTGAACGTTCGACGACGTTCAACGGTCATTCTGAACGAAGACGTTTTCCCTGGTCAGAAGGGGTGGGGTGAAACAGTTTTCCACAGAATGGCGGGTTGGTTCACCGCGCCGGGAGAACGAAACGGGAAAGGAAAACCGGCACGATCATCAGTGCGATGGCGGTCCACGGCAGCGCGCCTGTGCCGAGCAGAACTCCGCCGGTCAGCGCGCCACCCGCGACCGCGCCGTTCCAGCTGGCGATGGTCAGCGACTGCGCGATGTCGGCCCGGCGTCCGGCGAGTACCGCGGTGACCGCTTGGAACGACGTCGGCGCGCCGCCGAAAGCCAAGCCCCACAACGCACACGCGGCGAGCAGCAGTACCGGTTCCCGGCCGCCGAAGACCAGTATGCCGAAACAGCAGGCGGTGACGGCGGCGCAGCACGTGAGCACCGCGCGGGGATGCCGGTCGAGAGCGAGCCCGACCAGCCACAGCCCGGCCACCGTCGCGGTGCCGAACAGCAACAGCCCGGCGCTCAGCAATGGGAGATGTCCGCGAGCGGCGTAGAATGGTCCGAGATAGGTGTAGAACATGTTGTGCGCCAAGGAAAACGCGATCACCAGCAGTAATAGCGGGCGCAGTCCTGGCGTGCGCACCACTGTGCGGAGGCTCGTCCGGGCACCTGGTTCCTCGCCGGACAGTGGCGGAACCACCGCTACGATCCACCACAGCAGCGGCACCGCGACGAGGGCCATCCCGGCGAACACCCAGCGCCAGCCGACGAGTTCGCCGAGCGCGGCCCCGGCCGGGACGCCGAACGCGAAAGCGACCGGGGTGCCCGCCATCGCGACGGCGAGTGCGCGCCCGGCCCGTTCCGCGGGGACGAGCCGCATGGCGTAGTTCGCCACGAGGGACCACAGGATTCCGGTGAGCGCTCCCGAAGCCACTCGCGCCACGAGCACCAGCGCGAACCACGGGGACAGCGCGATCGCCAGGTTGGTCGCGACGAACCCGGCGACGAGCAGGAGCAGGAGTTTCCGGCGGGGCATCCGGGCCGACGCCGCGGTCAACGGCAGCGCGGTGAGAGCGGTGGCGATCGCGTACACGGTGACCAGCTGCCCCGCGGCGGCCGGGGACACGCCGAGATCAGCCGCGGCCGGGAGCAGGATCCCGGCCGGGACGATCTCGGTCAGGCAGCCGAGGAACACCGACGCGGCCAAGGCCAGCAGAGCGGGCAGGGGAAGCGCGGTGCGGGCGGGCGGCGCGGTGACGTCCATGGCGGGTCCTTGGGGTCGTGGCGGTCGGCCGCGTCGGTTGTGCAGGGCGGGGCGGGAGTTTGGTGGCTCGGCTGGTTATGCGCTGGGGTTGTGGTGCCGGGCTGCGTGGGTTGTGCGGGGCGGGGGTCGAGGAGCTTGACGGCCCGGCCGGTTATGCGTTGCGGGTGCGGCGGGGCGCTGGGGCCAGGGATTGTGCTGACCGGGTCGGCTATGCGCGGCGGGGTGCTGGAGTTGCGTAGCTCGCGCGGGAGGGGAGCTGGCGCGGGGATTGTGCTGGCCGGGTCGGTGATGCCTGAGCGCGGGGATGCGGCCGGGCGCTTCGGGGGCAGTGGCGCCCGGCCGCGCGCGGTTACGTCGTGTGCAGCAGCAGGTTGTGCGATCCCTCGCCCGGATCGACGACCTTGTCCTTCGTCGCCGCGTCGGTCATGCCCTTGAGCACCTGGTCCGGCGTCGCGTCCGGATGCGCGGACAGGAACATCGCCGCCACTCCCGCTGCTTCCGCCGAGGCGATCGACGTGCCGGAAACCACGCTCGACGCGCAATCGCCGGTGTTGCCCGCCGTCGGAATGTCCTTGCCTGGTGCGTAAAGGTCCACGCAGCTGCCGAAGTTCGAGGACGGCACCCGGTGGTCGGCCTGGTCGGTGGCGCCGACGGTGATCCCGGTGGTCTGCCGGGCAGGCGTGATGTCGCAGGCATTCACTCCGGCGCCGCCGGTGCCGTTGCCCGCGGCGACGGTGTAGGCGAGGCCGTTCTGGGTCATCTTGTAGAGCTGGATGTCGAGGACCGTGCCGCTGGGGCCGGCGAAGCTGAGGTTCAGCACGGCCGGGCGCTGTGCGTTGAGGTTCACCCAGTCCAAAGCGGACAGAATCTCCTCGGACGTGCCAGTGCCGTCGCAGCCGAGGGTGCGCACCGATTCGACCGAAGCCTCTTTCGCGACACCGTAGTGGCGGCCCGCGATGGCGGCTGCGACCTGGGTGCCGTGGCCGTTGCAGTCCGTTCCGCTCTGGTCCGCGTCGGGGTCGACCGCGTCGTACGCGGCGTGGGCGCGTCCGCCGAAGTCGTGGTGGCTGGTGCGCACCCCGGTGTCGAGCACGTACACGTGCACGTTCGCCGCGGTGTTCGGGTAGGTGTAGCTGCCGTCGAGCGGGAGGTCTGCCTGGTCGATCCGGTCCTGTCCCCACGAAGGCGGGTCGTCCTGGGTCCCGGCCGCGGTGTAGACCTGGTTGTCCCCGACCGTGGTGACCGCGGCGTCGGTGAGGTACTTGTCGTGCTGTTCCCGGGTCGCGGAAAGGGAAAACGCCTGCGAGACCGAGTAGTAGACCCGGCGCAGCGTGCCGCCGTACTTGGCGATCAGCGCGTTCGCGGCGGCGGTGACCTTGTCCTTGTCTTTGTCCATCGGCTTGAGCCGCACGATGTACACCGCGGTGTCGTCCGGCGCGGCGGAGGCCGCCGCCGGCAGCACGCCGGCCGCGACCGAGAGCAGGGCCGCCAGCACGACGGCTTTCGGGGTGCGTTTCATGGTCGTCCCTTCGGGGAGCCTCCGCCGGGATCCCGGGGAATCCCGGCGGAGGCGGGCGCGGTCAGAGGTTGTTCAGCCAGGTGCGCAGGTCGTCCGGGCCGCTGCCCTCGTCGAAGCCGACCACCCGGCTGCCCTTCTCCTGTCCGGCGGAGATGTCGATCAGCGTGGGGATGTACTCGATGCCGTACTTGTCGGCGATGTCCTTGTTCTGGCCCTGTTCGCTCAGGTCCACCTTCGCCCAGATCCACTTGCCGCCGTCGGCCGTGTGGTATTTCTCCAGGTACGGGGCCATTTTCTGGCAGGGACCGCACCAGCTGGCGTAGAAGTCCAGCACGACCGGCTTGGTCTTGGACATCTCCATCACCTGGTCGTAGTTGGCCGAGGTGACGTCGACGACGGTCTCGTCCTGCGGGGCCAGCGAAACGTAGGACGCCGGGGCGGCGCTCGCCGGCGTCGCCGCGGCGCCGCCGAGGACTCCCGCCGTCATCGCCGCGACGGCCGCGAACATCCGGATTCTCGTTCCCATGTTCTCTCCTCTATTCGGGGTGGGTGACGGGCACCGGCGCCGGACGCGCCGGGGCTTCGGGGGCGGGGCCGGTTTCGGTGGGATGGCCGGCGCCGACCCAGTCTTCGATTCCTTCGCGGTACTTGCGGACGTCCGCGTACCCGAGTTCGAGCAGCCGGGCGCCGACGAATTCGCTGTTGCGGCAAGGGGTGTTGGCGCAGTACACGACGATCGCCGCGGCCTTGTCCGGGACCACCCGCGGCGCGTGCTCGTCGGTGAACGCCGCGGCCTGCTCGTAGGGGAAGCCCGGGATGTTGCGGGCGCCGGGAAGGTGTTCGCGGGCGTAGTAGTCGGGCGGCATGGTGTCGACGACGATCACCGTGCCCTCGTCCATCGCGGTTTTCAGCTCTTCGCGGCCGATCAGCGGCAGCATGCCGGTTCCTCCCGGGTTCCGGCGGCGGGCGAGCAGGCCCGCCGCGAGGTGACTGACGAACGCCACGACCACCGAGTTGATCGTGGGAATCCCGAACTCGAAGACGAGCGCGAAAGCCGTCCCGAGCGCCCAGCTGACCAGCGCCGCGAGCTCCCAGTCGCGCCCGGCGACCGCTTGTCCCCGGCGCAGGGCGGCGAAAACCGGACGGCACCGGCGAAGCACGAAGTACTCCGCGATGAGCACCCCGGCGACCGGCGGGGCGAGCACGCCGACCGCGGTCAGGAACCCGGCGAAGTGGTCGGCGATCCCGAGTGCGGACGCCGCCGTGCCGAACACCCCGAGCACCAGGACCACGCGCACCCGGCTGACCTTCCGGTCGAACAGCACGTCGACGACGTTGACCAGGCCGAGCGACGACGAGTAGAGGTTCCAGTCGTTGATCTTGAGGATCGCGGTGGCCAGCACCAGGGTGCCGAGCAGCCCCGAGGAGGAGGTGACGATGCCGACGACGTCCGAGGTCGCGGCGGCGTGCGCGAGGAGCACGCCGATCAGCCCGATCAGGTACTCGCCGAGCGTCACGCTGAGCACGGTCTGCTTGACGACGTCGGCGCGGGTGCGGTTGAACCGCGTCATGTCCGGGGTCATCAGCGCGCCGAGGATGAACGCCCCGGACACCAGCGTGGTCGCCGCGCCGAGCGACAGCGGCGGTCCCGGCGGGGGAGCGGAAACCAAGTCCGCCAGCGAGTGCGTGTGCAGCGCGTCGAGCACCGAATACCCGGCCAGCAGCAGGAAAGCGGGCACGGTCAGGTAGGCGGTCCAGGCCATCAGGCGGAAGCCGTAGACGGTGATCACGGTGATCGCCGCTCCGCCGACCAGCGCCCAGCCCCATTCCGGCACCGTGCCGCCGAGGGCGTGCATCCCGTGCGCGAACACCCCGTTCTGCACGCCGAACCAGCCCGCGAGGCTGACCGCCACCAGCAGGCCGACCAGCGCGGACCCCTTCCGGCCGAACCCGGCCCAGCGGGCCAGCACCGAGGTGGACAGTCCTTCCCGCACCCCGGCGATGCCGAGCAGCACGGTGATGACCTCCAGCAGCACCGAACCGATCGTGATGGCCAGCACCGCGTTCCAGAACGTCATGCCCCAGCCCAGCAGCGCGCCGACGATGAACTGCTGGAACGAGGACACCTGCCCGAACCGCTGCACCGCGACCGAGGGCCAGGACCGGCGGGCGGCGTCCGGGACGCGGGTCAGCGAATAGTCGTCGTGGCGGTCGCTCATCGGCCGGTCGCTTCCAGCGCGGCTTCGGCGACGACCAGGAAACCCTGGCCCGGCTCGGGCCGGAACGCGAATTCCCGGTCGAAGAACTTCCGCAGAAACGGCACCCGCTGGTGGTAGACGAACATCGACCGCGGATTTCCGGTGATCAGCCCGGAACCGGCGAACAACGGGAGTTCGGCGAGGAAGTAGCGCACCGCGAGCCGCAGCGCGCCCTCGTCCGGCACGTTTCCCGTCCGGCCCTGCAGCACCCAGGTGGAAGCGCCGTAGCAGGCTGACCGGAATGCGCTGTCGGTTTCGAAGTGGTTTTCCGCCGCCGCCAGCAGCCGCCGATAGGCGGGCAGTTCGCGCAGCCGGGCCATGCCGAGGATCCGGCTCTCCGGGTCGGGCACGTCCAGCGCGCGCAGTGCGGCGGCGATCTTGTTGTGCACGTGGCAGGACTGCCGGTGCGCTTTCTGTTTCGCCCTGGCCGGCGGGTATCCGAGCGCTTCGAGCGTGTAGGCGGTGACCTCGTCCGGGACGAAAAAGCAGAACTCGGCGAAGTGCTCCGCGGTCCACGCGGCGAGCCGGGTCAGCCGGTCCGCGGTGAAATAGCCGTTGAACGGGCTCACTCCGACACAGGCGTGCCGGACGTCCGGATACAGGCGGGCGCAGCCGGAAGACAGCGGAGTCGCGTCGAACATGGAAATCCTCCACCTTTTCTCGTCTCGATTCCGCGTTTCTCCCGGCGGGGCGGGACTGGTGCGGATCACTGTGCCGGGATCCGGGCGGCGCGGGTAATGCCTGCCGGTTATGCCGTCGCGGGACGGCGAGGCCGGCGGTTCGGAAAGAGGATTTCCTACTTTGGTCGGGCGATTGCCACACTTTCGCCGGTGCACTCGCGCCGGCGGGCGTCATATCGTGAACTTTCGTGGAGTTGGAACTCAAGCATTTGCGCCACCTCCAGGCGATCGCGAAAGCGGGCAGCCTCAACCGCGCGGCCACCGAACTGGTGCTGCCGCAACCCGCCCTCAGCCGCGAACTGCGCAGGATCGAGGAACTGCTCGGCCGGGCGCTGTTCGAACGCGCCCGCGCCGGGGTGCGGCCCACGCCGTTCGGGCAGCTGATCCTCGACTACGCGGACGGGATCCTGGCGCGCACCGCCCGGATCGGCCCGGCCCTCGCGCAGCACTGCGCCCAGCGCGAAAGCGCGTTGCGGGTCGGCTGGTCGGAAACCGTCCTGTCCGGCCCGCTGCTCCGCGCGCTCGAGACGACCGGGCTCGGCGACCGGGCGGAGATCCGGACCGCCGAGTCGACCGCGGAGATGCTCGGCTGGTTCGGCCGCGGCGAACTCGACCTCGCCGTCCTGTCCGAACAGTGCGACGTGCCGCTGCCCCCGAACACCGGGCGGATCGACCTCGCCGAGGACCCGCTGCTGATGATGCTCCCGGACTGGCATCCGCTCGCCGCCCGGCACGAGGTGGACCTGGCCGAGCTGGAACACGAGCGGTGGATCTCCTCGACCGGGCCGGACCGCTGCCGCGAGTTCCTCGCCCGGGTGTGCGGCCCGTACGGCTTCGCCCCGGTGATCGCCCACTACGTGCCGGTCTCCGGCCCGCGCGACGAGATCGTCCGCTACCAGGGCGACGTCACGCTCGTCCAGGCCTCCCGCCCGCTCGCCCCGGGCGTGGTGCACCGCCCGGTTCCCGGACTGCGGGCGCGCACCAGCCATTTCCTGCTGTACCGGGAGGACAGTCCGGTCGCCGCGCGGGTCAGCCTGCTCGCCGGGTTGATCCTCGACGCCTATCACGACCACAAGGGCGGCTTCGACGGCCCGCGCGCGATTCCGGGGGAACTGCCGTGGCTGACCGCCCGGACCAGCTGATCCGCTCCGGTGCCGACCTCGAGCTGCGGCAGCTGAAGCTGCTGGTCGCGGTCGCCGAGGCGGGCAGCGTGGCGGCCGCCGCGGCCGCACTCGGAACCACCCCGGCCAAGCTCACCCTGCGGATCCGGCGGCTGGAACGGATGATCGGCGCCCCGCTGCTGGCCGCGGAACCGGCCGGGAAGCTGTTCACCGAAACTGGCGAGCTCCTCCTCGAACACGCCTCGGCGGTGGTCCCGCAGTTCGACCGGATGCTGACCGCCGCGCGCGCCGGGCTGGAGCGCCCCGTCGCGCAGATCCGGATCGGCTCGGTGCCGACGCCCGTGCTGCCGCGGCTGATCCGCGAGGTAGGGCTGCGCAATCCCGATGCCGGACTGGCTATCCGGACCGCCGAATCGGCTGCGGAGCTGGCGGAAGCGTTGCTGAGCGAAGAACTGGACCTCGGCCTGCTACGTCAGGACGCCGTGCGGGAACGCCCTCTCGGATGGGTTTCGGTGGCCACGGAACCGCTGGTGGTCGGCATTCCGTCCGGACATCCGCTCGGCGTTCCGGACTCGCTCACCCCGGCCGCGCTGTCCCGCCAGCGCTGCGTTCTCCTCGACCAGGCCGTGCAGCCGCGTACGCGGGCACTGCTCGCGGCCTTCGCCGACGCCGGTGCTGATCCGCGGCTTTGCTACGCGGACAGCGAATGGGCGGTGCTGTGTCTCGGTTACGGAGCCGGAATCCTGACCGTGACAGCGCCGCCGACGAGACCGATGCCGGACACCTCATACCGGCCGCTGCATTGCGCGGCCACGAATTCGACCCTGGTGCTCGCCTGGACGGACGACGGACTGCTCGCCGGGTGCCTCCCTCGCGTCCGGGCGGCGATGACGCGCGCGCACGCCGAACACCTTCGCGCACTGGTAAACGCGTGAGGGCCGCTTCGGAAGAAACCCGAAGCGGCCCTCACGGAACACGTCAGCCGATGCGGTAGCTGTACGGCAGAGTCGCCAGCACCTCACCGGTTCCGACCTGCGGCAGACCGGTCACGCCGGTCGGCAGCGAGGGCACGGTCACGATGTTCAAGTGCCCGGCCACCTGCTGCCCGCGGTTGCCCGACGGCGTGATCGTCACCAGGATCGTCGCGGTCTCGCCCGGCTTCACCAGCTGCGGCGTGCCGCCGGTGCCATTCGGGTCCACCGACTGGCCGTACGGGTCGCCGGTCGACGACGTCACCGAACCGTCGAAGCCCGCCGTCTGGATCGACGCCGTGTAGCTCGAATGCCCGGCAGGCGCGCCTTCCGGACCGAACGGACCGATCTCCTGCACGTCGGCGAACCAGACGCCCTTGGTGACGTAGCCGGTCTTCTCGCCGATCGTCGCGACCGACACCGTGCTGCCGTTCTGCGCGGACTTCAGGTCGCCGAGCACGTCGATGCCCGCCGCCGAACCCTGGATCTCCGCCTGCGCGGGCACGGTCGAGGACGTCGCGACGGTGAACTTGCTCGTCTCCGGCGGGATCGAGTACACCGGCGCGTTCGCGTTCAGCTCCGGCAGGTCGACCTCGGTCGAACCCTGGATCGGCTGCGGCTGCAGCGTTTGCTTCGCGTTCGTGCGCGCGTCGACGCCGATGGCGATCGGTTCGATGCCGGTGTTGCGCACCGTCACCGGCACGGTCACCGCCTTGCCCGCGGCGAGCGACGCGGACTGCGGCAGCGCGGGCGCGCTGGCCGAGACCTGGTCGAAGCCGACGGTTCCGGTGAACGGCTGGTCGATCTGCTTGCCCGTCACCGGGTTCTGCACGACGAGCACGAGGTGCCAGCGGCCCGGCAGCGGGTTCGCGTCGACGAGCTGCAACGCGGTGCCCTGCTTCAGCGTGGTGGCCGAATCGAGGTAGGCGTTGCTGTTCACGTCGGCGAGTTCGCCGTTCGGGTCGACCAGGACGCCGTCGAGCAGCGTGCCCGGGTCCTGCAGCTTCACCGCGACGTCGAGGTCCCGCTTGCCGCGCGGAACGTCGAATTCGTAGGAGAAGGTCTGCGCGGGCGACACCGCGCGGGCGTTGCCGCCGGTGATCGTGCCGCCGAACGCGCCGGGGCCGTTCTTCGTCGGGATCAGCGCGCGCAGCACGGCCGACACCGTGGTCTGGTGTCCGTCGGAGCTGCCGAAGGTGATCGAGTAGTCCGCGTCGCCGCCGCTGGCCGGGGTCTGCAGCGCGACGTGCACCGGCTTCGTCTGACCGGGGTTGAGCTGCAGGATCTGCGGCGAAACCTGGCCGTACGGGACAGCCCGCTGCGCGGTGGTCGCCAGCTGGATGTCACCGGTGTAGCCGGCCTGTCCGGACGCGGAGTACAGCACCGCGGTCCACGTGCCCGCGGCAGGGCGCGTGACGTCCACGTTGGCGTAGTTCGCCGTCGCGGCCCCGCCCTGCGGACGGCTGTTGGCGACGAAGGTGCCGTCCGGGGCGAGCAGCGTCAGCCGCACCACCGGGGTGACGGACTGGCCGTTGACCGTCTTCGGGCTGCCCTGCCACGCCATCCGCGCCAGCAGCCGCTGCGCGCCGTTCGGCACGGAGAAGGTGACCTTCTTGTACGCCCAGTTCGTGCCGTTGAAGTACGGGAACGTCGGCAGCTTGGTCGAGTCGAACCCGGTGGTCTGCGTCTGCGTCCCCATCGGCGCGAACGTCCGCGTGCCGGTGCTGACCGTCAGCGGCTTGCTGCCCGCGTTGGTGACGTTGACCGACGCATGCTGCGTGCTGCCCGGCGCGCCTTCCAGCGTCAGCTGGTCGGCCGACAGCGTGATGTTGGACGAGACGCCCGCCGGCGCCCCGGTCGAACCCGGAGCGGTGAGCGCCGCTTCGACCGCCGCGCGGGCGTCGAGAAGGCCCGCGCCCTGCTCGTCGGCTGGGAGGTTGAGGTCGCGTGCGGTGCTGGTGATGATCTGCTTCACCTGTGCGGGCGTCGGCGACGCACCGTGGTGGGAATTGCGGTAACTCTGGATCACCAGCGCGGCGACGCCCGCGGTCAGCGGGGCGGATTCGCTGGTGCCGCCGAAGGATTCGAGGTCCGTGCCTTCCGGAACGGTCTTGAAGTTGCGGCATTCCGAGTACGCCGGGGAGCAGTCGGCCCAGTTGCCCTCGCCGGGTGCGACGAGGTCGATGGTGCGGCCGTTCTGCGTGATGCCGGACGAGGACAGCGCGGAGATGTTGTCGTTCACCCATTTCCCGTTGGAGAACGGGAAAGCCGCGTAGCCGGTCTGCGCGTACAGCCGGTTGTCGGTCGTCGCGCCGGTCGAGATCACCAGCGGGTCGGTGGCCGGGCTGCCGATCGTGGACGTGGTGCCCGCGTCGCCGCTGGAGGCGGTCACGGTGACGCCCGCGGCCACGGCCTGGTCGTTGAAGACCTGGAACAGGTTGCGGGAGCTGGAATCCGGGTACTGGTTGAGGCCGAGCGACTCGTTGATCACGTCGACGTGGTCGACGGTCACCGCGTAGTCGATCGCCTGCAGCACCGCGGAGTTCGTCGCGGTCTTGCCGAAGACGTTCAGCCCGACCAGGCTCGCACCCGGCGCGACGCCCTTGACGACGATGTTGCAGCCCGCCGGGAGCGGGTGCTTCTCGTTGACGAACTTCGACAGGTCGTGCACCACGACGCCCTGCGCGGCGATCGAGGAAGCGTCGCCGAAGGCCTCGGCCCCGGCGTCGGTCGTGTTCGGGCCGTCGCCGGAGAAGTCCTGGTAGTCCGAGAACACGTGGCTGCCGTCGGGACGGATGAAGTCCGCGTAGTTCGGGTCCATGTTGTCGGCGAGGAACGCGACCTTCACGCCCGCGCCGTTGGCCAGATCGGACGCGCTCTTGCCGCCGGTGGTGCTGTACGCGCGGATCGACGTCAGCGCTTCGGGCTCCAGCAACGGTTTCGCCGGGTCGGCCGGGCAGGTCGCGTTCGGCGTGGACTGCGCGGCCGGTCCGCCTGCTTTCGGCGCGGCGGCCGGTGCGCCCGGTTTGGCGTCCGGCAGCGTCACCTTGCTGTCCGGCAGCACCTGCGCGACCGCCGGGTCGTGCGCGAGCTGTGCGGCCTGCGCGGGCGTGACCGTGGCGGAAAACGCGTTGCCCAGTGCGAAGTGCTTGACCTTGGCCGGTGCCGCGCCGGAGAGCTTGGCGAGCACCGAGTCCTGTTCTTGGGTGGCTTTGGCACGGCGAGTGCCCGAGGCCGCCTTGGTGGGCGGCGCGCTGGGCAGCTGGTCCGCGAGGACGACGATCACCGATTGCGGCGCGGTGTCCGCCGCGGCGGCCGGTGCGGCAGCCTGCGCCGGCTGGGTCGCCCCGGCCAGCACCAGGCTGCCGGTCGCAGCCATGACCAGGGCGCGAACGGATCGCGAGGAACGCCCCATGTGCAGTTCCCACTTCCTGCTAGAAGGGTTCGTGAGTTACCGGCCCCGACGAAATCGGGCGCACTCGTGCCGCGCTCGATTTCCCGATAGCAGAACTCTTTCCGACTCCCGCACGATCCACAAGCGACAATAGTGGGAAACAAATCCGGCAAACGGGACCGAATTTCCGCGCGGTCGCGCATTCGGTCCCGTTTGCCGGAATCGGGTCAGTCCTGGGGGAGGTGCCGGCGCGAGTGCCGGGTCACCACAAGGGTTCCCGCGATCGCGACCAGTGCGACGCAGGCGAGCAGAACCGGGTAGCCCGCTACTCCGTTCAGGGCGGCCAAAATTGACGGCAGCAGGAATCCGATGTAGGCCAGCGCGTAGTACACGCCGGTGAGTTCCGCGATTTCGCCCGGCCGGGCGAGGCGTTGCAATTCCAGCAGTCCGGACACCACCACGATGCCGTAAGCGGCGCCCAGCACAATCGCCGCGCCGAGGGCGATCCACGGCGATTCCCGCGCGGCGGCGAAGACGCTCAGGACGAGTCCGGCGCAGAGCACCGCCATCCCGGTGAGCACCGCCCGGGCGCTGGTGGTGCGGTCCACCCGCTTGGCGATCGGCTGGATCCCCACGCCCGCGCCGATCGCGCAGACGGTGAGCAAGGTGGAGTAGGCCAGCGCCCACGACCCGGTCTGATGCTCGACGAGCTGCGGCAGGATCGCGTATGCCACGCCGCACGAGCCGAAGATCCACGGCGCGGCGGGCAGGATCACCCGGCGGAACCGCGGATGCCGCGCGGTGGCGGGCAACGCGGCGCGGACCGATTCGGTCCGGACAGTGAGCGTTTCCGGACTGCGCGTGACCGCGAGCAGCGAGACCAGCGCGAGTCCGATGTGGACCAGGTAGGGGAGGACCATCGGCCACGGACCCCATTGCGCGAGCACTCCGGCGACGCCCGGGCCGATGCCGAGCCCGAGCGTCAGGCACAGCGCGGCGCGCCGGGTGCCGGTGTCGGCCGCGCTGTGCGGGTCGGCGTCGGCGAGTTCCTTGATCCAGGTGGAGCCCACGGCCATCGCGACCGCGACCGCGATGCCGGAGAGGAACCGGCCGGCGGCGATCCATCCGACGCCGACCGGGCCGAGTGCCAGCAGCACGCTCGCCAGCAACGACACCATGGTGCCGGCGAACATCACCGGGCGGCGACCGTACCGATTGGACAGTCCGCCGGACAGCAGCAGCCCCGGCACGAGACCGACGACGTACGCGCCGAGCAGGGCGTCGACGGTGAACGCGGAGTAGCCCGCGGCGTGGTACATGACGAGCAGCGGGGTGAACTGGTTGCCGCCCCAGCCGCACGCGAACACCGCGGCGGCGGCCGGAAACCAGGCCGGACGGGCGGTTGTCTCGGGTGTTTCGGGCAGGGGAGCGCGGTCAGCAGTAGTGGTCATCGACGGTGCACCGAATCCAGGTGTGCTCGCAGGGCCGGGGCGAAGGTGTCGGCCTTCGTCTCCGCCTCCGCGATGATGTTCAGGAGGTCTTCGTGCTCGCCGACGACCTGGGGCAGCCGAGCCGGGATCGGCGCGAGCGCGTGGACGTTCATCCGGCGCTGCCGGTCGGCGAGCGTGGTGTAGAAGCTGAGCAGCAGCGCGTTGCCGCCCGCCTCGACGATCGTGCGGTGAAACAGCGCGTCGGCTTCCGCGAACGCGGGCACGTCGCCCGCTTCCGCGTGCTGCCGCTGGACAGCCAGCACCGCGCGCAGCTGCTCGAGCGCCGCCGGGATCAACTCCGGACGCCTGCCCAGCCGTTGCACCGCCGCGCTTTCGACGGCCTCGCGGGCTTCGAGCACGTCCTCGGCCTCGCCCGGGGTGATCGGGACGACGATCGCGCCGCGCTTCGGGATCAGGTTGAGCAGCCCCTCGACCTGCAGCCGCAGGAACGCCTCGCGCACCGGCGTCCGGCTCACCCCGAGCCGCTCGGCGATCTCGCCCTCGCTGAACAGGTGTCCGCCGGGCAGTTCGCCGGTGAGCACGAGCTCCTTGGTGAGCTCGTACGCGCGATCGGCGGCGGGTTTCAACGCGTTCACAGATGGGACGCTAGCATGCATCTCAGCTTGTATCTAAGGCGTTGTGACCTGCGGCTCAGATGGTTCTGTCGGTGCCGTGTGCCATGCTCGTCGGCGTGCTGTTCCTCGATGCCCCACCGACCGTCCGCCAAGCCGTCGACGCCATCCGCACCGCCTTGACCGGCGGCCTGGACCCGGACCAGGACCCGCCTCGGTCTGTCGTACCCGTGCCCACCGGACAGTTTCTGCTGATGCCCGCGTTCTGGGACCGCTACGCCGGGGTCAAGGTCGCCTCCGTCGCCCCGGACAACCCGGCTCGCGGCCTGCCGCGGATCCAAGGCCACTACCTGCTGATGGACGGCCCGACGCTCACCCCCAAGGCGCTCCTCGACGGGATCGCCCTCACGGCAGTCCGCACGGCGGCGGTTTCCGCCGTGGCGGTCGACCTCCTGGCCGAGCCGGACGCGGAACGCCTGGTCGTGTTCGGGACAGGCCCGCAGGCGCAGAGCCACATCGAAGCCTTCCGCGCCGTGCGGCCGGTGCAGGACGTAGTGGTGGTCGGCCGCAATCCCGAACGTACGCAAGCCCTCGCCGAGCAGTACCCCTTCGCCCGGGCAGGCACGCCGGACGACGTGTCCTCGGCTGATCTGGTCGCCTGCTGCACCTCGTCGCGAACCCCCGTGTTCGACGGCGCGAAAGTCCCCGAGCACGCCACCGTGGTAGCCGTCGGCTCGCACGAACCCGATGCCCGGGAAGTCGGCGATGTCCTCATTGGACGGTCCACAGTGGTTGTCGAAGGCATTGGCGCGGCTACTCGCGAGGCCGGAGATGTAGTGCTGGCAATGAAATCCGGCGTCCTCGCGGCGGACGACTTGGTGCCGCTCGTGGAACTGGCACAGGGGCGGACGGTGGCATCGGGTCCCCGGCTGTTCAAGAGCGTCGGAATGGCTTGGGAGGATCTGGTGGTCGCGGCGGCGGCCTATGAAGCTGTCACGTGACATCCCGGCGCAACGGGAACGCGACTGCTAGCCCGGCCGCGACCAGTGCGTATCCGAGGAGAACGAGCGCGCCGCCCGTGGTGGGCAGCAGTTGTCCGCCCGCGTGGCCGGTCTGCTGGGCGAGCGCGTCGGTGAGATAGCCGAATTCGGTGAGCGCGGCGGTGGCTCCGCCGGGAAGGTAGGGGTAGATCGTGTTCACGCCGGGAATGGCGAGCAGCGCGATTTCGACCAGGTACAAATACCCGATCACCACCGCCAGCGCGGCGACCTGATTCCGCAGCAGCGCACCGATTCCCACGCCCAGCACGGTGTAGATCGTCATCGCGGCGGCGATCCGGAGCAGCAGCTCGACGACTGTCGCCGGGGCGAGGCCGACGGTCACCCCGTGGAGGGCGGCGCTGCCGTAGAGCGCGAGCCCGGCGGCCACTGCGGTGACGACGCCGTAGCAGAGGCCGCCGATGGCGAACGCCGCGAGTTTCGCAACGAGGATCCGCCAGCGGCGCGGTGCGAAGAGGAACGTGACGGAAATCGTGCGGTGCCGGTATTCCGACGTCATCGCGACGGTGCCGAACACGGCGGGGAACAGGACCGTCACAGTCGCCATGCCGAGCACGTTCCGCACCCCGGCGGCGGTGTCGAGACCGGGCATCGGCGGCTGGACCTGCTCCGGGCCGATCACGCCGATCAGCCCGACCAGGCCGCCGCCGCACACCGCGGCGGTGACGAGCGCCCACAGCCACAGCCGGGTGGAGCGCAGCCGGCGGAGTTCCGCGGCGATCATCGGCGTTCTCCCGCGGTGAGGGCGAGGAAAACCTGTTCCAGGCCGGGTTTTTCCGGGGTGAGCTCGTGGATCCGCAGTCCGGCCGCGGCCGCCCGGTCCGCGATCTCGGCGGTGCTGAGGCCGGAGACGCGAAGCAGATCCGGCGCGATCCGTTCGGCGGCCCCGCTCAACGTTCGAGCGAGGTCGTCGGCGTCGGGGGAGCGGACGAGCGCGGCGGGTGCGGTCGAGACGGACAGCTCCGCCAGGGTGCCGGTGGCGACGAGGCGGCCGTCGCGGATGACCACGACCTGCCCGGCGATCTGCTCCAGTTCGCTGAGCACGTGGCTGGAGACCAGCACGGTGCGGCCGCTCGCGGCGAACCCGGTGAGCAGGTCGCGCAGCGACGCCATGCCCCGCGGGTCCAGTCCGTTGCCCGGTTCGTCGAACACCAGCACTCGCGGGTCGCCGAGCAACGCGGTCGCGAGGCTGAGCCGTCGCCGCATGCCGGTGGAATAGCCGCGCGAGGGCCGTCCCGCGAAGGCGGTCATCTCCAGTTGCTCCAGCACCTCGTCGACGCGCCGGCGCGGCAGCCGGGCCATCGTGGCGTAGATGCGCAGGTGCTCCCGCGCGGAACAGGACGGATGCGGGTCGGCCCCGTCGAGCACCGCGCCGACGGTGCGCGCCGGATGCGGCAGCTCGGCGTACCGGACGCCGTCGATCGTCGCGGCCCCGGCGTCCGGCCGGACCAGCCCGAGGAGCATCCGCATCGTGGTGGTCTTCCCGGAACCGTTCGGCCCGAGGAAACCGGTGATTTCCCCGGGACCGGCGGAAAACGTCAGATCGGCGACCGCGGGCGTCGCGGCGAACCGCTTGGTCAGGTTCTCGACGGCGATGCTCATGCGCGGGCCTTGAGCGCTTCGGCCAGCTCGGCCGCGTCGGGCAGGCTGAGCAGCAGCTCGCCGAACTCCCCGCCGTCGAGGACGATCCGCAGCGCCGGGCCGGACCGGCGCACCGACACCAGCTGGCGCGTCCCGGTGCCCAGCCCCCAGATCCCGACCTTGACCACCCCGCTGACCAGCATGCCGATCCGGCCGCCGCGCGTGCGGGCCAGCGGATTCCCGATCTCCTCGACCGTCCGGATGCGAGCCAGCGGGACCGTGATCTCTTCTCGCCACACGGCGATCCGCTCCCAGCGGGAGAACCGCACCCGGAGCCCGTCGCCGACGATTTCGGCTGCCGCCATCGTCTTCACCCCCTGCGTTAGCTGTTCTATTAGATGTATAGCAGATATCCTGGACGGGTGCTGCTGACATTGGATCTCGACAGCGAGACGCCGATCTACCTGCAGATCCGCGACCGGGTCGTGGAGGCGATCGCCCAGGGCGACCTCGGCGAGGGCGACGCGCTGCCGTCCACCCGGCAGCTCGGCGCCGACCTCAGCATCAACTTCCACACCGTGAACAAGGCCTACGACCTGCTCCGCGCGCAGGGCCTGATCCGCATCAACCGCAAGAGCGGCGCGGTGATCCGCCGCGATGCCCGATCCGGCCCCGCCGAACCCGGGTACGCCGACGAATGGCAGGAACGGCTTCGCACGCTCCTGGCCGAGGCCGTCGCGCTCGGGCTGGACGCCGACGAGGTGACCGCCCGGTGCGGCTCGGTGCTGGAATCCTTCCGCGTCAAGGCGGCGTCGTGACGTCGTCGGTCTATGTGGATCTCGTGCTGGTGGCGTTGCTGGCCGCTGCGTTTTGGGCGGCGCCCGCGTTCGCCCGGCCGACGGTTCCGTTCGGTGTGCGGGTGCCGGCGGCGCGCGTTGCCGAACCGGAGATCGTTCGTGCGCATCGTCGTTACGCGCGCGGAGTGCTGGTGGCCGGCACTCTCGCGTTCGTCCTGGTCGCTTTCGCCTCGGCCGGACTGCGCTGGGAGCCGGCGGCCGCGTTCGCCGCACCGGTTCTCGCGGCTGCTTGCTGCGGCCTCGGCTACCAGGCGCACCGCACGGTCGCCGCCGCGAAACGCTCCGGCGACTGGTACTCCGGAACCCGGCAGGCAGTCGCGACCGACACCTCGCTGCGCACCGACCCGGTCCATCCACAATGGATTTTCCTGGCCCCGGCGGCAGTGCTGTTCGCGATCACCGCGGCGATCGGGGCGTGGCGCTACGGCGACCTGCCCGCGACACTGCCGACACCGAACGGAATGACCGTCGACTCCGTCCGGCGCGGCGCGACGACGGTCGGCCGCGCGTTCGCGACCGTCACCGCGCAGCTGCTGATCATCGTCCTCGTGGCTCTGCTGGGTATCGCGTTGCCGCGTGCCCGGCCGGAACTCGACGCGGCGCAACCCGCCGCCTCGGCCGCCCGGTACCGTGACTACCTCGCCGGCGTGCTGCGGCTGCTGTTCGGCACCGCCGGATGCGTGGCCGCGAGCTTGCTGGTGGCGTCGCTGGAGGTGTGGGAAATCGTCCCGGCCACGACCGGCGCGACTGTCGTCAGCTACGTCCCGCTCGCTGGCGCGGTGGTCGCGTGGGTGGCGTTCGCGTTCCGGGCGGGTGATGCCGGGCACCGGCTGCCTGCGGACGAAGAGGATTCCGGCCGCGTACAGCGCGACGACGACCGGTACTGGCACCTCGCGGGCATGGTCTACGCGAACCGCGGCGATCCGGCCCTTCTCGTGCACCGGCGCTCTGGGGTCGCCTGGACGCTCAACCTCGGCCACCCGATCAGCTGGGCCCTCCTCGCCGCACTCGCGGTGTTCGCTGCGCTGGCTGGGTCCGGCGTCATCGAACTGCCTTCCCGGGGCGGATAGCCTGGGCTCCTTCGACGGCGAGGGGAACTGGGATGTCCGAGGAACTGACCACTGCGGCGGAACTGTTCGACGCGATCGGCGCCGGGTACGAGGACGCGTTCGGCCGCCCGCCGGTGGTGGACGCGGCGGTGCGGGAGCTGCTCGCGGTGCTGCCGCCGTCGGCGCGGGTGCTCGACGTCGGCAGCGGGACCGGCCGCCCCGTCGCGGCGGATCTGGTCGCCGCCGGGCATCGGGTGACCGGGATCGACGTGTCCGCGGAGATGGTGCGGATCGCCCGCGAGCAGGTGCCCGGGGCCGAGTTCGTGCAGGCCGACGTGCGGGAATGGGAGTCGGAACCGGGGACGTGGGACGCGGTGTGCGCGTTCTTCCCGTTCCTGCAGCTGCCGCGGGCCGAAACGGAGCGCGCGCTCGGCCGGATCGCCGGCTGGCTGGCCCCGGGAGGAAGGTTCGCGCTGATCACGGTGCCCGCCGACGTCGAGGACGTCCCGGTCGACTTCCTCGGCCACACGATCCGGGTGACGAGCTTCCCGGCGGACGCGCTGGCCGACCGGGTCCGCGCGGCCGGACTGGAAGTGACCGGGACCAGGACGGAAACGTTCGCCCCGGACAAGCCCGGGGCGGAGCCGGAGGAACACCTGCTGATCTCGGCCCGCAAACCCGGCTGAGCGGCTCCGGACCACGGAACTGTGAAAGAAATTCAGCGAAGCGGATGCGGCACGGAAAAGCGGGGCGGCATTTTCGCGCGGTCCGGGTGAATACGCCGGAAACTGCGCCGAAACACCGCCCCGCCCGCTCGTCGCTGCTGGTCTCAATCCCTGCCGAGGCCGGGTTATTGCGGGGTCACTACGGTTTGCTCACGGCGACCGATTCGCGAGGTTTGGCAGCTGAGTTGTTGCACCCGCGGCCGCCGACGTTCACGGCTCGTTTTCGCTCGCGGCGGCTGGTCTCGTTTCGCCGCGGAGGCTGGCCGTTGCGACACATTCCCGCAGCCGACCGCGGTTGCCGACGCGCACAGCTCTCTTGCCCCGGCCGGTTGCCGAGGCTCGTGACTTGCGCGGTTCGCTCGCCGCGGCCGATCTGCGGACTTCCGGTGGCAGTGGATTTCGCGCGAGGTTCGCCTGCTTGGCTGCCTCCCGACTCGCGCAGTTCCTTTTGCCGCCAACGATTTCCCGGTTCTCGGCGGGGCAGACCTGCGCGGTCCGCCCCCGGTGCGGGAACTCAGGCGGGAACTGCCCTCGTTACTGCTGGTTGCCCCACTGCTGCTCGCCCTGCTGGCCGCCTTGGTCGAAGCCGCCCTGCTCGCCCTGGCCGAATCCGCCCTGGCCGCCTTGCTCGCCTTGACCGAATCCGCCTTGGCCGCCTTGCTCGCCCTGGCCGAATCCGCCTTGGCCGCCTTGCTCACCCTGGCCGAATCCGCCTTGGTCGCCCTGACCGAAGCCGCCCTGCTGCTGCCCGCCGCCTTGTTCCTGGCCGCCTTCCTGGCCGCCGCCGAAGTTCTCCTTCAGTTTGTCCGCGCCCTGGCGGATCTGGTCGCCGTGCTTGCCGCCCGTTTTCTCGTCGGCGAATTCGGCGGCCTTGTCGATGCCCTGGCCGACCTTGTCCGGGTTGTTGCCCGCGAATTCCTGGATCTTGTCCTTGGCCTGGTCGAAAAAGCTCATCGAAAATCCTCCTTGATCTATTCGTGACCCATGGATACCAGCCGGGTACCCGAAGGGCGCGGCCGCGAGACGCCAGTCCCCGGTTCGGGTGAGGCCCGGCGCCGGTTCTGCCCGGGTCGGGCCACGGGTGGGTTACCCCACACGCCCGGACGCGGACCGGACCGGCCGGTAGGGTCGCCGCGGCAGGCGCCGGAGCCGAGGAGGACACGTGGCGGGACCGTTGAGCGGGCTGAGGGTCGTCGAGCTGGCCGGGATCGGGCCGGGGCCGCACGCGTGCATGGTGCTCGCCGACCTGGGCGCGGACGTCGTCCGGGTGGAACGGCCTTCCGGATCGCTCGATCTCAGCGGCGGCAAGCCGGACCCGCTGCTGCGCGGGCGCCGCTCGGTCGCCGCGGACCTCAAGACCCCCGAGGGCCGCGAGCTCGTCCTGCGGCTCGCGGCGAAGGCGGACGTGCTGGTCGAAGGCCTGCGGCCGGGCGTCACCGAACGGCTCGGCGTCGGGCCGGACGACTGTTTTGCGCGCAATCCCCGCCTGGTGTACGGCCGGATGACCGGCTGGGGCCAGGACGGCCCGCTCGCCCAGCGCGCCGGGCACGACATCAACTACCTCGGCCTCACCGGCGTGCTGCACGCGATCGGCCGCGCGGGCGAGCGTCCGGTGCCGCCGCTCAACCTGGTCGGCGACTTCGGCGGCGGGTCGATGTTCCTGATCGCGGGCGTGCTCGCGGCGCTGTGGGAATGCGGCCGGACCGGGCGCGGCCAGGTCGTGGACGCGGCGATGGTCGACGGTGCGAACGTGCTGTCCCAGATGATGTGGGCCTTGCGCGGCTTGGGTTCCTGGTCCGACGAACGCGGCACGAACCTCCTGGACGGCGGCGCGCCGTTCTACGACACGTACGTCTGCGCGGACGGCCGTTACGTCGCCGTCGGTTCCCTCGAGCCGCAGTTCTACGCGGCTCTCCTGAACGGCCTGGGCCTCGCCGCGGAAGACCTCCCGGCGCAACTGGACCGCGACGGCTGGCCCACCCTCCGCGCCACCTTCACCCGGGCCTTCCTCACCCGCACCCGCGACGAATGGGCCGAGGTCTTCGACGGCACCGACGCGTGCGTCACGCCGGTCCTCGCTCCCGACGAGGCTCCCCAGCACCCGCACATCGCCGCCCGGTCCGGCCTGGTCACGCTCGACGGCATCGTCCAGCCCGCTCCGGCGCCGCGGTTTTCGCGCAGCACGACGGATGTGCCGACGCCGCCGCCGGTGCCGGGCGCGGACACCGAGGACGTCCTCGCCGATTGGAAGGCCTAGCCCCGCAACCGCACCGGCAACGTCAGATGCCCGTTGGTGATGAACGACGGCACCGGCTCCAGCTTCTCTCCCGCCACTGCCAGCGCCAACTCCGGGAACCGCCCGAACAGCGCAGGCAGCGTCAGCTCGGCCCGGTCGAGCCTGGTCGCGCTCGACGGCATTGTCCAGCCCGCTCCGGCGCCGCGGTTTTCGCGCAGCTTGGAAGGCCTAGCCCCGCAACCGGACCGGCAGCGTCAGGTGCCCGTTGGTGATGAACGACGGCACCGGTTCCAGCTTCTCCCCGGCCACTGCCAGCACCAAATCGGGGAACCGCCCGAACAACGCAGGCAGCGCCAGCTCCGCCTCCATCCGGGCGAGCTGCGCGCCGAGGCAGTAATGCACGCCGTAGCCGAACGCGAGCGCTGATTTGTCCTTGCGGGCCAAGTCGAACTCGTCCGCGTCCGGACCGTGGTGGGCTTCGTCGCGTCCGGCGGGGCCGAAGGACGGGAGAATCGGGTCGCCCGCGCGGATGACCGTGCCCTCGACCTCGATGTCCTCTCGCGCGAACCGCAGCGGCAGGTGCGAAATCGGGGCCTGCCAGCGCAAAGTCTCGTCCACCACGTCCGACCAGGTGCGCGTTCCGTCGAGGACCTGACGCAGCTGCGCGGGATGCGTGAGCAGTGCGGTCACGGCCTGGTCGAGCAGGTTGACCGTCGTCTCGTGACCCGCGGTGATCACCAGCATCAGCGTGTCCACCAGCTCCTCTTCGCTCAGCCGGGAGCCGTCGGAGTCGCGGGCGGCGATGAGCGCGCTGGCGAGGTCGTCGCCGGGCTCGGCGCGGCGCCGGGAGACGAGGTCGGCGAAAATTCCGTACAGCAGCTCGACGTTCGCGGTCGCTTCTTCCGCGGTCGCCGACGTCGCGAAGACCCCCGCCACCGCGGTGCGCAGGCCCGGCCGCGCTTGTTCGGGGACGCCGGCCAGCCGGCAGATCACCTCGATTGGCAGCCGGTAGCAGTACTGTTCGCGCAGGTCGGTTTCGGACGGTCCGGCGTCGAGCTCGTCGAGCAGGCCGTCGACGATTTCGGCGACCACCGGGCGCAGCGCGGCGATCCGTCCGGGCGCGAAAGCCTTGGACACCAGCGACCGCAGCCGCCGGTGCTCGTCGCCGTAGGCGGTGAACATGTTCTGCACCGAAACCCAGATGTGCAGCGACCAGTCGGACGAGATCTCGCCGTCCCGGTAGGCGGGCCAGTGCCGCCGGGGATCCTTCGACACCCGCGGGTCGGCGAGCAGGGCGCGCAGCAGCGGCAGGCTGGTGACCGACCAGGCGAGCACGCCGCCCGGCAGTTCGACCACGGTCAGCGGTCCGCGGGCGCGCAGCCGGGCGCCCTCGCCGTGCACATCCGGCGCCGCCGGGTCCAGCACGAAGGGGGTGACGGCGTGGTCCATGGGCGCTCCCTCGCGGCCCGACAGTCCACAATGGACGGACGATGGGGGAGGTGTCCGTTGCGGCCGCCGGGTCCGTGACAAGCGTAGTGCGGCTAAGGATCCTCTTGTCCGGCTTGAGGGGTGGCCCGGGCCGGGCGGGAGAAGGGGTTGACGTCAGCCGTCGGCGCGCTTGCGGTGCAACGAGAACCGCTCGAACACCGACAGCTCGCCGGTCGGCTTGGTGACGTTGTAGTAGGTCACGTGCATGGTCGTCGTGCCGCCGGGTCGGCGCCCGGGGTCCACGGTGAACGCGGCGAAACCGTAGGGGTGGTCGAGGTCGCGCACCGCGCTCCACACCGCTTTTTCGCGCACGTAGGTCGGTTTCCGCTTGCCAGTGGCGGGATCCCGCTTGTCCGCGACGGCGGTCAGCACCTTTCCGGTGCCGTCCTTGAAGAAGCTGCCGTTGGTGGTGCCGGAGACGCCGCCTCCGCCGAGAACCATGTGCACGGTGCCGTGCGTCGCGTCGATGTCGTCGGTCGCGTCGGACACCGGGTTCGGCGTGAGCGTCTCGCTTCCCGCGACGACGCCGTGCACGGCGAGGGAGCGTTCGTAGTCGTGCTCGTGCCCGCAGAGCACCAGGTCGACGCCGTAGCGGTCGAACAGCGGGCCGTACTTCTCGCGCAGGCCGAGGTCGGCGCCGTTCGCGTCGGACGTGCTGATCATGACCTGGTGCATCGCGACGACGATCCAGTCCACGTCGCGCGACGCCCGTGCCGCGGCGAGTTCCTTCTCCAGCCACGCGAGCTGCCGCCCGCCGGAGTAGCCGCTGACGTAGACGTCCCCGCCGTCTTGCAGGCAGTTGTCGTCGTTCTGCAGCACGATCACCCGCACCGAGCCGACGGTGAAGCCGTACCAGAGCCCGGCCAGTTCGGGGTCGGTTTCGGTGGAGGGGAGCTGGAAGTACGCCTGGTAGGCGTCCATGCCGATCGCGCCGTTCTGCTTCTCGATCTCGTGGTTGCCCGCCGCGGGCATCCACGGCCGGTACCGCGCCGAGCGGGTGTTGTTGGTGAAGAAGTTGTTCCAGGTGCGCACGCCGTCGACGTCGAGGTTGGCGTAGCAGAGGTCGCCGTTGAGCAGGTGGAACAGCGGCGCGACGGTCTCGATGCCGGTGACGATGTCCTTCGTCGCCGGGGTGGAGAAGAAGTCGAGCGCGGGCGCGCCCTTGAGATCCCAGGTGACCTGCGGCGCGGACTGGTCGCCGAAGCTGGTGAAGGTGAACGCGGACCGGCCGCTGGGCGCGGTGCGGAACGTGCCCGCGTCGGGCGTCGCGCCGTCGTGCTGGGCGACGTAGAGGTACTCGGTGTTCGGGCAGAGGCGGTTGAGCTCGGCGTGGTGCACCCAGACGGTGCGGTTGGACGCGCCGTCGAGGTAGGTGCGGGTGACTGCGGGCGCGTATGAGCCGAAGCCGTCGTCGAGCGTGCCGTAGCGGACGCGGGGACGGCCGACCGGACCGTCGGTGAGCCACGAAACCACCATCTGCCGCGCGGGATCGCGGCCGAACGTGAGATGCAAACCCTGCACCGGGGTGGCGCCACCGCCCGGCGTCGGCATGAGCGGAGCGGCGGCTGCCGTACCAGTGCCGAGCAGTGGTACGGCAGCGCTCGCGCCCATGAGACCCAGTGCTCCTCGACGGCTGACGGTGCTGGACATGGCGGCCTCCTCCGGCTCTCCGGCGGAAGCGAAGCTATGCTGGCCGCGCGGCCCGCCGATGAACGCGAGCTGTCCGGGGCGTGAAGCGTCTTTTCCGCCGGTTCCGGTTCGTTCCCTTTGCCGGGAAACGGGTTCCGGACTGTCCGAAGTGGATTCTCCCGGCTCAGCCTGATCGATTCAGAATTCTTCTGCTAGCCTCCGGGGTGACGTGCGGCTCGCCGTGGTGCCGCGTTGCTGCCGGGGCGCTTCACGGAGCGTGCGCTGAGTGCTTCGGCTCGAACCTCCGAGGAGCGTTATGACAGGCATCGTCCGGGTCCGGGGCCGTGAGGTGCTCGACAGCCGGGGCAACCCGACGGTCGAGGTCGACGTGGTGCTGGCGGACGGGTCGGCGGGCCGGGCGGCGGTGCCGTCCGGGGCCTCCACCGGCACGCGCGAGGCCGTTGAGCTGCGGGACGGCGACGCGAAGCGGTTCCACGGCAAGGGCGTGCGCAAGGCGGTCGACGCGGTGAACGGCGAGATCGCCGACGCCGTGGTCGGCATGGAGGCCGAGGCGCAGGCCGACGTCGACCGCGCGCTGATCGCCCTCGACGGCACCGAGAACAAGGCCCGCCTAGGCGCGAACGCGACGCTCGGGGTTTCGCTGGCGGTGGCGAAGGCGGCCGCCGCGGCGAACACGCTGCCGCTGTACCGCTACGTCGGCGGGGTGTACGCGCATCTGCTGCCGATGCCGATGATGAACATCATCAACGGCGGCGCGCACGCGGACAACCCGATCGACTTCCAGGAGTTCATGATCGGCCCGGTCGGCGCCTCGTCGTTCGCCGATGCTGTGCGGATGGGCTCGGAAGTGTTCCACACGCTGCGGAAATCGCTGCACGACGCGGGACACAACACGAATGTCGGCGACGAGGGCGGGTTCGCGCCGCAGCTGGGGTCGGCCGACGAGGCGCTCGAGTTCGTGGTCCGCGCGATCGAGCAGACCGGGTACGAGCCGGGCAAGGACATCGCGCTGCTGCTGGACCCGGCGGCGTCGGAGTTCTACCGCGACGGCGTCTACGACTACACCGGCGAGGGCCGCAAGCGCAGCGTCGAGGAGCACGTCGCGTATCTGACCGAGCTGACCGAGCGTTTCCCGATCGTGTCGATCGAGGACGGTCTCGCCCAGGACGACTACGCCGGCTGGAAGCAGCTGACCGACGGCATCGGCGACCGCGTGCAGCTCGTCGGCGACGACCTGTTCTGCACGAACGTCGAAATCCTGCGCGACGGCATCAAGCGCGGCATCGCCAACTCGATCCTCATCAAGGTCAACCAGATCGGCACCCTGACCGAGACGCTGTCCGCGGTCGACACCGCGCACAAGGCGGGCTACTCGGCGGTCATGTCGCACCGTTCGGGCGAGACCGAGGACACCACGATCGCCGACCTCGCGGTAGCGACCGGCTGCGGCCAGATCAAGACGGGTTCGCTGTCGCGGTCGGACCGCACGGCGAAGTACAACCAGCTGATCCGCATCGAAGAGGAGCTGGGCACCGAGGCTCGCTACGCGGGCTGGGACACCCTGCGCTGAGCTGGTTCTTTTGAGGCGGCCCGGGCCCTTCGCCCGGGCCGCCTTGCTTTACTTCTTCACCCTCAGGAACATCGCCGCGGCAGTGAAGGCCGCACTGACCCAGAACGCCGCACGCGCATGCGCCGCATCGACGACGACTGCCCCCGCCACCGCAGGCCCGACCACCGCGCCGAGATTGAACGCAGTAGTCGCGATCGCCCCGGCCACCCGCGGCGCGTCATTGCTGGCAGACGTGACAATCGCAGCAATCAACGCAGACCCGACGCCGAACGCCATCGCCCCGGTGAGCAACGCGGCGGCGATGAGCCCCGGAAGACTCTGCGCCGCGAAGAACGCCGCCACCCATCCGGCGGTCAGCACAACCGTGCCCGCTTTGAGGATCCGCGGCCCCGCCTTGCCCGCGATCGTGACACCGACGAACGACCCCACCCCGAACACCGCCAGCACGACCGGAACCCATTCGGAGGGGGCGGTCATCGTGCCGAGGTAGGTGAAGGCCGCGAAGGTACCGCCGTTGACGAGAACGCCCTTGCCGACGGTGACCACGACGCGCGGCTGCGCCAGAACCCGCCACTCGCGATACACCGGGCTTGTCGCTGGAGGGTTGTCGAACTTCGCTGCTGTTAGCGCTACAGCGGCTGCCGCCGTGATCGCCGCGATCGCCCAGAACGCGGCCTGCCACCCGGCGTACTGCCCGAGCACCGTCCCGGCCGGAACGCCGACGATGCACGCGAGCGTGACACCGGACAGCAACACGGAAGTCGCCCGCCCGACGGAGTCCTCCGCGACGAGCGACGGCAGCGACGCGAGCGCTATTGCGAGAAACCCAGCATTGGCGAATGCCGCGAGGGCGCGGGTGGCGAGGAGAAGGGGAAAGTCAGTGGTGAGCGCACCGACTACGTGAACTGCTGCGAAGAGCCCGAGGAAGCTGATGAGCGCGATCTTGCGGGGGAGTTTGCTGCCGAGCATCGCGAGAACCGGCGCGCCGACGACCATTCCGGCCGCGAAGAGAGACGTGAGCAACCCGGCGGTGCCGAGCGAGACGCCGGTGGCTGCGGCGATCTGGGGGAGGAGCCCGGAGAGGACGAACTCCGAGGTGCCTTGGGCGAAGACTGCGCTGGCTAGGAGGAAAATGATGGGAGGCAAGGGAATCGACTCCGAATGGCTTTTGGCGTCGAGGACGCCAGAGGGTTGAGGACGGTTCGTTTGCGGAGTGGGTGCCTTGGGCTCGCGGGCAGCAGCACGCGCGGTGGCCTGGGTGCTTGGCGGCAGCTGCGCGGGGCGAAACCTTGCCGCGGCGTGGCGGCTTGCGAGCAGGCTTCGCCCGAGTGCTGCGGTGTCAAGCACGTTCTGCCAGCGGTGCTCCGCGTGCGAGAGTGCTTTGCCCGCGGTGCCGAGTCCGGTCAGCGGTGCTGCGATGCCGAGCGTGCTTAGCCAGCGGCTCTGCTGTGTCCAAGCTTCGCCAAAGCACGTATCGAACGGCGAGTTTTGCCTGTGGCCTCAGACTTCACCACGGCGCGGCCAGGGTTGATGCCGGTTAGAACCGGCGTCAACACTCACTAGAACTTGCTCAGGGCACAACTCAACAGCTCGGCGTATGTGGTGAAGCTTTCGCTGGTCAGCTCAGTCCGGCAGCAAGTCCGGCACCCGTCACTCCGCCGCCCAGCTTGCTGCTGGGCGGCTACCGTCTGCTGGCCTCCGGCGACGTCATGCTTCGGACTTTACCTTGCCTCGCTCAGGGAGTCGCGTGGGTTCTGCTGTTCCTTCCGTGTGGAGCGACCCGTCCGGTCGTCGGTGTGCGTCACGGGTTGGGGAGATCGTCGGAGCCTTGCGTTCGACGCGTGACAGACGGTGGAGAACCTGCGTCGGTACGCGGTAGGCACATGACGAACTTGTCGCGGTGTCGCATGAGAGGTTTCCGCGCACCGGCAATTCGCCGTGGCAGGTGAGGAGCATTGGTCCGGGCAACGGGGTGTCGGTTGGGTGCGCGGGTTCAGTTGAGTCCGGCGTGGGCGGCGATGTCGTCGGCGAAGGACGTCACCCTCGTGTACATCCCGGGTTTGCCGGGCTTTCCGCAGCCGTCGCCGTAGGAGACGATGCCTACTACCGTGTCGCCGACTACCAGTGGGCCTCCGGAATCTCCTTTGCAGGCGTCGATGCCGCCGTTCGGGTAGCCGGCGCACAGCATGCTTGTCGCGGAGTATTCCGGGTACGCGGTGTGGCAGAAGGAGTCGTCGGCCACGGGGACGGTGGCTTGGCGCAGGTAGTCCGACCGGTCGCCGCCGTCGGCGGTTCGGCCCCAGCCCAGGACGGTGGCGTTGGTTCCGGCGGGGTAGCGGCTCGGATCGCGGGCCAGGTCGGCGGGGCGGTAGGGGAGCGAGCCGCGGACGGTCAGGACGGCGATGTCCGAACCTTGTTGCGGGGTACGGAAATCCGGGTGCTTCCAGGCAGCGGACACGGCGCGGACGACCCCGTCTTGGCTGCGTTTGTCTTCCCGTCCGGCGACTACGCGGAGTTCGCCGGGCGGGACGGTGGCGGCGCAGTGCGCGGCGGTCGCGACCGCGGTGCGGCTGACGATGACGCCGCCGCAGAACTGGGTTCCGTGACTGTCCACTAAGTACACTGCGTACGGATGCTGTGCCAGGGAAGCTTTTTCTCCTCCGATAACGGTCGGGGCGGCCCCGGCGGCGGATGTGCTCAGGCTGATTACGGACAGGACGACGGCGATGATGAATGCGAATCGGCGTGGCATGGCGGACCCCCTCGGCTGCGGCAGCGCACGAAGACCACTTTAACCGGCGGTTGAGGGGAAAACCGTCGCTGAACCGGGTGGAAACCGCGGGAGCCCGGATCCGGACTCCCGCGGCGGCTGAGGGGGATTGCTTCCCGAACACGGCTCGGGCCAAGGGATCGCGGACGGCGCGTGGAGAGAAGGCTTGCGGAGAGACGGGAACAGGGTGAAGAACGGCTCGGGGAAACGGAATTCGGAGACGCGGTCCGCCGGGAGAGAGGGGAGCAGGCGGGGTTCTCGGAGCGAAACCTGGCGACGCCGGGGTCGTTGGCGAGGAACTGCCCAGGAGCGGAGTGCTCGATCGAGGGCCTGAGGGGAAGCCTGGTCGGAGCCGTCGGCGCGGACCCGGTCTGAAGTCCCCGGCAACCCGCGATCAATTCGGCAGAACGGAAGTGCGAACGGGAGCCACCGGTGCGGAGTCAGCCCCAGACCCCGCACCGGCACCCCCAGGACTCAGCAGAGCGGAGCCACCGGTCCGTCCGAGCCGGTTTTCACGTAAGTGTCCGAGATGTAGTGCCCAGGCCCGATCCGGTCCCAGATCTTGCTCGTCCCGAATTTCCCGGTCACCGAATCCCCGTTGACGTAGCATTCGATGTTCACCTTGGCGTAGTTCGCCGCCAGGCCCTTCACCGACGAGGTCGTGTGCGCGCCCGACCGGACGTTCACCGGGTCGCCTGCCGTCTGCACCAAACCGGTCGCCGCGGCCGAGCCCGTCCAGAGGTAGGTGACCTTCACGTTTCCGTTGTCGCCCAGGCCGACTCCCGAGCTGAAGGTGCCGTCGGCCAGGTCGATGCCCGCGGGGTTGCCCACTTTGTACCCGAGATCGTCGCGGCCGCCGTTGTAGCCGTTGTGGTAGGCGGCGTAGGCCTCGGGCTGGCCTTGCGGCAGGTCTTTGTACTCCGCGCGCACCGAGGGCGGGTTCCAGTAGTCGTCCTTGGTGTTCCACGGGCCGACGTCCCAGACCGGCGCGTATTCGCAGCGGCTGTTGTCCGTCTTGCACACTCGCACGGTGTAGTTGCCGGTTCCCTTGGGCGACAAGGCTTTTCCGGACGGCAGCGCGACGAAGTGGTCGTTGCTCGCGATGACGTGGCCGTTCGCGGTGGTGTGGCCGGTGAGGCCTTCGCGGGTGGCATAGATGGTGTAGGTCAGCGGGGTGGCCGCGGCGATGGCGTTCGCTTGCGGGGACAGCGAACCGGTCAGGTCGACCTCGCGCACGGTCGGGCGGGCGGCGGTGGTGCTGGACAGCGTGATCCTGGTCTGCACAACGCTCACCGCCCGCGGGAGTGCGGTGCCGGCGGGGGTCCATTCGGTCCAGTCGTCGGCGCCGGAGCGGCCGCGGACGTCGACGTCGACCGTGGTGCCCTGCGGGGCGTCGGCGGAGATCTCTGCGGCTACCCGGTTCACCGGCGCGGGCAGGCGCCGTTCGGCGGAGAGCAGGTAGCCCTCGCTGCCCGCGGCCCGGTCGGCAGGTCTCCACGCGGCGTCTCGCAGCGTGAGCGTGCCGTCGGCCGCCGCGACGTTGACGTCGTCACTGCCCACTGAGGACAGATCGGCTCGCCACGCGGCGGCTTCGGCGGCGCTCGCCGGCGTCGCGACTGCGGTGACCGCCCCCGCGGCGAGCAGTGCGGCGACCGTGCGCCGGACCGTCACATTCCCGACCACGACGGATCTCCCTTCACTCGTCCGAATCGAACTGCCGGAGTGTCGGCGGGATCCGTACACGATCCATACAACGATCTCGCCCGGTCGTGTACCGGACGTCGGAGGTTGACAGCGCTGAGTCACGGATATAACTTTGCAAACAAAGTTAATTTAAGAGCAAAGGAAGTACGGGATGACCATCCTGGTGACGGGGGCGCGCGGGAATGTCGGGAGTGAGGTCGTCCGGGCGCTTCGCGAGGGCGGGCACGAGGTGCGCGGCTCGGCGCGCGACGCGGCTGCGCTGGATCTGCCGGACGCGGTGTCGGTGGATCTCGCGGCGGAGGGCGGGTTCGAGGACGCGCTGCGCGGCGTGGACGCGATCTTCCTGTATCCGACGCGACCGAACGGTGTGGCGGATTTCCTTGCGGCGGCGCGAAAATCCGGAGTCTCGTACGTCGTGCTGCTGTCGTCGCCGGATGTCTACGAGGGCGCGGCGGGCAACCCGATCCGGCGGGGGCATTTGCCCGCGGAGACGGCGGTGGCGGAGTCCGGATTGCCGTTCACGGTGCTGTACCCGGGCTGGCTGATGGGCAACACCCGGCGCGACTGGGGTGCGGCGATCCGGGCCGGGGGACCGGTGCGGCTCTTCTCCCCGGAGTCGCAGTTCACGCCGACGGCCGAGACGGATGTGGCTGCGGTAGCCGCGAAACTGCTCACGGAGCGTAGCTACCCGGGGCGGATGCTCTCGGTAACTGGGCCGGAATCGATGACGCAGCGTGCGATCGTGCAGACCCTGGCGGAGGAACTGGGTCGCTCGATCGAAGTGGTGACCGAAACGCGGAGCGAGGCGCTGGCGCGCCGTCCGGAATGGATGCCCGCGGCGGTCCTGGAGCATCTGATGGACGTGGAGGAGGCAGCGGTGGGCCGCCTTGCGCCGGTGAACAACACGGTGGAGCGGTTCGCGGGACGGGCGACGTCATTCCGCGAGTGGGTGCGGGCGCACAAGGACGACTTCGCGCCGGGGCGATAAGGAGTCCACTGTGGACAGAAGCTACGCGCGCTTCCAGGAAACGCAGGCAGGTCGCGTCCGGGATTCGCACAGTTCCCGCACGGCGCGCAGCACTTCCTCGACGGAAACCTCGCTCCCGGGCGGCTGCGGGAAGTGCGCTCCCTGCAGGCTGTAGTAGTCGACAGTCGTCTCGCCGACGCCGTCCGCGGGCAGGAAAGTCTCGCCGTTTTCGTGCCACGCCAGGCTTCCTCGCGCACCGCGCACACCGGCGACCAGATACGGCGTCCGCGGCTTCCGGCCCGCGTACAGCCACCAGACGACCCCGGCGTCCGGCACGGGCGGTTCGGCGGAGCGCAGGGCGGACAGCACGTCGTCGACAGTCGTCTCGGTGACGTCGTACCCGGTCCGGCGACGGGCGTCTTCGATGCTCGCCATGGTGCGCTCCGCTCGTGAAGTGTCCTGATACTACTCGGTGCCGATCGGCGAGCGACTTGTGGAATGGCCGGCGCGCAGGCGAGCCGCGCGCAGCGTCAGATAGCGCTGTTCAGCGGTGTTTCCGGTACGGGCGGCAGCCGCGGTGTAGTGCCGGACGGCTTCCTCCCGTTCGCCGGCCAGCTCCAGCAGGTGGGCGCGGGCGGCGGCGAGGCGGTGGTGGTCAGGGAGCCGGTCGTCGAGTCCGGCGAGCATGGTCAGCCCGGCGTCCGGTCCCTGCACCATCGCAGTCGCGATCGCGCGGTTGAGCGTTACGACCGGATTGCCGGTCAGGGCCTCGAGTCGCGTGTACAGCGTGAGCACGCGCGGCCAATCGGTGTCTTCGGCCCGCAACGCGATGTCGTGCGTCGCGGCGATCGCGGCCTGGAGGCGGTATTCGCCGATGCCGTCGCGGGTCAGCGCGGCGGTGATCAGCGCGACGCCTTCCCGGATCAGCGAACGGTCCCACCGCGACCGGTCCTGGTCGGCGAGCGGGATGAGGTCGCCGTCCGGTCCGGTGCGGGCCGGCCGGCGGGCGTCGGTGAGCAGCATCAGGGCGAGCAAACCGGCCGCTTCGCCGTCGTCCGGCAGCGCGGCGTGCAGCAGCCGCGCCAGCCGGATCGCCTCGGCGGACAGTTCGGTGCGGTGCAGACGGCGGCCGCCGCTGCTCGTGTAGCCCTCGTTGAACACGAGGTACAGCACGTGCAGCACGGACCGCAGCCGCGCCTGCCGCTCGTCCGCGGCGGGCATCCGGAACGGCAGCCCGGACTTCTTGATCTTCGCCTTCGCCCGGCTGATCCGTTGCGCCATCGTGGTTTCCGGCACGAGGAACGCGCTGGCGATCTCCGCGGTCGTCAGGCCGCCGACCGCTCGCAACGTCAGCGCGATCGCCGACGCCGACGTCAGCGACGGGTGCGCGCACAAGAACAACAGCGTCAGCGTGTCGTCCCGATCCGGCACTTCGGCGCCCGGCGGCTCGGCGGCGACAGTGTCCTCGCGCCGCCGCCGGGCCTGGTCGCTGCGGAAGATGTCGATGATCCGGCGGCTGGCGGCCTGCAGCAGCCAGCCGCGCGGATTCTCCGGAATCCCCTCGCCAGGCCAGTGCTGCACCGCGGAGAGGAGAGCTTCCTGAGTCGCGTCCTCGGCCGCGCCGAAATCGCCGGACCGGCGCGCGAGGACGGCGAGTACCTGGGGCGCGAGCGTGCGCACCAGGTCCTCGACCTCGGCCCGCGGCATCACACCTCCGGTGCGCTCATGACCTGGCGCACCTCGATCGGCACCCGCAGCGGGGCGCCTTCGGGGCCGGGTGCGGCCGAAACCCGGGTCGCGATCTCCAGCGCCCGCGCCTCCGACTCGACGTCCACCACCCGGTATCCGGCCAGCAGTTCCTTGCCCTCCGCGAACGGGCCGTCGGTGACGACCGCGCCGCCCTTGCCGTCCGCGACCACGGTCTTCGCCGCTTCCGGCCCGGCCAGCCCCTCCGCCTCGACGAGCTCCCCGGCCTCGGTCAGCTCGGCGTTCAGCACGTGCTGGAACTGGATGTGCGCGCGGATGTCCTCCGGGGCCCATTCCGGCAGCGGCATGTCGCAGTCCTCGCCCTGGGCGTAGGTCTGCAGCAGCATGTACTTCGGCATAACGTTTCCTCCAGGTTCCGGCTCGCCGCTTCCGGGCGGGCTCATCAAGGGAACGGAACCCGCGCGCCGTCCTCGACACGTATCGCGTCATCTTGCCGGGAAATTCGGCGACCGGGGGCGGAACGGGTGGCGTGAGTCTCAGTGCCCGGGACGTCCGAACGGCCTAGCAGGTAGGTTGCGGGAAGCAACTCACCTGGAGGGACCCGTGAGCACGACGACCTTCGCCGCGGTGTCGGCGGTCAAGCAGCGTTCGGACACCGAGTTCAGCGTCGACCTCAGCCCGGCGTGGACCATCGGCGGCCGCCCGAACGGCGGATACCTGCTGGCGACCATCGCGCGCGCGGCGACCGTCGTTTCCGGGCATCCGGACGTGCTCGCCGCCAGCGCGCACTACCTGCGCTCGCCCGAACCGGGGCCGGCGGAGATCGAGGTCGAGGTGCTGCGCACCGGCCGGACCGCGACCCAGTTGCGCGGACGGCTGCTCAAGGACGGCGTGCCGCAGGTCGAGGCCCTGCTGACGCTCGGCGTCCTCGGCGCGGCCGAGCCGTTCTGGCAGGACGGCGTGCCGCAGCCGGAGTTCGGGCCGTTCCCGGAAGAGCCGTGGGGCCCGGACGTGCTGTCGTCCGGTATCCCGATCGCCATCCGCGACGAAATCGACGTGTATTTCGACCGCCCGCTCGCCGACGGGCCCAGCGGCCGCGGCGAACTGCGCGCCCTGCTGGCGCTGCCCGGCGACGAGCCGTTCGACCCGGTCAGCCTGCTGTTCGCGGTCGACGCCCTGCCTCCGGCGACCCTCGACGTCGCGCCGTCCGGCTGGGTGCCGACGCTCGAACTGACCGCCTACGTGCGGGCCCATCCGGCGCCCGGCCCGGTGCGCGTGCTGCACCGCGCCCACCTGATCGGCGACGGGCGGGTCGACGAGTCCTGCCACGTCTGGGACAGCGCCGGGACGCTGGTCGCGCAGGGCACGCAACTGGCCGGGATCCGGATCGGCTGAGTTCCTGAGCTACTGCCCCGGGTACGGCGGCTGCTGCTGCGGGTAGCCGGGGTACGGACCGGGGGCGGGCGGCAGCGAGCTGGAGAACGTCGGCGCGGCCGCTGGCGAGTTCATCGACATCAGCAGGTTTTCGACGGTCCTGCGACGCGCGCCCGCGACGACCGCGACGGCCATGATCTCGAGCGCGAGGCCGAGCACGAACCAGAACAGGTGATAGCTCGTGAACGACTCGAGGTCGGTCGAGCGGCACGACGTGTAATTCGGCTCGTTGCGGGACACCTCGCACGTCCAATGCGGTTGGGTGATCAGCACCATGATCAGCCCGACACCGATGCTCGCCAGCCCGGCGACCATGAAGAAGACCTGCAGAATCCGCGCGAAGATCGACATGCGCGGAGCGTAGCGACCCGGTGCCCGCCGGGTCAGCGGGTTCCGGCAAGTGCCCCCGTGGTGACCAACCGGTACCCGGTGCGCCCGGAGAACTCCGCGGTGAGCGCGAACCGGTCGCCGCGGACCAGCGTGTGCCGCCATTCGATCCGTTTGCCCGCGCTGGTGCCGAGGCGTCCGATGGAGAACGCGCCGACGGTTTCGCCGCAGCCGAGCAGGGTGCGTTCGGCCCGGGTCGGCACGACGGCGCGGATCTGCTCCTCGCCGTGGTCGAGTCGGACGCCGGTGCGGCGGTGGAGTTCGCCGTACAGGCTGGTGTGCTGGAAATCCGCTTCCAGCAGCGGCCGGGCGAGGTCGGCGGGCAGCCACACCCGGTCGACGGCCAGCGGGTCGTTTCCGGCCAGCCGCACCCGTTCGAGGTACAGCAGGGGAGTGGAGCCCTCCAGCGACAGCCGTTCGGCGACCACCGCGTCCGCGCGGATGTCGAGCCGGCGCACGACGCTGTGCTGGTCGAGCCCGGCCTCCTCGACCGCGGCGAAGAGGCTGTAGAGCGCGCCGAGCGGCTGCTGGATCTCCGCGGCCGCGGCGACGCGGGGCTGGCGTCCGCGTTCGGCGATGAGCGTGCCGTCCGCGCGCAGTTCCCGCAGCGCCTGCCGGACGGTCTGCCTGCTGACGCTGTATTCGTCGGCGAGCGCGAGCTCCCCGGGGAACGCGCTGTCGAACTCCCCGGCGCGGATGCGCACCAGCAGTCGCTGCTGCAACTGCCGCCACAGCGGCTGTCCGCCGGTGCGGACCAGCTCTGCCTCGCCCATGCCGGGAACACTACCGCTTGCCAAATGTACGGACAGCTCTTAGATTAAATGTACGTACATTACGGAGGAGGCCAGCAGTGCGCACAGGAGTGAACCGGTGACCGGCGCGACGCTCGGAGCGACGCGCGCGACGGTGCAGTGGCGGGCCAAGCTCGCCCGCCCGGTGCCGGGGCTCGCGGTCGCGCTGCTGGTCGCGGCGGCGGCGACGGCGGGCGGCAAGCTCGTTCCGGTGGTCGGCGGGCCGGTGCTCGCGATCCTGCTCGGCGCGGTCGCCGGCGCGGTCGTCCCGGGGCTGCGCGGCTGGCGGTTCAGCCCGGGCTACGCGATCGCGTCGCGGCCGGTGCTCCAGCTGTCGATCGTCGTGCTGGGCACGGGGCTCTCGATCCAGCAGGTCTTGCACGTCGGCGGGCAGTCGCTGCCGGTGATGCTCGGCACCCTGGCGGTCGCGCTCGGCGGCGCGTGGGTCCTCGGCAGGCTGCTCGGCGTCCGCGGGGACACGCAGACGCTGATCGGCGTCGGCACCGGCATCTGCGGTGCGTCGGCGATCGCGGCGACCAGTGCGGTGCTGAAGCCGAAGGAAGCCAACATCGCTTACGCGCTCGGCACGATCTTCACCTTCAACGTCGCCGCGGTCCTGCTGTTCCCGCCGCTCGGGCACGCGCTCGGGATGTCGCCGCACGCGTTCGGCCTGTGGGCCGGAACCGCGGTGAACGACACGTCTTCCGTGGTCGCGGCCTCCTACGCGTATGGCGGCGACGCCGGTTCGTACGGCCTCGTCGTGAAGCTCACCCGCACGCTCACGCTGATTCCGATCGTGCTGTTCCTCGCCGTGCTCGCCGCGCGCAAGCAGTCCGGCGGCCGGGTTTCCTTGCGCGCCATGCCCTGGCACCGGCTGGTGCCGCCGTTCCTGATCGGCTTCCTGGCCGCCGCGACGGTGGAAAGCGCGGGCTGGATCCCGGAATCGTGGCACGCGCCGCTGTCGACGCTCGGCACCTTCCTGATCACCATGGCGCTCGCCGGGATCGGCCTCGCGCTCAAGCCGTCCGACCTGCGCAAGGCGGGACACAAGCCGCTGCTGATGGGAGCCATCCTGTGGATCGCGGTCGCCGCCTCGAGCCTCGGGTTGCAGGCGCTGACCGGCGGGATGTGACGCGCTAGCGCACGCGCGGATTCCGCTTCCGCCGCCTGCGCTCGGTCAACGCGTCGAGGAGCCGGGGCAGACCTCGGCTCCGGCGCACGAACACAATGGATTCGCCGCGCGGGACCGGTTCGGTCCCCGCGGCGAATCCATCGCGCCGGAACTTGCGGAGCCCCGCGGCGAACTCGTCCGGGTCGCCGCCGACGTCCGGGTGGTGGGTGCGCACGAATTCGCGGTAGGCCGCCTTGTCGGCTTCGGACCACGCCTTCCGCTCGTCCACTGCCGTCCTTCCCCGGTTGAGGGTTCTGCTGGACCTTCCTGCCGGAAGTCGCGTCGAACTGCCAACCGGCGGTTCAACGATACAGTTCAGGCACATGATCGAACTCGACCTCTCCGAGCTTCGCGCCGTGACGGCCTACGCGGTGGCTTGTGCGGAACCCGCGCTGCCGATCTTCGAACAAGCCCGTCCAGGCGATCGGCGTCCGCACGAGGCGATCGAGGCGGCCCGGGCGTTTGCTCAGGGAGCTCAGCGCAGCAAGGCGATTCGCGACGGTGCGTGGGCGGCGCAGCGGGCGTATCAGGAAGCCCGCGACGCCGGTCAGGCCGCGGCGAGCGAGGCTGCTCGGGCGGCGGTCGCGGCTGCCGGTGCGGCGTATCTGCATCCGCTCGCGAAGGCGACCCAGGTGTGGCACATCCTCGGCTCGGCCGGTCATGCGGCGTATGCCTGCGAATTGGCCGGGTTGACGGCGCAGCATCCGGCGGCTGATCCCGTGGTGGTGCGGGTGCTGTCGCGGTATCCGGCGGCTCCGGGCGGCCGGGGCCGGGCGGGGGAGTTGGTGCGCGAGCTGGATGCCTTGCTGCGCAAGGGTTAGCGAACCCGCTCCACCCGCCGCTCGTCCCAGACCGGTTCCGGAGTCTCGCGCACCACGCCGTCCGAGCCGAAGACCAGGTAGCGGTCGAACGAGCGCGCGAACCAGCGGTCGTGGGTGACCGCGAGCACCGTGCCCTCGTACGACTCCAGCCCGTCCTGCAGTGCCTCGGCCGATTCCAGGTCGAGGTTGTCGGTCGGCTCGTCCAGCAGCAGCGCGGTGGTTCCGGCCAGTTCCAGCAACAGGATCTGGAACCGCGCCTGCTGGCCGCCGGACAACCGGTCGAACGCCTGCTCGCCCTGGCGGTGCAGTTCGTACCGGCGCAGCGCCGCCATCGCCGCGCCGCGGTCGGCCGCATGTTCCGTCCACAGCACGTCGACCAGCGTGCGGCCGGTGAGTTCCGGACGCGCGTGCGTTTGCGCGAAATGGCCGGGCACGACGCGGGCTCCGGTCTTCCATCCGCCGGTGTGCGCGACGTCGCCGCCCGCGAGCAGCCGCAGGAAATGCGACTTCCCGGAGCCGTTCGAACCGAGCACCGCGACGCGCTCGCCGAAGAAGATCTCCAGCGAGAACGGCTTCATCAGCCCGGTGAGTTCGAGGTTCTCGCAGGTCACCGCGCGCACGCCGGTGCGGCCGCCGCGCAGCCGCATCCGGATGTCCTGCGGCCGCGGCGGTTCCGGCGGGGGACCGGCCTCCTCGAACTTCCGCAGCCGGGTCTGCGCCGCCTTGTACCGCGACGCCATTTCGTCGCTGCGCGCGGCGTACTGCTGCATGTCTCGGACCAGCCGTTTGAGCTGAGCGTGCTTCTCGTCCCAGCGACGGCGCAGTTCGTCGTAGCGGGCGAAGCGAACCTGGCGCGCCTCGTGATAAGTCGCGAAACTGCCGCCGTGCACCCAGGCGTCCGCGCCGTCGCCGCCCGGCTCGACGCTCACGATCTTGTCCGCCGCTCGCGCGAGCAGCTCGCGGTCGTGCGAGACGAACAGGACGGTTTTGCGGGTTTCCTTCAGCCGGGCTTCGAGCCAGCGTTTGCCGGGGACGTCCAGATAGTTGTCCGGCTCGTCCAGCAGCAGCACCTCGTCCGGCCCGCGCAGCAGCGCCTCCAGCACGAGGCGTTTCTGCTCGCCGCCGCTGAGCGTGCGCACGAGCCGCCAGCGCGCGCGATCGAACGGCACGCCGAGCGCCTCGGTCGTGCACATGTCCCACGTGGTCTCGAACTCGTACCCGCGGGCCTCTGCCCAGTCGCTGAGCGCCTGCGCGTACCGCATTTGCGCGGCCTCGTCGTCGACCTCCAGCAGCCGCTCCTCAGCCGCGTCGACCGCCAGTGCGGCGTCGCGAACCCGTTGCGGGGCAACCGAAACCAGCAGATCGCGCACCGTGCGTTCGTCGCGCACCGACCCGACGAACTGCGCCATCACGCCCAGCCCGCCGGACACCGTGACCGAGCCCTCGTCCGGCTTCAGCTCTCCGGACAGCATGCGCAGCAACGTGGTCTTGCCCGCGCCGTTGGGGCCGACCAGCGCGACGACCGCGCCCTCGCCGACCCGGAACGAGACGTCGCCGAGCAGCGGACGCCCGTCGGGCAGCACGTAGCGCAGATGCGCGGCTTCCACATGCCCCATGTCCGCGCACTCTACCGAGGCGGCCGCGAATCGCCGCACGGTTTTTCGCCTGTCCACAGAGGACTCGTGAGCGGCAATCGCGGTTCTAACCGCGATTGCCGCTCACGAGGGTCGTGCTTATGCCTTGCGCTGCATGCTCTCGCGGGCCGGGTTCGCCTGCTCGGCCGCCTTCGGGTCCTTCTCGTCCTGCTTCGCGCGCACGCCGGACTCGACGCGGTCGCCGAGGTCCTTGTCCACGTTGTGCCAGTACTCGAAGGCCCGCTTCAGCACCGGTTCGGTCACCCCGTTGAGCAGGTGCCCGACGATGTTGTCGACCAGCCGCTCGCGCTCGGCGTCGTTCAGCACCTCGCGCACGAGCGTGCCCGGCTGGGTCCAGTCGTCGTCCTCGGCGTGGTCGACGTAGGCCGAGCGGACCATCTCGCCGTCGGCGTGCCAGCCGGCGGGCGTGCCGTAGCGTTCGGTGTCCGCGCGCGGGCCGCCCTTGGAGTTCGGCGCGTACACCGGGTCGGAGACCTTCGCGTAGCGCATCGCGCCGTCCTTGCTGTAGCTGTGCACCGGCGCGTGCGGGGCGTTCACCGGAAGCTGCTTGTAGTTCGCGCCGATCCGGTACCGGTGTGCGTCGGCGTAGGCGAACAGCCTGCCCAGCAGCATCCGGTCCGGGCTCGGGCCGATGCCGGGCACCATGTTGTTCGGCTCGAACGCGGCCTGCTCGATCTCGGCGTGGTGGTCGGTCGGGTTGCGGTTCAGCGTCATCCTCCCGACCTCGATCAGCGGGTAGTCGCCGTGCGGCCACACCTTCGTCAGGTCGAACGGGTTGAACCGGTAGGTCTTCGCGTCCTCGAACGGCATGACCTGGACGTGCAGGGTCCAGCTCGGGTAGTCGCCGCGCGCGATCGCCTCGAACAGGTCGCGGGTGTGGTAGTCGGTGTCCGCGGACGCCATCTGGTCGGCCTCGTGCTGGGTGAAGTGCTCGACGCCCTGGTCGGTCTTGAAGTGGTACTTGACCCAGAACTTCTCGCCCGCGGCGTTGACCCACATGTAGGTGTGCGAGCTGTAGCCGTTCATGTGCCGCCACGTGCGCGGGATCCCCCGGTCGCCCATCAGCCAGGTGACCTGGTGCGCCGATTCGGGGGACAGCGTCCAGAAGTCCCACTGCATGTCGTGGTCGCGCAGGTTGCTGTCCGCGCGGCGTTTCTGCGACCGGATGAAGTGCTGGAACTTCAGCGGGTCCTTGATGAAGAACACCGGGGTGTTGTTGCCGACGAGGTCGTAGTTGCCCTCGGAGGTGTAGAACTTCAGCGCGAACCCGCGCGGGTCGCGCCAGGTGTCCGGGCTGCCGCGTTCGCCGGCCACCGTGGAGAACCGGGCGGCCATCTCGGTTTTCGTGCCCGGCTGGAACACCGCCGCCTTGGTGAAGCGGCTGACGTCGTTCGTCACCTCGAAGTGCCCGAACGCGCCGCTGCCCTTCGCGTGCGGCTGCCGCTCCGGCACCCGTTCCCGGTTGAACTGCGCCATCTGCTCGATCAGGTAGTGGTCCTGCAGCAGGATCGGGCCGCCCGGGCCGACGGTGAGCGAATGCTCGTCGCTCTCGGCCGGGATCCCGGAGTCCGTGGTGGTCGCCGGGGGTTTCGGTTCTTCGGTCATCTCGCGAGCTCCTCGTGGTGGTCGGAAACGCCGGAGCAGTCCGGGCACAGACCCCAGAAGACGATCTCGGCCTCGTCGACGGCGAACCCGCGCCGGTCGTGCGGCGTGAGGCAGGGGGCCTCGCCGCGGACGCAGTCGACGTCCTCGGCCCGGCCGCAGCGGCGGCACACCACGTGGTGGTGGTTGTCGCCGGTCCGCCGTTCGAACCGCGCCGGATGCCCGGACAGCTCGATCCGGCGGACGAGACCCGCGTCGCCGCACGCGGCGAGCACGTCGTAGACCGCCTGGATCGACACGCTGCCCAGGCTTTCGCGCACGCCCGCGGCGATCGCCTCGACCGTCGCGTGCGGATGCTCGCCGAGCCAGCCGAGCACGGCTTGCCGCGGTTTGGTGACGCGCAGGCCCGCCGCTCGCAGCGTCGCCGCCGAGTCCGGCATCGGAGTCCTCCCCGGGATCTGGAACCGCTCCAGTTCCGCCGGTTACCCGGTCTCCGCGCCGCTCACACCTGGGTGTCACCCACCGGTCGGACGAGTTCGGCGAGATGCGCGCGAAGGACCGCGACGCACTCCTCCGGCGAGGTGAGTCCCGGCTGCAGCACGGCCCGGAACGCGAGCCCGTCCAGCAGTGCGGCCAGCCGGGGTGCCTCGACTTCCGGGTCCTTCGGCTCGAAGCGGCCGCTGCGGGCCTGGGCGTCGAGGATGCGGCGGGCCAGCGTCACGGTGCCCTGGACCGCTTCCCGGGCCAGGTCGTCCAGCCCCGGATCGGCGCGCGCGGCCATCAGGAATTCGACCAGCACGGTCACCTCGGTGCGCCGTCGTTCGTCCAGCGGCAGCAGTTCGGACAGGAACTCGGCGAGCTGGTCGACGGCCTCGTCCGGCGGCAGCTCCGACAGCGAACCGATCTTCTCGCGGTGTTCGACGAGCCGCGCGGTCGTCCGGTCGATCGTGGTGCGCATCGCGAACCGCATCAGCGCGTGCTGGCTGTCGAAGTAATGCCGCACCGAACCGATGTTCAGGCCCGATTCCGCCGCCACCGCGCGCAGCGAGACCGCGTGCAGCCCGTCCTTCGCGGCCAGCCGCAGCACCGCGTCGGCGATGTGCGCGCGCCGCTCTTCCCCGTCCACCACTCTAGGCACTGGACTTTTATATCACAGCCGTGATAGAAACGGTTTGTATCACAGGTGTGACAGAAAGGGGTGCGCTGTGGAGACGGTGCTGAACATCCTGCTGATCCGGTTCGGCATCATCGCCGGGATCGTCGTGGTCGTCGGGCTGGGCGCGTTCGCACTGATCGTTTCGCTGCGGCGGCGCGGCAAGGGGGAGCGCGTGCGCGAAGGCGCGGCGGTGCTGGCGAAATCCGCGGCCAGGGCGATGGACCGGCGCGGGGCGCGGGGAATGCGCGGGCGGGTCGGCGGCGAGGTCGTGCGCCAGGCCGCGCGGTGGCTGGACGAGGACCCGGGCCGGAAGCGGTCCGGCCGGTGAACGCGGTCCTGCTCGCCGACGGGGACGAGATGCTGCAGCACCTCGTGCACGATCTGTTCGTGAAGGGGCTGATCGTGCTGGGGGCGGTGCTGGTGGCGGTCGTCGGGATCGTGGTGATCTGGAAGAAAGTGGGGCGCTGAGGCGGGGCGCGCGCCAGTCGGCGGGAGGAATGCGCGCGGTACGCGACGCGTGGCGGTGCCCGCCGGGTCCGGGATTTCGGCACGATGGAGTCTTCCCCTGGAAGACGGAGGCCGTCGATGAGTTATCCGTTCGATCCCGAAATCGCCGCCGCGGTCCCGATGCTGCCCGAGGTCGACCTTCACGACATCGCTGCCGCGCGGGCGGGCATGGCCGAGCTGATCGCCACGATGCAAGGAGACTTCGACGAAACCGGAGTAAGCACGCGCGACGAGTCCGTGCCCGGTCCCGAAGGCGACATCCCGATCCGCGTGTACACGCCCGATCGCGTCGCGACGAAGGCGCTGGTGTTCGACATCCACGGCGGCGGTTTCGCGCTGGGCGACCTGGAGGTGGACCACGCGGCCAACCTCGAACTGGCCAGGGACCTCGGCGTCGTGATCGTGTCGGTCGAGTACCGGCTCGCGCCGGAGAACCCGTACCCGGCCGGGCTGGAGGACTGCTACGCGGCGCTCGAATGGTCGGTCAAGCACGCGGACGAACTGGGCGTCGACCCGGAAAAGGTGGTGCTGTACGGCGTGAGCGCGGGCGGCGGACTGGCCGCGGCGCTCGCCCTGCTGGCCCGCGACCGCGGCGGCCCGGCGATCGCGTTCCAGTTCCTCGCCGTGCCCGAACTGGACGACCGCCTCGAGACCGGCAGCATGCGCCGGTTCGCGGACACGCCGATCTGGCACCGCGGAGCCGCCGAGACGAGCTGGGACTACTACCTCGGCGAAGCGGTCAAGCGCGGCGGTTCGGACGTCCCGATTTATGCGGCGCCTGCCCGGGCGACGGATCTTTCGGGGTTGCCGCCTGCTTATGTGTCGGTGATGGAGTTCGACCCGCTGCGCGACGAGGGAATCGCTTACGCGCAAAGCCTTCTGGCGGCTGGGGTGCCTACGGAACTGCACTTGTTCCCAGGGACATTCCACGGTTCCGGGGTGATCCAGCACGCGACGGTGAGCCGCCGGGAGACCGCGGAGCGACGGGCGGTGCTGGCTCGGGTGCTGGGGGTCGAGGAGGGCTGAGGCCGGGGTTCTCGTGAGTGTCTGTTCCGGTGAGAACCGGCATGGACACTCACGAGATCTCGCTTTTCGCCAATCTCCGCGCCGCCAACGCTAGCCGCGCCCGGAATCGTCCCGCCGGGTCGTCCAGCGACCATCCCAGTGCGTCCTCCACGTGCGCAAGCCGCGCCGCCACCGAACTGTGGTGCCGGTGCAGCGCGATCGCCGCCTGGCGGAGAGAACCGGTGCGGCAGAAGGCTTCCAGCGTTTCCAGATCGCCGCTCTCGGCGAGCGCGTTCAACGCCAGCACGTCCGGCTGCGCGCGCAGGTGCTCGACTGGGATTTCCGCCAGCAGTGTCACCGCGCCGAGGTCTTCGTGCACGATCAACGGCCGCCCCGTCGCCGCGAACCGTTGTGCCAGACGGGCTTGCAGCCACGAGCGCCGGGCTTCGAGGCCGTCCACCGCGTCGCCGACTCCCACCCGGGGCAGCGTGCGGTCCTTGGCCCGCAACGCCAACGTCTCGTTCAGCGTCGGGACAACCGAATCCGGGCCCTCGCGCGGTTGCACCAGCACCGCGGCCACCCCGCCGACCACGGCCACCCGCGCGCCGAGCGGTTTGCCGCGGGCGACGAGCGCGACCGCGTCCGCGCCGGCATCGCGACCCGCGCCCGAAGCGACCGCCACCACTCGCAGCGGACGCGCGGTGTCCAGGCCGAGCAGGGTCAGCGCCCGCGCTCGGTCCTCGTCCGCCGCCTGCTCGCCCAGCACCAGCTCGACCAGCGCCGGGTCGGCGAGATGTGGTGCGGCAGGCGGCGGTTCGACCGGGTTGAGCATTTTAGCCGAGATCGCGAGCCGTTCGAGCACCAGATCGTCGAGCGGTCCCGGTTCTCCCGCGCGTTCCAGCCAGACCCGCCCGGCGCCGTCGAGATCCGCGACGACCGCGCCGGGCGGAACCGGGCCGTCGCCGCCGGGTTCGCCGGTCGGCCGGTACCGGAGCACGGTTCCGTCCGCACGGCGAATCCCGGCTGCGCATTCCGCGAGAAAAGCCGTGGCGCGCAGCAAATCCGGCAGCGTCGCGCGCCGGGCGATCAGCTCGTCGAAATACGCGATGACGCGCACCGCCGTTTCCGCGCCGGAATCGACCGCGGACAGCCGCAGCAGCAAGCCCTTCACGAGTTACAGCCTAGCGCGAGTCTCATGTGGACAGTCCGGCCAGCGGATGCAGCTCCTCCCACCGCGGGACGCGCGGCGGGAAACGCAGCGTCAGCCCGGCTTCGGCGGGCGTGCGGTCGGCCTTGCGCGCGTTGCAGCTGCGCGCCGACCCGCCGCACGCCGCGACGGTGTTGAGCCAGCTCGTGCGCGGACCGCCGCGCGACACCGGCGTGATGTGGTCGACCGTGGTGGCCCGGCGCCCGCAGTAGGCGCACGTGTGCCGGTCTCGCCGCAGCACGCCGGTACGCGACCAGCGCGGCGGCCCGGAATAGCGCCATTTCATCACGACGTAGCGCAGCAGCCGCACCACCTTCGGCCGCGGGAAGACGCCGAGGTCCGGCCCGTCGCTTTCGTGGACGACCGCGACCTGGCGGACCAGCATCCGGATGGCATGGGGGAGCGAGACGGTGTGCAGGGGCTCGTAGCCGGCATTGAGAACCAGGACTCCCATGGCGACGGGCACCTCCTTTCGGGGCTGAACGGGCCGCGAACGCAAAAGCCGCCCGGCCGGCGTTCCGGCGGGCGGCTCCTCGCTCACGGCGTGGCAGGCCACGTCATGGCGCGGAGCCGGGAATGCCCGACAGGTGCATGCGTTCGGTGCGACGCGGCATTCCGTGGGTTCCTTTCGTGGCTGGACGACTTCATCATTGCCGCCCCGCGCCGCCGCGTCAACGGAAAATGATCGCCCCGGGTTCAAGATCCACAGTGGACTATCGCGGGCGCGCGATAGAGGTTTTTGGCGGCTTCCGGTACAGCTCGCCGAGCAACGCGACCGCGGCGTGCGTGGCCGGATGCGGATCGTGGGCGCGCCACGCGAGCTGGACCGGCACCGGCGGGGCGTCGCGGACCCGGCGGTACACGATGCCGTCGCGGCGATACTGCGTCACCGTGGAATGCGGGGTGACGCCGACGCAGCGGCCGGTGGCGATGGCGGCGAGCCAGTCGTCGACGTCGTGCGTGTACTCGATCCGCGGGCGCGATTCCGGCGGCCACAGCTCGGCGGAAGTGGTTCCGGTGCGCGGATCGATCACCAGCAGCCGCGACGCGAGATCGGCGAGCGTGACGGTGCGGCGCCCGGCGAGCGGATCGTCGACGGCCATGGCGCAGTAGCGGTCCTCGTGGCCTACCGTCGCGTGCGCGTACTTGCCCGACGGCACCTGGTGGCGCACCACGGCGAGATCGACGAGTCCTTCCGCCAGCCCGGCGGTCGCCGTGTTGGCGCGCACGAGCAGCAGTTCGACATCGGGATACCGGGCAGCCCAGCGGCGCTGGAATTCCGCGGTGTGCCTGCCCATCGCCGACCACGCGTGGCCCATGCGCAGCCGCGTGTGCCCGGTGGTCGCCTCGCGGACGAGGTCGTCGGCCTCGGCGAGCAGATGCCGGGCGCGGGCGAGCACCTGGACGCCCGCGGTCGTCGGCTCGAGGCTCCGGCTGGTGCGATGCAGCAGCTGCACGCCGAGAACCCGTTCCAGCGACGCCAGATTCCGGGATACCGCCGCCTGCGAGACGCCGAGTTCCAGCGCGGCGTCGGTGAACGTGCCCGCGTCCACGATCGTCACGAGGCAGCGCAGCTGGCGCAGCTCCAGATCCATGCGTCCAGCGTATCGCTGATGCGGTCAATGCATTTTGCGCATGGATCGGCCGGTCGCATGCTCGACCGCATGGCGACTACGGAACTGGCTCCGCGCACGCGCGGCGGCGACGCCCGGGCGGCCGGCGCCGCGATGCTGCTCGGAAGCGCGCTGTCGAACCAGGTCGGCGCGGCGACCGCGGCGCTCGCGTTCCCGGTGCTCGGCCCGCCGGGCGTGGTGGCGGTCCGCCAATGGGTGGCGGCGGTGGTGCTGCTCGCGGTCGGACGGCCGCGGCTGCGGAGCTTCACCGCGCGGCAGTGGTGGCCGGTGCTCGCTTTGGCCGCGGTGTTCGCGACGATGAACCTGTCGCTCTACACCGCCGTCGACCGGATCGGCCTCGGACTGGCCGTGACGCTGGAATTCCTCGGCCCGCTGGCGATCGCGCTGGCCGGCTCCCGGCGCCGGACGGACCTGGCGTGCGCGGTGGCCGCCGCGGTCGCGGTCGGCGCGCTGATGCGGCCGCAGCCGAGCACCGACTACCTCGGGATGGGGCTCGCGCTGGTCGCCGCGTCGTGCTGGGCCTGCTACATCCTGCTGAACCGGACCGTCGGCCGACGCCTGCCCGGGGCGGCGGGTTCGGCTGCCGCGGCCGGGGTGTCCGGTCTGCTGTACGTGCCGATCGGGGTGTTCGCGATGCTGCACCACCCGCCGACGCCCGGCGCGCTCGCGGCGGCGCTCACCGCCGGGCTGCTGTCGTCGGCGCTGCCGTTTCTCGTCGACCTGATGGCGTTGCGCCGGGTGCCGACGCAGTTCTTCGGGGCGTTCATGAGCGTCAACCCGGTGATGGCCGCGCTCGTCGGGCTGGTGCTGCTGGACCAGCGGCTCGACGCCGTCGCGTGGGCGGCGATCGGGGTGATCGTGGCGGCGAACACGGTGGCGGTGCTGCGGCGGGCCGGGTAATTGTCGGTGCGGGGGGATAACGTAGGCGTCGTCGGCAAAGGGAGGTGCGGCATGGTGCGGATCGCGGATCAGGAGTGGCCGTCCACGGTCGTGCCCGCCGACGCGCGCGAACGCGCCCAGTCGACGGGCGTGCTGGTCCGCCGCATGGGCTGGGTGTCCGAGCGGCTGACGCGGGAGGAACGCGACGACGTCGAGCGGCAGCTGGAGTTCTGGTACTCCAACGGATACTGCCCGGACGCGCTGCTGATCGCGATGAGCGCGCTGCCCGACGGGACCCGGCAGCGGCCGCGCCGCGCGAGCGAGAAGCCGGGCGACTTCCTGCGCTCGCGGATGAAGGCCTGGTTCGCCGACGAGTCGGCCGCCGACCTGGCTGAGGTGCGCGAGCCGCCCCGGCGCGGGCAGACCTTCGAGGCCTGGCTCGCGAACCGGCGCAAGCAGGCTGCCGACGAGGGCACGTACCAACGGCGCTCGCGCCTGACCGACGTGGGGGAGTGGGCCCGGGCGGACGCTCGCTCGATCGCGGCGTCCCGGCGGAAGGATCCGCTCGCGCGCGTGCGCGAGAGTGAACGCCGGCGTGCTGCGGCGCTGGAGAGTCTGCGAGTGGTCGGCGAGGCGGTCGAGGTGCCACCGCCGCCTGCCTCGGCGGGCGCGACACCGCGGATGGTGGCGTCGTTTGCTGGGCGGCAGTCGTTGGCCGCGCATTCGCCGCAGGTGCTTCGGATTGTCGAGCGGTTGCGGGCGGAGAAGCGGGGGCCGTCGGCGGCTGAGCTGGCGGTGCTGCGGAACGCGGTCCGGGACGCACACCACAATGCCGGGCTGGGGACGTTGGAAGCGGCGAGCGCGGAAGTCAACGACGTGGATTCGCTGACCCCGGACGGCCAGCGGATCAAGGATTTCCTCGCGCGCGCGGCGGACGATCGCCTGCCGCTCGACGCGACGGTGCGGTTGCTTCACTCGATGCGGTGAGCAGCGCGTGTCGGGTCACCCGCGGCGGGGAGGGTGCTTCCACACTCGCCCGGTGACGAACACCGCGATGGACGATGCCGGGCGCTGTCTGCTTTCGGTGGCGTGGAATATCCGGACCGGCGGTCCTCGAGCGGACCCGTGCGCGGACGCGGTGCGCGAGCGGTTGCGGACGGTGTGCCGGGAGCTGGGGCATGCGGCTTGTCGTTTTGCTGCCGCGGATGCGGGCGGGGATCCGGTGCCGTTGTTGCGGTTGGCGGATCGGGCTTATGAGGTGGACACGTTGTTGTTGCTGGTGGGGACTTCGCTGATTCCGGATTCGGGGCGGGATTCGCGGTGGTGGGGGGAGATCGAGCGATTGGTGGGGGAGGTGGACGGGATGGTTGTGGAGGCTGCGGCTGTCCTGGGTGGGGTTTGTGTTTGAGCTTCCTGGGCAGCTCGGTCGGCTCGTCGCCTGGCGGCGACATTGCGTTTGAGGTTGGCCCACCACCCCTCAGCCTGAGTGTGACTACGGCGCGGGGGTGCTTGTCAAGGCGGGAAAGATGCCTTGACAAGCACCCCCGCGCCGTGTTTTTGGCTGTGTATCGGGGTTGCGGGGGTGTGGGTGCCTTGGCTCGTTGGGTGCATCGGCTGCGGTGGGGCGGGCGGGACGCGGCTTGGGTGGTTGGTTGCGGCGGGTTCGCGGTGGCGAGCGCCCCAATGAGGATTTTTCATCCTGGTTTGTGCTGGTCAGGGTGTT
>NZ_SDLS01000079.1:0-611 GCF_004522315.1 Amycolatopsis sp. CFH S0740 | reverse complement strand
GGCACGCCGATCCGGATCGGCGTCAACGCCGGCTCGCTGGACAAGCGGCTGCTCGAGAAATACGGCAAGGCCACCCCGGAAGCCCTCGCCGAATCGGCGATGTGGGAAGCCTCCCTCTTCGCCGAGCACGACTTCCACGACATCAAGATCTCGGTCAAGCACAACGACCCCGTCGTGATGGTCCGCGCCTACGAAATCCTCGCCGACCAGTGCGACTACCCGCTGCACCTGGGCGTCACCGAGGCCGGGCCCGCGTTCCAGGGCACCATCAAATCCGCCGTCGCGTTCGGCGCGCTGCTGCGCCAGGGCATCGGCGACACCATCCGGGTCTCGCTGTCCGCGCCGCCGGTCGAAGAGGTCAAGGTCGGCACCCAGATCCTGCAGTCGCTCAACCTGCGGCCCCGCAAGCTGGAGATCGTGTCCTGCCCCTCCTGCGGACGCGCCCAGGTCGACGTCTACACCCTCGCCGACCAGGTCACCGCCGGCCTGGAAGGCATGGAAATCCCGCTGCGCGTCGCGGTCATGGGCTGCGTCGTCAACGGCCCCGGCGAAGCCCGCGAAGCCGACCTCGGCGTCGCCTCCGGCAACGGCAAAGGCCAGATCTTCGTCAA
>NZ_SDLS01000078.1:0-618 GCF_004522315.1 Amycolatopsis sp. CFH S0740 | reverse complement strand
TTTTCATCCTGGTTTGTGCTGGTCAGGGTGTTGGGTGGGGTGTTTTTTGGTGGTGTTGAACGAGGACGAGCAGTGCGCGGAGCAGGGTGGTGGCGTGGCGGGGGTTGAGGCGTAGTTTGTCGAGGATCCGCCAGGTTTTGAGGGCGGCGAAGGCTCGTTCGACGGCGCAGCGCAGTCCGTTGAAAACGGAGTTCGAGAGTTTCTCGGCGTCGGTGAGGGGCCGGTTGGTCTCGGCTTTGACGGGCGTGATCACGATCTGGCCCTGGCCGGCGTCGCCGGTGTCCGCGGCGAGGACGCGGAGGTCTTTGTGCAGCCCGTGGTAGCCCTTGTCGCCGCCGAGGGCGAGACCGGCGGCGCGGAGGCGGTCGAGGAGATTGTGGCGGCGGGCGGCGGTGATGTCGGCGGTGCTGCCGGGCAGCGCGCAGGAGATCCAGAGCAGCCGGCCGCGGGTGTCGGTCAGGGCCTGGACGTTGAGGCCGTGGCGTTTGTGCTTGCCGCTGTAGTGGCGGCGGTTGGCTTTCCCGGTGCGCCGCCGGGTGCGGACCAGGGTGCCGTCGACCAGGACCAGGGTGGCGCCGGCGGCGCGCAGCCGGGCCAGGGCCCGGTCGAGCCGGGGCG
>NZ_SDLS01000077.1:0-1129 GCF_004522315.1 Amycolatopsis sp. CFH S0740 | reverse complement strand
GAAGTTGGCGAGTGACTCGAGGATCTCCGCGGCGGTCTTGGTCCAGATGAAGGGCCTGGGGTTGTCGTTCCATTGCGTGATCCACGAGCGGATGTCGGCTTCGAGGTTCTGGACGTTCTTGTGGGCGCCGCGCCTGATCTGCTGATCGGCGAGGAAGCCGAACCACCGCTCGACCTGGTTGATCCAGGAAGAACCGGTTGGGGTGAAATGCATATGAAATCGAGGGTGGCGTTCCAGCCATGCCCGGATAGCCGGTGTTTTGTGGGTGCCGTAATTGTCGCAGATCAGATGGATCTGAAGATGGGCAGGGACCTCCTTGTCGATTTTGACGAGGAACTTCTTGAACTCCGCGGCCCGATGCCGGCGGTGCAGGGAACTGATGACCTCGCCGGTGGCGACGTCGAACGCCGCGAACAGCGTGGTCAGGCCGTTGCGGACGTAGTCGTGGGTGCGACGCTCAGGCATGCCGGGCATCATCGGGAGCACCGGCTGGGACCGGTCCAGAGCCTGGATCTGCGACTTCTCGTCAACGGAAAGGACGATCGCGCCGTCGGGCGGATTGAAATACAACCCGACAACGTCGTGCACTTTCTCCACGAACAGCGGGTCGGCGGAGAGCTTGAAAGTGTCGGTCAGGTGCGGCTTGAGCTGAAACTTCCGCCAGATCCGGCCGACAGTCGACCTGGACAAGCCGCTGCGCTGCGCCATCGAGGCACGTGACCAATGGGTGGCGTCCTTCGGGATTTCCTCCAGGGTCGCCACCACGACCGCTTCGACGTCCTCGACCCCGACCACCGGAGGACGGCCGGGCCGCGGCTCGTCGACCAGCCCGTCGAGACGGCGCGCCAGGAAGCGTCGCCGCCACTTGCGGACCATGTCCGGCGACACGCCGAGATCCTTCGCGACGCCCACGACCGGCGGCACGCCGTCCTCAGCGCACGCCAGCACGATCCGCGACCGCGCAGCCAAAGCCTGAGCAGACTTTCGCCGACGCACCCAGCCTTCCAACGTCGACCGTTCCTCGTCGGTGAGGACCACCGGCTCGAGCTTCGGACCCCGACGTCCCGCAACACCATCAGACATACCATCAGAGTCTAACTAGCGACGAATTTACGACGCAGGACACTAG